>WFWZ01000394.1 GCA_015490875.1 Planctomycetaceae bacterium
GAGGGCAGGGGAGGTCGCAATAGGCGCAGCGCGCAAAGGAACCGTTCATCGGTCACGGCCGCTCAAAAAGTTCCACCTGGATCGCGGGGAACATGTAGCGGATCGTGTAGTAGATCACGAAGATCCAGAACAACAACCAGATCAGGCGGACGTACCAGGGAATCCGGTTGCCAACATAGTCATGAAAGACGCCTTCGGCTTCTGCGGAGGTCGTTTCAACCTGGCTCATCGTCGGATTCTCTCACAAAGAAAGGACTACAACCGTTTTCACCATAGAGCAACCGCACTCGGGGATCGATCATGGGGGAGAGTGGTGGGCGTGTTGCGCGGCCCGATCGAGTTCTCGTTCGCGTTCAAGCATCGTGTACTTAGGCGCCTCGATGTCGTGGAACATGCCGGTGAAAATGGCCCACCCAAGCAAAAAGAGAAAGCCGATGCCCACCAGCAGGTAATTGACGATTGGCGTAACGGCGAAGACGCCTCCTTCGAATTTCTTGGCCGTGACGAAGAACTCATAGAGCTTCGATCCGAAGCCGTAGGCACTGATCGGCAGGATGAGCGCCGCCATGACCAGGACCGCGATCGTTTTCCACTTTCGGGACACGGGAGACGCTCCTTGAAAATCACTCGAATAACGGTCAAGCAACACTACCGTTCGGCCAAACCACGGTCCGATCAGAAGTCTTGTTCACGCAGTACGTCGAGTTCTTCGTAGTAGGGGTAGCTATCAAGCCAGCTTCCGAGCCACTGGATATAGGCGATCAAGGCGAGGCCTCGTTTGTTCGGTCGTTGGGGACTTCCATCGAAGAGCCACGTGTAACGCGGCATAGGGGAATCAGGAGAGACCCACTCGGGATTGAAGAAGTGCACGGCATGCCAGTCGCTCGAACGGCGGCCACCTTCGCGGCTGAGATCGGGGCCCACGCGCCGAGTCCCGAACATGACGGGCCGCTGGAGTTCGTTTTCGTATTCTTCGGTTTTGGAAACCGGCCCCCACCGTTTCGACTCATTGGAAACGGGACGGACGAACTGGCTGTGACAGTGCCAGCACCCTTCGCCGATGTAGACTTGCCGACCCAGCCGCAAAAGCGACGCAGCCGTTTCCTTCCACGCGGCATCGTCATCCTCATCGGGAGCACCCACGTGTTCCTCGAACGCTACCGGAAACCGCCAACTCAGCTCCTTGACCTGGTACAGCAGCTTCGGATTGACGACCTCTTCGGCCGTCTGCTCGGGCAAGTCCCGGTACATCAGCACGGGGACGAGCGCGTTGGAGACGAAGGCGAGGGCGAAAAACCCGATGCCGGCGATGAAGAGGATGCCTGCTTTGCTTTCAAACATGGCCGAGTTTCTCTCTGTATTCTCTGTGCTCTCTGTGTCCTCTGTGTTTCTATCTCGTTCCTAGGTTGCTATCGCTCTCGTTCTCAAACCCGCTAGCACGGTCATCCAAGCCACGTGGCCGATGCCGGCGTGGCCTCGGCGGCTGGCGACCGCACGCCTCGGTAAGTCATCCACAAGTTGTACACGAAACAGAGGAAGCCCAGGAACATGGCCAATCCGGCAAAGACGCGGGTGACCCAGAACGGATACGATCCGACCAGCGAGACATCCCACGGCTGGAGCGACGCCCAGAAATAGCCTTGGAACAGACCCGCCAGAATGAGGTCGGTCGCCATGACGAGGACGCCCAGTGCCGAAAGCCAGTAATGCCATTCGAGCAGAGCATGGCTGTACCAGTTCCGGCCGAGCAGACGAGGAAAGAGATACGTCATGATCCCGAAAAGCCACATCGAGAAGACGCCGAACATGACCAGATGGGCATGGCCGACAACCCAGTCGGTAAAGTGGATCAGTTTTTGGAACGTGAGCGTCACTTGCATGGCACACTGCAGGCACGTCAGGAAATAGAAGATCATGCCGGTATAGAACCATCGCACGGGTAAGTTGGTGACGACAGCTCGGCCGTTGCCCCATAACGTACCGAAGAAATTGACGATCACCGTTGTCACAACCAGCTCGACAGCAACCGTCGCGATCACCGCTCCATACTGCAAGAACATCGGGATCGGTGTGTAGAGGAAGTGATGGATGCCGTTGAGGGGATAGAAAAAGGCAAGTCCCCAGAAGCCAACCAGGGAAAGTCCGTGGCTCCAGATCGGCTTCTTGAGCATGATCGGGACGAAGTAATACATGAGTCCCCAACCCAGCGGCGTGACGAAGAGTCCGACAAGGTCGTGGATGAAGAGTCCACCGACCGCCCCGGCACTCGTTCCCGCCACGTGGTACTCGGGCATCAAGTTACCCATCGCATACGTCAAGAACGTCCAGACAAAGGCCGCCATGAAGTACCACATCGTGACATATAGCGGCGGCTTGGCTCGAGCGATCGGCACCATGAAGTTGTAAGCGACCAGCGCCAGACCGAGCAGAGCGACTGGGTCGATCCAGAACGGCGTCTCTCCCCACTCGAGCCCCTGGGCTCCCAGACTCATCGCCAGATGATACTTACTCGCGGCCGCCGCGACCCACTGGCTCGTCTGAAGCGAGGGACCGAAGATGATGCCGGCGGCGGTCAGCAGCACGATGGCCTGCCATGCGAAAAAGATGAAATATGATAGAGCGCGACTGGCAACCTGATGCAGTGTCAGCCGCGGCACGGCCCAATGCAAAGCACCCAAAAAGGCATTGGCTAAAAATCCATATGCCACGGCATTGGTGTGGACCATGCGCCAGCGTCCTGGAGCCAACAGTTCGATGCCGTTGAGTGGATTCCAGTGGACCAGCTGAAATGCCATCAGCAGCCCACCCAGCATGGAAACTCCCAGAAACGTGCACGCAGCCAAAAAGTACCAGCGCACGAGGCGCTCATCCACGAGTTCCGATGGGTCGGTCGTCGTTGATGTGGTTTCGTTGGTAATCATGAGGCTTCCTGCGTTTGACGATAGGGGCGGTAGACTCCCAGCGGATAGACGAAGGCCATCGTCCAGGCAAAGACGACGTGAGTCCCCATGGCGACCCACCATGGGATCTGTTCGACAATCCAGTTGCCGCCGAACAGAAGCGGCTGTAGCCAGCTCAAAATGCCATAGTAGTTAATTAGCCAAAGCGCGATTCCCAGCCCGGTCGTGATGATCAGGCGTTGGCGCAAGGGATAGTCGAGCCGCCCATGACCTAACCGTGTGAGGATCAAATGGATGATCATGCCAAAGAGCATGCCGGTAGCGATGTAAAGGCAGCAGCCAATCGTGAGAGCCAACCCCGACTCGAGTTCCAGGGCTTTTTCTCCCAAGGGAAACGTGAGATAGACCTGGATCAGCTTCAGAGGTGGATGACCGGCCAACGGAGCTCCGATGATGTTGACCAACAGACTCGTCGCTGCGCCGATCATCCCGAGGAAGAAACCGGTGGTCGCGTAGTAAGCCGTGTAATAGGTGCCTCCTCGGAACCGATCGGACTCGGCGCCGCTGATTTCCGCTTCCAACTGAGCGACCTCGGCCTTCAGTTCGGCCAGGCGCGCTTTCTTGGCTTCCAGATCACTGCTCATCTGCGTCGTCGCCATCTTCTGAGTCTTCGGGTACGGGGACGGGCCGCCCGTGCGTCGTGGCGATCACGAAATGGACGACATGCCAAAAGTTGTCCGGGTCTTCGGTGAAGAGTTCATGCTGAGCGAACGAGGGCATGGGAGTTCCCGTCACGCCCGTGTAAAGGCGGCGATAAATGTCGATCGGCCGGCGCCCCCCATGCAGCATGCCCGACGTCAAATTGGCCGCGAAGGCAAAGTTACCCCAATTGTCCATCACGTTGTCGGGAAGGACGTCTTCTCCAAGTTTCTCCTTCAGCTGAGCCATGATCGCGGGTGACATCAAGTTGCGCGCAAGTGTCTCCCAGCGGTCCCGAATCTTCTCGGGCAGGACATCGGGCGAGGCCGATTGGATGAGCTGTTCGTACGCGAGCAGCCCGCCGGCAGCATCAACCTTATGGCACCCCTTGCAGGCCTTGTTCTGAAAGATCTGCTGTCCCTTGGCGATCGATTCTTCGTCAAACGGAGGTTCCACCGTCAGCGGAATGATGCCCGATGCTTCCGCTTCCTTCCAGGAATCGGCGATCTCGGCTACCAGTTCGGGAATATAATCGGGCTCAATCAGCTCCGGTTCCTCGGCTTCCGGATCGACCAGATCTTGAGCCTCACGGGCCAAGCGATACTCGAGCTCGCCGCGAAACGACAGCATCATCACGTAAGCAACCAACGCATCGACGTCTTCATCGGCAAGCCACCGGAAAGCGGGCATCGACGTTCCCCGAGCACCGAAGCGGATGACACGGATCAAGTCGGTCCGTCGAGGTTTCATGCCGTACGGCGTCGAGGTGAACTTGAAGAGGCCTCGGCGATAGTCGCGAGGCTTGGGATAAAGATATTCGGCGGCCGGACCCCTGCCGTCGCCGGTGTGGCCATGGCAGCCCCAACACCGGCGGTTGAAGACATCGCGTCCCCGCGCAAGCTTCTCTGGGGAGACCAGATTCACCAGCGGCGGTTTCTCGGCGTCCCCTTGCGCATCGAAGTCGGGAACACGCAATCGCGGCGTGGCGGCCGTACCGAAATACTCCTGGAGTGCCGAGGCGATCTGCTTGCGGTACGGAGGTGGAAGCTCGCGGACGTCGTCGGAAACCGAATACGTCACCGAGACTTCTTCGCGACAACCGCACAAGCCGGCCACGAGCGCCGCGGCCGCCATAAGGAACAGCTTGGGTGACTCACGCACGAGCCGTCTCCCCTGCATGCGGAGGTGATCGATGGGTGTCCTTCCCGAACCGAATGCACTCGGAAACTGTTCAAAAACATCGGCGCACAACACCGATGGTGATTCCTACCGGCACATTCGATTAGAGATCAGCCGCGACGACGGCTCGAATGTAAGCGATCGAGCGGAAAAAGACAACCCCCGCACGAGATGTCATAGCGAGGGAAGGTACAGACGACTTCCGTGCGATGCCGGCAATAAGCGTCTCTTACTTCGACGGCGCAGTTCCGCTTCCCGGTGGGTTACCTGCCTTCGTCGGATCAGGAGGCAGCGTGGTGATCGTCGAGGGGTCTTTGGTGTCCTGAAAACCCGGCTGCGTGCGAGGATCCGGCTTGCGGTTGCACCCCGAGCCACCAAACGCCACGGCGACGGCGATCAGTACCGACAAAAACCCCTTGTACATCATCTTCGCTCCTGGCGTACCGGGCACCGGCCTCGAAACAAGACGCCAAGTCAAGGGACGGTCGCGTAACCCGCATTGAGTTGCTTACGGTCCCACTTCCCGTTCCACAAGATCCAGTTGGCGATGCTGATGCTGTCCTGAATCTCCATCACGCCTCCGTCGGCGCGCAGGCACTGCACCAGTCCCGGATGGAGGCTGCTTGCGCCCGGCCATTCGCTGTTGGGTCCCCACGCTGCCAAATAAGTCGGCGTGAAACTGTGCGGGGCGGTTCGGAACCACGTCGCGGTCTTCACGCCCGACCCGTCAACTTCCGAGTAGATATTGCGCTCGCAACACTCACCATAGATCCCCGTAGCGACAAACGCCGACCGAAAGACCGCCTGACTGCCAAGCTCCCGCCTCAACCCCCGACCGCTCGTCCAAATCGGGCCTCCCATGAAACCGGTCGAATTGGCTTCCGACAGCATGATCGTGTTCGAAGCGCCGTCCTTGATATCGCTCAGGCGCGTCGTGTGCGTGATGGTGAAGACGCCACTGTAGTCGGCAGTCGGATCGGGCATGTCGATGTGGATGTTGTTCACCCAAAACGAGCGAGGCAGCACGGCTCGGGGCCACCAGTGGTAGCCCTCGCTAGCCACGTAATTCGTCACCGCCAAGCCATGCGTCTGGCTGGGATGGTCGTACATGCCGTCGGAGGGACACAGTAAAGCCTCCATTTTGTGCTCGCGCAGAATCCGCTGGTCCCACGCCGGTTTGCGATTGTCGACCTTCTGCGACAACGCCCGTTCTTCCATGTACGGCAGGATCATCCGGATCCACGTGTGGTGGTACGGTCCTTGCGGCAGTGCCCCGTTTGGTTGCGGCACGCCCCAAATGGCCGACGGCGGAAACGTATTGTATGTGTCGTGGTACTGTTGCAAGGCCAACCCGAGTTGTTTGAGCTTGTTTGAGCAACTCGTGCGGCGCGAAGCTTCCCGGGCGTACTGAACAGCCGGCATCAAAAGCCCCACTAAGATGCCGATGATGGCTATGACCGTCAGCAATTCGACGAGAGTAAACGCGTTACGGCAACGAGACTTCGGGTGGTTCATTTCGAAAGCTCCCCGTGAGGGTCCAAGCGAGTCACAAACTCGCAGCTGGGATGTAGCGCAGACAATCCGATCCACAGTGAACTGATGTGACCCCCAGCATTTGCCGCCCAGCAAGTACCAACAATCTACTTTACGGGAACGTGCCCCGGCCGTCAATTACGAGCGTCCGTGCCCTGCTCACCGCACGCGTGGGCCACCTTTCCCCATCCCCCCAACGTCACTCCTGCATCTGGCACCCGTGCCTTGGCCGAGCGAGGGAAGATAGCGAGATAACATCCAAGCTCGTCGATGGTTGGGACGATTCTCGCATTCCGTAAGCTTTGCCGGCAGGTCGTAAGAAACTGGCAGATGCTCTTGGCGCCGGTCGATCAGTTTCGGTAGGAACGAGCGAGCCGTCGGGTTGGGGCCGGTTGCAACTTCCTCATCTTCGATCTCCGGCTACACGACCAGGGAAGGTCCATGCAGGAACACCAACTGACGCCATTGGGGCGGCGTCTGATCGACGCGGCGCACTTGGCCCGATTCCGAACACGTTTCGCCAACGCTCGAGCCGAGCGCGAGGCCGCATTGCGGCTCGTTCACGATAACTACGTCTCCGCCGGACTCTGCTCGCACGCGACGCCCGACATTATCTACTACCGGCCTTTGGGACTGCCAGCGAGCCGGATGGCCATCGTGCAGGATCCCGCCGGACGCATCGTCGGGACGCTCTCGATCGTGGAAGACAATGCCTTGGGCCTGAAACTGGACCATACCTACCGGTCCGAGGTAGCCGAGTTGCGGAGTCGCCGGCGGCGTCTGGCCGAACTCACATGCCTGGCCATTCGGCACCAATCCCTTCGCGAAGCGACTGCCGTCTTCTTCACCTTGACCCGTTTCCTCTTCCGTTATGCGTCGTGGCGAGGGCTCGACGACCTTCTCATGGCGATCCACCCCCGACACCTGGCATTTTACCGCCGATTCTTCCATGTCACTCAGTTCGGCCCGCGCCGATCGTACGAGGACGTCCAGGGCCAGCCCGCCATCGCATGCCGCATCGATCTGCACACCGTCACGCGCGACGTCGCTCCGCAGATTCGCCGGTACTACTGGAGTGAGCGTTACCGGGATGACGACTTTGCGGCTGGGCCGATGCCGCAGGAGGACCACCTCTACTTCTGTCGGCGAGCCGGCCTGAGTCTTTATGAGGTAGACTCTAACGAGGCCCGTTCCGCTTGACGCTCCCCGCTCGTGCCTCCCGGAGGCCTGCCCATGGTCGAATTCGCCGTCAAGACGCTGCTGGCCGATCGCGGCAAGATGTTCACGGCGCTCGTCGGCGTCGTCTTCTCCGTCGTCCTGGTAAACATCCAGGGGGGCCTCTTTTTCGGCCTCATCCAGAAAGCCAGCATGCTCGTCGACCACGGCCGCGCGGATATCTGGGTCGGGCACAAGAAAATCCACAACGTTGATTTCCCCCGAGACATCCCTCGCCGGTGGGTTCACCGCATCCGGACGATTCCCGGCGTGGCCCACGCCGAGCCGTACGTCGTTGGAGTCACGCAGATGACCCTGCCCAGCGGCGGCTTCGAACCCGTATTCGTGGTCGGCGTCGATGAACGCACGTTGATGGGCAATGCATGGAACTTGTCCCAGGGGCGGCCCGAAGACGTACGCCGCACCGACGGCATCATCGTCGACGAACTGGAAGACGATAAACTCGACCGACCTCGTGTCGGAGACCTCCGGGAACTCAACGGCGTGCGAGCTCGTGTCGTCGCCAAGAGCCACGGTGTAATGGGTTTTCTCGTCAACCCCTACGTCTTCACCACCTATGCCCGAGCCGTCGCCTATACCGGAAAGTCGCCCGACCGCTGCTCGTATTTTCTCGTGCGACTGGAAGAAGGCGTCGATCCTCACGCCGTCTGTCAGGCGATTCGCAGCCGCATTCCCGAAGTTGAAGCCTATACCCGTGACGAGTACAGCCGCATCTCCGTCAACTATTGGATGACGCGAACGGGGCTGGGTATCAGCTTCGGCGCCGCGACCCTCTTGGGACTTGCCGTCGGCATGATCGTCGTGGCTCAAACGCTCTATGCCCTCGTCCTCGACCGGCTCGCCGAATTCGCCACTCTCAAAGCGATCGGCGCCAAAGAACGCCAAATCGTCACCATCGTCATTTCCCATGCCCTCGTGATGGCCTTGGCCGGCTCCATGATCGGCCTCGGATTGGTCGTCCTCGCCCAACGCTGGTTCAGCTCACCTCGAGCACCCATTGCCATTTCCGCCGAGCTGGCTCTGGGAAGCAGTCTGCTGGTGACCGCCATTTGCATCGTCTCCGCACTGCTGCCGTACTCCCGTATCCGCAAGGTCGACCCGGTTTCCGTCATGCACTAACGACGCCTTGCCACAGAGAGACCCCGATCATGCTCGCCATTGCCGCTTCCGATCTGCACAAGTCCTACCGGCGCGGCGCCACGGTCACCCCGGTCTTGCGAGGCGCAGACTTTCACGTCCAAGTCGGCGAAGCCGTCTTTCTCATCGGCCCTTCTGGAAGCGGCAAATCGACCCTCCTGTCGATCCTCGGATGTCTCCTCACCCCCGACTCGGGTACGCTCGAGATTCTCGGACGCGCCGTCGAAACCCTCTCCGCGCGGGAAGCCACCGAATTGCGACTGCGGAGTATCGGGTTCGTCTTTCAACGGTTTCAACTCATCGAAGGCCTTTCCGCACTCGACAACGTCTGCATCCCCCTCAAACTCGCCGGCTGGCCCGCAGGAAAGGCCCGACGACGCGCCGCCGAACTCCTCGAACGCGTGGGGCTGGCGGACCACCTCCGAGCTCGTCCAGGGCGCATGAGCGCCGGACAATGCCAGCGAGTAGCCATTGCGCGAGCTTTGGCACTTGAGCCCCAACTGATTCTGGCCGACGAGCCGACCGCCTCGCTCGACGCCCACAGCGGCCAGGAGATCATGACGCTCTTTCGTGCGCTCATGCGAGACCATCAGGTCACTGCGGTCGTCGTGACGCACGATCCCCGCATCTTCTCGTTCGCCGATCGGATCTGCGAAGTGGTCGAGGGGCGCGTGCGCGCCGCCGAAGCAGTGGCGTGAGACCATGGGATGGGGCCGAGCGGAAGACCGCCACTACTAAACCACCGTGCACGATTCTGGGACAAAAAGAACTTCGACGAAGGATTTGGGTCTCAGCATGGTCGTGAAGGCAGCCAATCATCGCATTCAAGAACGATATTTCCCGAGTTGGGAGGGCGAGGCTCCTGCCGAGCCACAAAAGAGCCACAGTGGCGTCGCAGGCACGGATTGGCCAGTCGCATATGACCGGCGTCAGGACCCACGATGTCGGGTTGGTGCAGCATACAAGACATGCTTTGGCGGAAATCCGCTGCATGGATACCATGCGTCACCTGGTAACAGGCACGTAACATTCCGGCTCGGCGGGAGCCTCGCCCTCCCAACCGATGGATTCGCCCGTGTTAGAGCCGTCCCCATGTGGCATAGGGATGTCAATGTCTCACAATTGCGCACAGTGATTTAGTCACCGAAGAGGCTTCAAGTCGTGGCCACTCGATCGCCCTTGGCGGTCAAACCAGTGAAGTTCGGGTCGATCATGGCCTCCATTTCCCGGCGTTCGGAGTCCGTCAGCTCGGCTCGCTCGAGTTCGTGGGCCGGGATCGACTCGCCGAAGAACCGTTCCCACCCGGCAGGACGCTCGCGATCCACCTTCGCAAAGTCCAGGCAAAGCGCGACGGCGGGACGGTCGCACACGTGAGGACACTCGGTCAATCCGCCAATGGTCTCGAAACACATGAAGCGCCGATAAAATCGAGCGTGTCTCGGATGACAGACCACCATCAACTGGTGGACCCCGTGGTGACGGGCGAACTGGGCCACCAGACGCGTCAGGCTGATGAACGAGTCCAGAAATCGCGTCATATGGCGGCGGCGATCCGCCAGACACGAAACCTCCGCCACCCGATATCCCTGCTCGCGGCGATACCGAACCGCCTCCGGATAGACCGCTTCCATCGGCAACCCCGCCTCGCCGTCTTCGATGAGGGTGACGGTAGAGACCACAAGGCCGTCCACCGAGGCGACAAAGACCGTCGTGGTATCCAGCAGGTGATAAGGCGTGATGCGTTGCCGCCACGGATTGGGCCGACACAGCCCTGCCCGAAGATAGGACTCGTAAACCAGACGAGTCGCCGCACGGCGTTGAGAGGGGGTGCGGGCTACCGAGTAGACGGGTTCGATCCGCCGTGGGCCACCCGTGGGAACCGGTCCCGAAGAAGCCTGTTTGCTGGTGAATGTCGGCAGTTTCAGTTCGAACATGGGTCGGTGTCGAAAGGTGGACTGGGGCGGTTGAAGGGACTTCAGCGGAGAAAGCTCCTACGACAACGCTACCTTATGCCGACCTGCCAGGACGCCAGGACTACCCAGATTGTCGCGATTCGCCACCCGGCACGATCGGCATTTTCCGAGTGTCGGAGAAGGGGGCCCGTTGGGCAGGCCGAAGTGAAAGGAGGAGTCGAGCGCGACTAGTCGGCTACGGGCGCCCCCACGGCACGGAAGGCTTCGGTGAACCCATCAACCCTCAGACGAAAACGCTCACCCGAAGTCCGCGGCTGGTGGCCGGGCCGCCGCCAGGCCGCCGCCGGGGCATGGCATGGCGCCGTCTGGACCGTCCTCCTCATCGTCGCCTTGCCGCTCCCCGCCCAAGAACCATCCCCGTCTCCTCCGCGGGTTCCCGTCGATCCGCCTGCCTCCCCCGCATCGCCAAAACCCAACTCGGGCCGAGCATTCTTCCGGCCGGTTCCTCTTCCGCAGGGCACGTCCTTGGAGCCGGCTCAGCCTCCCTCTCCCCCCCTCGAGTCCGTCCCGTCGCCGGGCGAAGACGTCCGCTGGACACTCGAGTCAGCATGGCAACAGGCGATCGTGGCCGACAGTCGGCTCCGAGCGGCGGACGCCACCTTTGAAGCCGCACGGCATGCCACCTCGGCAGCCCAAGCCGAAGGCCGTCCCCTCGTGAAACTCAACGCGGCCTATGAACTCCGTACGGACGAACTGGCCTACCGCATCCTCCCGCCAGCCAGCCCCGTTCCGGTCACGCAGCCGTTCATGCAACGGGAGTTCTTCGACTTTGGAGCTCAAATGCGCGTGCCTCTGTACACCGGCGGCCGTGTCGCCCACGGGGTCGAGGCCGCGGCCCACGGGGAGGTTTCCGCCGAAGCCCAGCGCGAAACCCGGTGGCTCGACCTCCGCTACCGCGTGGCCGAAGAATACGTCAACGTCTTGAGGGCTCGAGACGAACAGGCGGTGGCCCGCACGTACCGGGACAACCTGGCCGCCCACTTGCACGATGTCGAAGCACTCTATCGCGAAGGCAAGGCGCCCAAGAACGACCTCCTGGCCGCTCAAGTCGCCCTCGCCGATGCGCGGCACAGCCTGGTCGCTGCCCGGCACGGCCTGGACGCGGCCATCGCCGCTTTCAATCGCCGCCTCGGACGTCCCCTCGACGCACCGGTCAGCCTGGAACCTCTGCATTTTCGTCCCGAGAAGGTCGACCTGGAGGAGCTGACACAGCGAGCATTGGCCATGCGTCCCGAGTTGGCCGACCTGGCCGCGCAAGCTGCCGCGCTGTGTCACCGATCCGAGCAGGCCCGCGCCGCTCGCAAACCCCAAATCTACGCCGAAGGCGTCTACGGTTTTCGCGAAAACCGGTATCAAGACCCCCAGGGGATTGCGGCAGTGCGCGTCGGTGCCGATTGGACCATGGCCGACTTCGGGCGCACCGAACATCAGGCAGAGGAGCTGGCTTGGAAGTCGCAGGCGGTGCAGCACCAATTCGACCATCTCGCCTCGACGATTCGACTCCAAGTCCGCCGAGCCTGGTTGCATCTGGACGAGACCCGGCGACGGTTGGAAGTGGCCGAAGCGGCGCTCGACCAGGCGGATGAGAACGTCCGGGTGACGCGGAGCCGCTACCGCAATGGATTGGCCACCAATACCGACGTCCTGAAGGCTGAACTCCTCCGTGTGCGCACCTACCGCAACTACAATCACTCGCTCTACGACGCCATCCTCGCCATGATGTGGCTCAAGCGAGTCACCGCCACATGGGACGAGCCGGCACAGTAGCCCCGTTTTCACTCACCGAGCCGCGCTCTACAATCACCAGCTTGGACGGCCCGTCGCTCCGCTCGTCAGGCCTCCGATTCTACGGACGCCTTGCCTTCCGCCTTCCCACTCCCGCCGATTCGGTCCCCGCCGATTCGAACGATCCCATGGTCGCTTCCCGCCTGCGCTACCTGCTACTGCAAGTCCGCAATCCCGACGATCCGATGCGCGATCAGGAGGTGCGCTGTTTTGCCCGTGTCCTGAACACTCCGATCGAATCGATCCAGACGCACGACCTGCTCAGTGGCCCACCTACCCAACCACTCCTGGCCAAGTGCGATCTCGTTTTGCTCGGTGGGAGTGGCGATTATTCGGTGGCCGCCGGTGGCGCGTGGCTGGAACCAGTTCTCGAGGCCATGCGGGAACTCTACGAAGCCGGCAAACCGACCTTCGCCTCCTGTTGGGGATTCCAAGCCATGGCGCGTGCCCTGGGAGGAACCGTGGTGACCGATCTGACTCGAGCCGAACTGGGGACCATCCCGCTCGAGCTTACCGAGGAAGGCCGGTCCGATGCCGTCTTCGGAGTGCTCCCCCTCAAGTTCCCCGCTCACGCCGGTCATCAGGACATCGTGGACGCCTTGCCTCCCAATGCCGTGCGGCTAGCCGAAGGTCCCCGCACGCTCAATCAAGCCTTCACGTTCCCCGGCAAGCCGATCTACTGCACGCAGTTCCATCCCGAACTGACACGGCAGACGTTCCTGGAACGGCTCGACCAGTATCCCACCTACGTTGAGCGTATTCTCGGCTGCTCGCTCGAAGCCTTTGCCAAGACCGTCCAAGAGACTCCCGAAGCGAACCAGTTGCTCGGCCGATTCGTCGAGGTCGTGTTCTCGTAGGCTGGGCTTTCCAGCCTGTCCCGTACCTGTTGGTGTCACACACGTGTCACCATGAAGTCGTCGATCTGGACCGAGACGCCCTGTTGGAGATAGTTCACGGCGACGATGAGCCGGCGTTCGCCACGGCGAGCCACGATGGTGCCCTCGACACCTTTCAACGGCCCCTTCTCGACGCGCACCCGATCGCCCGGCTCCAATCGTTTCTCCAGCGTCACCGGCGTTCCCGACTCGATCACGTCCCGAAGCTGCCTCAAGTCGTAACGGATTTGTTCCTGGTCGTTCACAGGGAGCACCTGCACGATTCGGTTCGTCGTCAACGCCTGGACGCGTTCGTCGTCCGTCCCGAAGAGAAAAACGTAACCTCCGAACAGCGGCAAAAAGGATTCGACGCGTTTCCCTCGGATGTAGTTTTCCTTGGGAACCAAGGGCAGGTAGAACGGGATCTCATAGCCGACAAGTTGGCGCGCTAGAGCCTTCTCCTGCCTCGGCTTCGTGTAGACCGCATACCATTGCCGCTCGCCCGAGTCCTCCGCCTGGTCGAGCAGCCCCATCGGGTACTCGCTGATTTCTTTTTCCAAGATAGGCATCGTGGCCGCCCCTGTCCGATCGGCTGGTAGGATCGGAGCGAACCGTACTGCCGGAACACGCCGACAGGATTCGTCCTCCGCTCTAAGAGGAACCTAGCTTGCGGCGGCCAAAAGGGGAGGAAAAAAAGAGGCGACGTCTACTGCGCCGCACTGCGAGTTCCGTGAGGCGAACCACTGATGTACTGGTCGAAGGGAAGAGGCCGGCCGGCTACAAGGTACCCTTCGTTGGCGATCGCTTCTTTCAGTCGCCGGAAAGAATCGAAGCTGTCGGGGTAGACCCAGACCGTAACCACCGTCTTATCTGGCGGATACCGGTGGAGCGCCGCTGCGAAGGCGGATTGGGGCTGAAGTGCCACCTCGAGTGGCTCCCCTAAGGTATCCTCGACCGGGATCAGTTCGAAGTGATCGAGCTCCACGCGTTCCTGAATCGCCTGCCCCTCCGGCGTTTGCACGCTTCGCGTGGTTCGCTTGAGCGTATACTTCAAACGAAATCCGTCGACCGGGCCGACCAGATCGGTATACGTCGGGCTTTGTTTGAGCTTCCACGTTTTGCGTCGGGCTTCCTCTTTGAATCGGTCGACCAGGGGCTCAAGTGGCACGTGGACGATGCGGTCTTCCTTCAGCCGGAAGTGGGCTTCACGGCCGAAGACCGTCTTCGCTAGTGGTGTCGGGACGTGTTTGATGACTTTCGTGGGAGGTGGCGTCTGTTCGAGTAACTCGATCTGTTTCTGAAGGTCCTCGTACTGCTGGCGTAAAGCAGCTACGTCCGCCGCCGCCTCGACCGCCTTCCGGTCCTCCTCGCCCAACTGCTCGGTCAACTGCCGCAAACTGAGTTCGGCGGACGCGACCGCTGCAAGCAGGATGTCCCGTTCCTTCTTGCGGAAGGCGACCTCGAGCTGCCGGGCGATCATTTGCTGCTTGAGTCGCTCGAGCTCACTCCCGAGTGAGACCACGGCCTGCCTGGCGTGTTTGACTTCGGAGACCGGAGTTGAGGGCGGGGGTGGTTTCGATTTCGAGTCCAGCAGTGCGTGCTTGGCTTGAGCCCCCACGACCATGACAAGGATGATCAGGATACCAACCAGATTCGACACGATGTCCAAGAAGGAATCCTGGCCGGGGGTCAGGTCATCACCTCGCCGAGGTCTGCTCATGGGTTGACTCGCTGCATGATCAGTCCACTGTTCCGGAATGCCCGTTCGAGCTCCAGGTAGCGTCGCTCGGCGCCCGGAGCCACCTCCACCTTGAGAATCGGCTGCCAGTAGCCTCCAACGACAGCCAGCCCCCACGAGTCCATGACGCGCCAGATAGCCGACAAGATGGCGTCCACGTGTCCGGTGACTGGCCCGTACAACGGCACCGTGATCGGCTGCGCCTCTTTGTTGCCTCGTTCCGGCTCGATCGTCAGGCGGTCGGCATACAAGCTGAGGCGAATGGGACGCGTGATCCCGACCGCTCCCGCTTGAGGCGGCTGAGGCAGTCCCCAGTGCGATCCGCCTCGCCGCGCGGCCTGCCCCCCATGGCTTCCCCCCTGCGACCGCGGATTGCCGTGGGTTTGGTGGCCCGACTGGGGACGGCCTGGGCGGGCCGCGGATCCTTCTGGGATGGGTTGAGTCGCCCTGGAACCCCTGCCCGGGCCGCCGTCTCGATACCTCGCGTCGGCGCCCTGGCCGAATCCGCCTACCCGGTTGACCTGCTGATCCTCGCCACCGGTTGCCACAAAGCCGCCTCGGCGGCTGGCGACGTAGGCGACCGATCCGTCCCGGCTGCCGTAAGCCGCCGGCATGGCCGACGCTAGTGCCTTTTGCCGGCTGCGAGCCAGCTGCACGGTGCGCCGAAGCTCGGCCGCCAGCGCCGTGCTCTGGGGAGGATACGTCAGGTCCATCTCCTCGTCGATCAACTCATAGCCGAACTCATCATCCCAGCTCCGCATCGCCGCGCGTGCCAACGCATAGCTATACGTCCCGGAAGGGCGGACGATGAGCAGCGGATAGGGGGACGTCCGGAGGCCCGCCCGACGGTAGAATTCGCGGATCGTGCGCAAAGCCGCATCGAGAGGGTTCCCCGGTCCGACAAGCCCTCCGAAGTCCTCTGCCGTGATGCGCACTCCCTCCGGCTGGATCGTCAAGCCTTCCTCCGTGCATTCGATGTAAACAGGCCGCCGATGGGTGCCTCGAGGACCCAAGTACGGAATGACGGCGAACGACGGTTTGCGACGCCGAATTCCTTCTCGCAAGGCGTCCCGTTTCCGCCGAGCCTCGTCCAGGAGTTGAGCCAGCCCCTGCTGCTGAGCGCGAAGTTTCTCGAGATCCGCCTTCTTCCCTTCCGCCAGCGCTTGCAGGGCCCTCTGTCTTTCCTCGAGTTGCCGGGCGCGGTCTTCGATTTCGCGCAGATGACTTTCCAAATGCGCGAGTGCCGCTTCCTGCTCGTCGATCTTCTCCTTGACGAACTGCCGTTCGTGCTCGAGTTGCTCCTGGAGCCATCGTGCGTCTTCGGCCGCTTCCTTCACCGGGTCGATCGCGTCCGAGGGCGTCGACTGAGCTCGAGCCGCCTCTGCGTCAACCCGCGCCTGCTGGACCAACGTCACCAGCAAGACGATGAGCACGCCCATCGTGCAAACTAGCACGGCGAGAAACGGAAACAGCGACATCTGCGTCGCCGGCTTTCGGTTTCGGTGACACTTCATGCGGCCTTCTCTTGGCTTTCTCCGTGCCGGGACTCGACGCGAGAAGCCGCGGGGTGGCCGATCTGAGCCGCCAGGAGCTGGGCGGTCGCCCCGAGACTCACCACCGCCTGCTCGAAACTCCCCACCGCCGCCAGCGATTGCAGGTTGTCCTGCAGAGCCGACTCGAGGCGCCGTACCTCGCCGGTCGCCTCGAGAATCCGGCTAACGGCAGAAAGCTGCTCGCGGACTAAGCGACTCTGCTCGATCAACTCCTGCCGCGAGGCGGCGGTTTCTTCTTGCCACCGAGCCTCGGTTTCGTGTGCTTGTTGCAGGAGTGCCGTCTGCTGTTTGGTCCACCGCTGGAGGAACTCCCCAAGCGACTCATCCAGAGCCGAAGCGACCCCGTGCCGAACCGTCTCGGCCGTCTCCGCTGCCGACTCACGCCACCTCACGCGCACCTCCTCCAAGGCATCCTTCCACAACTCCACCTGTTGTTTTACCAACAGATCAGCCGCCCGAATCACCGCTCCGCTCATCCGCTCCACCGACGCGATGACCGGGTCTTTTGAGACGGTGTCGGAGACAAAGCGGCCGGCCAATGTCTCCTCGACACGCCCATCGACGGCCGATAGGAGTTCCGTCTCGAGCCGGTCGACGAGGAACTGGAAGAACATCAGAAGGATGGAAAGGGTCAACGCCAGGGCCGTCGTGTCGAACGCCACGTAGAGTCCGGCCATTAGTTTGTCCATCGCCGCCTTGGCGTTGGTCGCCAACTCGGCCCCGTCGAGGTTTCCAAGCGCGGCGGTGATGCCGATGACCGTTCCCAAAAAACCCAGCATGGGAGTGGCCCAGATCAGGATCCTGACCAGAGCGAAACTCTCCTGCTGCAGCGCTGCATCGGTTTCTGACCAGTACCTCAATTCATCGTCCAGGCCATCGGCCGATCCCCGATCGTGGACGTATTCCAAGGCGCGACGCAGTCGCCTTGCGAATAGAGTGTTCCGCAACGCAGACGGGAGTTCGGCCAGGCGAGCGAGCCAACCCTGGATGCCGGCGGAGTCCAACGTCCCCGAGTCATCCGATTCGAGCTCGATCCGGTCCAGCGAGGCGTATTCGCGCATCACCTGCCGGAGCTTCGAAGCCAGAGCCACCAGGCCGATGAAGAACATGGCCGTCGCACAGTACGAAACGGGGTGCGACGTGAGATACCGCACCGCCAAGTCATGATGAAGCGGACCTCGTAATACCAAGAAATAGACCACGACCGTCACGGCCAAGCCGGCCAGCACCGACCAGCCGATCTGGCCGACGACCGAAGAGAGGCTGTGAGAACGTTTGCCGTGCTTCATGGGACCAAGTGCCTTTGTCGCCAGAGGGATTTCGGGAAATGGCAGGAGGATCCCGATCGAGCGGCAACGTGTCAAGAGAGGCCGGGTCGGGGGATCTCACCCTTAAAGTCGGCCTAACCGGCACAGATTGTTGACTCAAAGTCGGCCCACTCCCCTCGAAAAGAGCGTGGCAACTCGGAAGACAAAAAGATGGAATTCCGAGCGGCCAAATGCCGATAACCAACCGCGTCGCACCACCGTCGATGCATCCAGCCCGGTATCACACCACGCGTGCGACGAGAAGATCCCAGGGGGGAAACGTGAGCTCGGGCCGCTCGAACCAAAGGCGGCCCGGGCTTTTTTTTGAGGTGTGAGGTGTGAGG
>WFWZ01000395.1 GCA_015490875.1 Planctomycetaceae bacterium
CCCGAGCCCCGAGATTCGGGCCGAGCGACGTCCAGTGACGCAAAAGTGGCACAAGCGGCGCGTACGCCGAGCGGCACGCTCGGTTGGAGTTCAAGAAAAAGAACAAACCTACTCGATCGACGTTCAACAAAACGAGAAGGCTTTGTGTAGCGATTCTTCGACCGGCGGGTCCGGCGCCAGCCGCACCCGTCCGGTCGGAATCGTGTTTCGACGTCATTCCAAAAGCCGCTCCGACTCGAAAAGCCCTCCCGAATCCGATCCCCCTTCGTGGGATTCTTCTCTTCTCTTTCTTCGCTCGGCTTCCGCCTTGGCCGCTCGCTTCGCCTCCTTCGCCCGCTTCGCTCGGGCCTTCCGTAAGGCGATCGATGTATGATGCCAGTATTTGTACAACCCGTACATGATGTCCTTCAAGAGGTCGCGCACTCGAATCGGGCGGAGCAATGGCAAGTCTTTCGAGCTCCTTGCGGAGCGTAACCTGAGGCAGCTATATCTGCTGCGTTGCGTTACGGAACCGCCACGGATGAGAGCCTCCCGATAGCTAAAAAGAGAGCACCGTGATGGGCCGCCCCCTCGGGGGCGGCCCAACCGGCGCGTCTGCTGTCTATCTGTG
Source organism: Planctomycetaceae bacterium (assembly GCA_015490875.1). Lineage (GTDB taxonomy): Bacteria > Planctomycetota > Planctomycetia > Pirellulales > Pirellulaceae > S141-3. Next base: position 611 of record WFWZ01000395.1, read on the forward strand.
TTCATCGGTGCCGACGTCTTCCGCGGGACCGGCCCACGTTGTACCCCTTGCGACTTCCGATCCGCTTGCCTGACTTGTAACACCACCAGGCAATTGCGGCCAGCACAGCAAATCCGAACAGGCTTTCCATTCGGTCTCCCTTCTCGATTGGAGTTCTTATCCGACCACCACTCTGCGTCGGGAACGATGATCAATTCACCAGTGTTTTCCTCCTTTTGGATGATTCAACCCAGCCACTGAAGGCACTCGGTTTCGCGATAGTTGCACATCGCACACGTCCAACTGGGTCGGTAGGCAAACCGGTTAGCCTGCAGATCATTGAGGTAGGCGCGAATGACGGCAAACAGACGCCGGAAGTGCACGTCACTGCGGGCGGAATAGCGGTGCGTTTCAACCTTCGGGGTCTTCGTCTTGATGAGACTGCGGATTTGCACTTCTTGCTCGGCCAGTCCGAACACGTGTCGGAACGCGTACGCGTAGCAAGACAGCTGCACTTCGTGAGAAATCTCGAGCGGCGCACTGGATCGCGAGGCGGTCTTGAAGTCGACAATCGCGAAGCCCGTGGGTGTTTCAAGGATCAGATCGACGAATCCAAACAGCGTTAACCCCAACTGGTCCCCTGTGTCAGGATCGACCAGCGGAGACTCGAGCGGACATTGGACGGCCCTTGGTAAGCCCTCGTTGTCATTGCGCATGTCGAGATAGGCTTCGATCAGCTCGATCGCTTGACGCTTCAAGGTCGCTTCATCGTCACACGAAGCGAACTCCATTTCATCGGCAGCGACAGCTTCGTCCCACGATGCGACGATGTGGCGCGAGACATCGTCAGCTGAAAGATGGTCGCCGTTCTGAAGATGGCGGTAGAAGAACGCAAGCCCATCGTGGACGCGTTTGCCGAGAAAAAGACTCGGTGAAGTCGGCTCTTTGAGTCTATCGATGTAATGGAGCTTGAATTTCAATGGGCATTGGAGCCATGTATTGAGTCTCGTAGGCGAAATGTAATCGCAAACGTCTGAAGGCTCTGAAGGCTCTCCGCGCACGAGGCGGGAGTCGGTAAGTGTTGCAATCATTGTGCTCTCCAAAAACGGCATGCGGATAACAGACGCATCAGCTGATGCCGATCGCATTTCCCAACTTGCGGTGCGAAAATGCTGCCGGCGTCTACCTATGCGACCGTGAATTCCCCGGCAAGGAGGTTGATCGTAGTGTCAAAATCGACGGGAACGTCACGCAGCCAGCGGGTAAATTGGTGGATCATCAATCCGGCCGCAATGCTGGCGGCGTAGATAGTGCTGCGCGACGTGCAACTGCCGGTGTGAGCATCTGACGGGGCAAACAACGTGCCGGCATATCGGCCGAACGTTTCTGGATCGGTTGCGGCGAGGATACGAATCGTCTCGCCCAACATTCGCCCATCCGTCCAGAATTGGCAATGGCGCGAAGCAGAACGCCAGATAGCAGTTCGTGCGGAGATCGAATCGACGCAGCAGAATAGCGCTTCCCCGATCACGGTCTTTGCACGGTAGCGGTCTTGAATCGTGGTGATATGAATCGAGGCATCGAGGCGTCGTATTGCGCAGGCTGTCGCGAGCACCTTGGGAAGGCCCACATCTTCCATCGTATAGCCCTGGGTCGTGACGTTGGTCAGATCCACGACGTCGAAATCGATCAACTGAATATCCGTAGCGCCAATGGCGGCTAGTTGCAGTGCCAGTTGTCGACCAATGGCGCCGACGCCGATGATGGTGGTCGCGGTGTGTGCAAGACGGTCAGTTGGAACGAGACCTCGCTGTCTCGCGAAGCGGTCGTACGATGTGACGTTAGTTGTGTTCATGGTAGCAGTTCCTCCGCATTCTCGTCGTCAGCAGCATAGTCGAACCAGCTCTCGAACCAACTGTTCGTGGGGTCTTCTTCGAGCGGCGAGGGACGCACGGGTTCCCATTCAGCGGATTCACTAGGGACGGGTTGAACGGCGTGTACATTGGTCAGATACTCCGCCTCCCATGCGTCAGGCCGCGAAGCGAGGAACGACCGTGAGTAATCAACGCAGACGGGCAGTTCGATCTCAGCGCCTGGCCCGACGTTGAAACGCAGCCTCGTGTACGACTGACCTTCGCGGGCCAGGATAAACATCAGAGCCCAGTCAGCGCGGCCAAAAGCACGTTGAAACGTCTCCTCGTCAGTTATGCTCGGTCGTGGGCAGTCACCAGGATGAGTATGTATCCAGATCCGGGCGAATTGTTCAGGGCGCCGATTTGCATCGACCTCCCGATCGAAAAAATCCGCGATTGACTCGTCGTCGAACGCGACGTGGACCCACGAGCAGACTTGCTTGACAAGTTGAATGTCCTCGACAAACAGCAGGTCGTCGCTCGGCGCGATCCCGAATCCGCCGACCTCCGTATCACCATAGTCACGAAGGAACAGCAACTTGGCCCACGCGGTTGGGCTGAAGCGGAGCGATTGCGTCGTCGCTTCTGTGACCGCTTGTATTTCTGTCCAATGGTTCGGCTTCTTCTTCGAAGTCGTGGTCATGACAATCAGAACACCTTTCGTTGTCATCGAGGCAGCCCCGGCAGCGTTCGCAATCACAACGTGAGCATTGCCTTATGCAGTGGGTACAGTGCCTGCAATCGCATTTTCCACAGCGTGTCATACACTCATTGCAGAAGTTACCGTCGCAGTCAGTGCAATTGCAGCAACAGTCGCCGCACACGGTCGTCTCGCATATTTCACACGTCCGTCGTTCGTCACCGCACACCATATTGCCGCACTCGACACATTCGATACTATGCCACTCCGACAGGGAAACGAACGGGCTCCCCGAGTTGTAGGTGCGAAGTAGACTGGCGATGATCATGAAGAAATCAAGCAAACGGCCCTGCTCGAGCGCTTGGCAGATCGGCTCGCGCGCGTCGCCTTCGCAGACGACTTCGTCCTGTACGTGCGGATGTGTGACTCTGTCGTTCGAAGAAGCCGGGTGTGGGTCGACCGCGATCACGCGATAGTTGTGCGGATGACCTTCCGCGATGTCGGTCCAGTCGAGGCGAATTTCAAACGGCCCCAGATGGATGCCTTCCAGTTCAATGGCCTCCGTCGTGACCGACAGGACGCGTTTTCTTTGATTGAAGGTGACTTGTGCAAACTCATCGTGCAGCGCGACTAAATCAGCATAGATGTCGTTTACGGTGGCCTTGCGATGTTCGGTGCTTGTTCGTTGAAGCTTACAGTGAAGTGTGGCAGTCTCGTTTCGGAGTCGCTCGACAGCTACGCGCAGGTCGTGGTTCAGCCGATCGGCGGCCAAGGTCCATCCGCGATCGACGGCTGTCCGAATTCTGCGGTTTAGCGTTTCACATTGTTGCCACGCTACAGCTGGCAGCGTGACACACGAGTCGTCGGTGGTTCTTGAGCCGAGGCGCTCGTGGATGGCGATCGCCATTCGCACGAGCAGGCGTTGTTGCCGGATCATGGTCTTCACTCCAAGTTGGACACCACTCGCGACGCCATCGAGCGCTGGAGCTCGATGGCGTGCGGACGGTGCGTGGTTGCGACTATGCGCCCTCGATCTTCGTCGGCGTGATGGAGACGCGGTCGCCTTCTCGCAGCACCTGGTGCGCTGGGCACGGCTGTCGATTGACGCGTATCAGGTACCTGTTCGGCTCGGTGGAGCCGACTTGCTGCTCAAATAGTTGTGCGACCGTTGTGCCTTCGGCGACGTCGACGTAGTCAGCGAAGCCACCTCCATCGTTGTTGATAACCAGAACTCTCATACTCTTCCTTTCGAGTGTTGGGTTAAATCCGGAACTGCTGCTCGTTGCGTCGCCGCAGCACACATTCGACTCTTCGTCGGTTCTGATGACGCGAGACCGACTTGATCCTGATCCCGCGCCGCCCGCGCTGCTGACCGCAACGGAGTTGCTGGCGACGGCTCGCGTCGAAGTCTACGGTAAAGCATTTGCTCACCGCGGCGGGTCTCGGAGCGGCACGCGGCGGCTCAGGCGACAGCCGGTTCATTGTGGGGCCTCCATGCTGTTTGTTGGAAACGCTGAGTTTCCAATTCGTCCCAATCGATGACGTAGGGTCCGAGGTTGTCGGAGTCGGGGTCGGAAACATCACTCGAATCGGCGAGTAAGAATCCGAGACGCTTGATGGTGGAAACGGTTTCGCCCGTTGCACGGGCGACGGCGCGGTCGAGATCGGCCTGCCTCATGGAAAAATACTCCTGTTTGGAGAGGGAAACGAAAGAGCCTCGCCCGCAGGATCGGTTGCCTGCGGTCGGGGGCCGTCGATATGGGTCTTTGGGGAGGCGGTCAGTGGGGTTATGGCAACAGCCAGTACATGTGCAGCCACTGAGCCTCGGCTTTGAGTGCATCGCTTCGGGTCGCGAACGGGCCAAGTCGTGGCCCACCTACCGGAAAAAGATCAGCAAACCAGCGACCGTCTTGATCGGGCTCAACGTGTGAACCACGTGCAATGGAAACGTGCCCGATTTGAGTGAGGTCGAGAGTTTCGGCGTAGACGCAGCGCACTGTGCCGTCGGGAGAGATTAGCAATTGCATGCGGCCATTCTCACTTGGGCGAACGAATGATCCGCCGCCGTGGGCGATCAACGAGCAGTCCATCAAGCACCGACTGGACGCGTGAAAGTTGCGTGGCAACGTGCTGACGCAGGTTCCCATTGTTGCGCAGGTCTTGAGGCTGCACACCACCGACAATTCTACAACACTGGGACACGAGCGAATCGAGCTGATCGTTGGAACGCACATTCAGAGCACGGAATCGCTCAAAGAACTTGCGAAGGTTTCCCACGGCCGTATCGCGGAAGATTTTGGGTGTACCGTCTTCGTGACCGCTTAGCCGATCGGTAAGGTGCGAAACCAGCTGCGACAGCTCTTCGATAAACGCTTGCTCGGCCATCCGCACAGCTTCGTCAAACCGGGCCTGCACGCGGCGGCACTCCTGCTCGTACAGTTGCGGACTGAGCTGCTGCAAATACGGGGGAGGCTCGACGCTGGGAAAATCCCACGAGATATCGAACAGCCCAGCCAGCGACGGCGGGTAGTCAGCTTCGTCATAGAGGGTGCCCAGCCGAGCACGGGCAACTGCCTTCAACTGCGTGTATTCTTCGTTGAGCAAAGCTACGGCCGAGTCGAGTTCGTCCTTGAAGACGCTCATCTGGTTCTGGAACATTTCTAGGGCGTCCTGGCGGACTAGCCGAATGCCTGGTTCGGGATATGGCAGGCTGAGCGACGTCCAGTAAGCACGCGCCTGGTTACGGACCGACGTTACCGCTTTGAACCGCGGATGCTTTGTGTCCAGCAGCTTCTTGCCAGCGCTGAGAAACTCGCACTGGGCGCCAAACGAGTCAGCCGCTTGGGCCTTTTGAGCCGTGGAGAGGGCTTTTCGTGTTCCAAACCAAGTGAAACTAATGCGCGTTGCGCACATCGTCGCCCGCATCCGATCGCTGGGGCTCGTGCTGCTCACTATTGCATCTGTCGTTAATGATTCGGTCATATGTCCTCCATTGTGGCATGTGGGGTGTTAGTTGGCGCTTGGATGGCGAGGGATCTTGGTCCGCGGTATGGGACCTGTTCCATCTGGGTTCGTGTAAATGCCTGTCGTGTCCGCCGACAGGCAACGACCGCTTGCCCAGTTCCGTAGTTTATTGACCGATTCGGATGCGGTGATCGCGACCGGAACGATGTTCTGGGCTGCCTGCACGAGCGGTACATCGAGAAGCGCAGCCAGACGGCAGCAGGCGCGGATCTCGGCACCGGTCCAAGATCGGTCATCGGGAAGATCCTGTTCGGACTCGATACCGAACAGGTCAAGGTACATTTGCCAGATAGCGCGTTTCTGTTTCTTGCCGGGCAAGTCGAGAAAGAACAGTCCGTCGAAGCGTTCGGCGCGACAGAACTCAGGCGGAAGTTTCGAGACATCGTTTGCCGTGCAAACCACGAATACATCCGAATCATGATCATTAAGCCACGAGAGCAGCGCACCGAACATCCGGGCCGAGACGCCGCTATCGCTTTGACCAGATCCGGCGGCGCCGCTGAGCGCCTTTTCGACTTCATCGATGAAGAGTACGGCTGGCTGCATGGCATCCACGATGCGCAGCGCCCGACGCGTTCGTTCCTCTGTCTGCCCCACGAGCGACCCCATCAATGCGCCCACGTCGAGCGTCAACGTCGGGCGTCCGGTCTCGTTCCCAAGTGCTTTGCAAAACGCACTCTTGCCCGTCCCCGGCACTCCGAGTAGTAGGATTCCGCGTGCTCTGAGCGTCTGTGTGCCCCCGACTCGAGGCCGCAGCGCTCGAAGACAGAAGGCCTTTAACGCATCGAGCCCACCAAGATCAGCGAACGATTCGCTCCCTCGGTGCAAGGAAAGCAGACCGCTCTTGGTGAGCATCTGCGACTTGAGTTCCCAGATCGATGACGGTTCGATACGTCCATATCGCACTAGCGACAGACTGAAGGCTCCCTCCGCTTCGTAGCGCGTAAGTCCAGACGCCGCGTCCAGCACACGTCCCAGTTCCAGGCCATCGGGCAACTCGTCTTCCTCAGTAGCCACGCCGCGAGCGATCTCTTCGATTTGGTCGCGATCGGGCATTTCGTGTTCGATGCAGACGATCAGTTTTTCCAGCTCAGCCGGGATCTGAACGACGGGCGACAAGACCACGACATACGTCCGACTGTTCTTCCCCTGCGTGATCTGCCGAACGATGGCCTGGACAACCTCGGCTGAGTTGAGAAAGCGGTGGAAGTTAACGAGGACCAGCAGAGTTGGTGTTGTGTAGTCCGCCAACGCATCCAGCGCACGGACGGCTGCCAGGGGATCCGCTGCCGGCGTCTTGGACGTGTCGTCGCCTGCATCACCCGGCAGCCGCAACCCCGCGTCGATATCCCAGGTTGCCAGCCTCCATTGCTCGCTGCGGCACAGCCGCGCGATTTCCAGCAACGCATCTTCATGTTCACAGCTTCGAATCCAGATTCCGGTGAAGCACGCGCGCACGTTCTCCGCCAGCTGCTTGGTTAGGGTCATGGCAAGTTCCTTATGGGGCTTCGGGGAACGATGAGTATCCCAACGATGATCATGGCCACGATTTATGTTTCTTGGTCCACCTCGTTGTCCTGGGCGATACGTTGTTCGTGGAATGACGCAGTCAACGTTTCGGAGCGAGTTGTGCCGAGCGAGCATTCGAGAAAGCGGCTTGCAGTTCGGCAGTCGGCACCGGAGAATCCCTTGGTTTCGATTCGCGATTCACCGTTGGGGAAAACGGTGATTTCGACGGTCTTCTTCATGCGGAGTCTCCCACGTGAACGGTGAGTTTGATCGAGCCATCGGCGAGCGCCTGTTCGGTCACCGTGTGGCCGTTGCGGCGGGCCTCGAGTTTTGCCTTCTCACATGCGTAGGCTTGCATCAACTGGTCCAGTTCACGCTGTTCGCCCCAGCGACCTTGAAAGTTGTCATAGCTCACCGTACCCGCCTGTGTGTTGCAAACAACGGGGTAGCGCCACTTGGGAAGTTCGACGCAGTAGCCGGTAGCCTGGTCGCTATAGAGCGACACCGTCTTCCATTGCGGCTCCGGAACATTGATTCGCTGACATGCCGCACGTAATGCGACGGGGTCGCGGATTACGGTATTGATGACGACGATGTGAGACATGATGCCGTAGCCTTTCTTCGAAACGAGGTGATTGGCGGGCTTGTTTTAATCCGGGTCCGCGGCTTCCTGTGCACCAGACGTTTGAGTTCCCTGGTTAGGCAGGCCAATGCGTGGGATGTCGTACCTGGCGAAGAGCCGAGGTGACTTGCTGGTGAGATCGTGCAGGAGAGCGTGCGCGATCTCATCGTCCGACAGCGCGGTGTTGGATCTGCAAAGCAGTTGCCAGCACAGCAGCAGAGGTGAGATCGCCGCCAACATCGCACCGCATTGCGTGATGGCGGTGGCAATGATCGGATCAAAGCGGCGCTGTCTGGCGAGTTGACGGCGCTCGGACTCGAGCTCGTCGCGTTGGCGACCGACTTCGGCGCGTTCAGCTTGGACGTCTTTCTGAAGCGAGACCAATTCGCTGCGCGCTTTGGCATCGGCTTCCACGAGGTGCCGCGCTCCTTGGGCAATCTCTCTTTGTAACTCAGTCATTCGTCGATTCTGCTCCTGCTGACGTGCAACGTTTTGTTGGGCCATTTCCACTAGTCGTTGATCATCGTTCTTGTCGCACCCGCTCGTTGTGATCCACGCGGTCGCGACCGTAAGGTGGGCGAGAACGAGTCTCAGTGTTCGCATGTGAACTCCATTGCTTGATTAGGCGGCGAAGGACGTCTTCCAATCCACGCCGCAGTCGACGTTCATTGAGAAATCCGACTGTTGCCAGCAGCAACGCGACGGAAACGAGACAGAGTGGGATGTAAGTCATGGGGTCCTTTGCTAAAATGGTGACGCGGTTGCCTGAAAGGGACGGCACGTTTGCCTGAGTCGCCGTGAGATTCTGGGCAGCTACTGCGGCGGCTCATCTTGGCTAGCTGACGGTGTTAGAATGATCAGAGCTGTGCGCTCGGGTATTCTCGTTATCTTCGCCGGGGTCTTTCGCCGGTGGAGTTTCGCCGCGAGCGACACGAGACACGATGGCTCGGGCGAGCAGTTGGATGAGGCGCGCCAACGGACTCGTGTCCGGGGCGTGATCTTGTGCTTGTGATCTTTCGTCGCGACTAATGGAGTCTTCCATTGAGTCCTCCTTGCGTGCGAGACGTGTGCGCATCAAAAAAGCTCTGTCACGACGAGGCCGCTGACAGAGCTCGCGAAGTTGAGTTACGGTGCCACAGCTATGTGGATGTATTGGGCCACGGGAGAGGGAATCCCTCTAGCGGCTCGAACTTATACCGTTTATGACGATGTCGCTTCATCCTCCGATCGTTACTTGGAGGCTCGGTCACGGGCTGCCATGGGTCAGTAATTCCATTGGCATCCATCGTTCTCTGGAGAGCAGCGGCGGACTGAGCCGCTGTTTTCGTAATGCCAAGGCGGTCGGCAACCTCTTGTTCGCGCATTCCTGATGCCCGCATGCGGACGACGTCCTCTCGGTATTGCTCGCGCTGTGGAGGATCGAACAGTCTTATGCAAATGCGCGACTCGAGTTGTTGCTTCACTGCAGGAGGGAGCGCCGCAGCCGACCCCAATAGCTCACTGCCGCAAACAGTAAAGGACGCGCATAATCTGGTCGCACTTCCACCAATGAGTTGAACAGGGAAGACGAAGATCTGAGAGATCAGTCTTCTCATTAGGCGAGCGAATTCGTCCGATTCGACAGACAACCGTCCAAACTCTTTTTCGGCAAGTTTGCGTACTTGCTCTGGCGTTGGAACCTGCACCCGCGACTTGGCGGCAAGTTGAGTTGCGTTGAGTTGGTCGAGGAGTTCGCCGCGCTCGTGTTCAAGCGAGGTTAACTCGTTGCCGAGGCGATCGCTATGGCCAATTCTGCGAATGGCGGTGATGACATTATCGATTTCCCGGTCGATCGTGTCAATGCGTTGGCGCATCGCCTTCGTTTTCCTGAGACACTCTTCCGAGGCGGCAGTGCATTCCTTTTCCAAGGCGCTCATCAACTTGGCATCAAAACTGGGGATCTGCCTGAGAGCCTGGTAGATCGAAGCGATTAGACGCTCTCGAGCGAGCGGACCATCGACGGTCACGCCGTTCCAGCACTGGTAGTTCTTTGCGCCGGAACAGACAAGGCGGTCTCGCTGGCCATGGCCGCCATATACAAACGGACGGCCACACACCCCGCAGTAGATGTGCTGGCCTGGCCAGCGTGTACGCTTCTTCGAGACATTCGCTCGCGGATCGCGTCCATTTGTGAGATGGCGACGGTATTTGGCGTTGCGCTTGTCGAGCAAACGAATGACGCGATCATATCGGTCAGGGGCGATGAATGCCAGGTCAGGGCAGTGTCGCTCGAGACGCTCCTCAGGTGGTGCATTCACGGACTTGCGACGCCCGGTCTTATTGATTCGTTTTGAGATCTTCTTGTTGCGAACACGAAGTCCCTTGATCAATGGATTGTGCGTCACACGCGAGACCATGGATCCGGTCCAGCGCGGAAGGCGGCACGAGGGGCCTGTCGGTACATTATTTGCGTTCAGATAGTCTGCGACTTCGGCGTACGTCGCACCTTCTTCAAGCATCCGAAACCACTTATCATAAATGGGTTCGGCATTTGGATCGCGTCTCATTTCGGCGTCGGTCTTTGCGCCTTCCGGCACGATGTAGCCGAAAATAGGGCAGCGAAGCACACCACCTTGGGTGAATCTATTGCGCAATGACCGCCGGATGCGAAGCGAAGTATCTCGATTGTACGTTTCGTGTCGCATTACGGCAAAGACCGAGTTCATTTCCCACCCGTCCTGCGCCGTGTCTATGTGGTCATTTATGGCCACAAGGCGAGTGTCCACGTCGACACACGATTCACAGAAGATGTGTGCTTGCATACGCCGACAGATGCGTCCAAGATCTTCGGTGATTACAAGATCAAAGCGGCCTGACGCGACCTTTTCCGTGGCATCTAGTAATTCAGACCGGTCTAGGCATTCGCCGCTCCCCTGGCTGGACACGACGTGCATCTCGACCGGCAAGTCGGTGTGCTGCGCGAGCCACTCGCGATAGCTGGCTTCTTGGTCAGCCAGACTCCGCTTGTCCTGGTGGATAGTGCTGATTCTGCAAATAGCCAGAACTTCCAGCTTGTGTCCGTTCTTCGCTGTCAGCGGGGGGTCTAGTCGTGCCATCTCAAAACCTCCTAAAATGGGAGGCGTCGAGCCAAGGCTGATTGACCCAGTGAGTCAATCAACGTGACACTTCCTGAGAGCACGTGACACCAGGTGGTAACGTCTGAAGAAGCACTAACCCCTTACGAATAAGGACTTAGCGATCCAAACTGTGGGGCGACAAGGGCTTAGGAAACTCGCCGTTGAGAGTCCCGTGCCCTCCGCTTCATCCAGACGCGTCTTCTACGCAGACGCGTCTTCTACGTAGGTCAGGCTTTCCAGCCTGACGAGATTACGTAGGTCAGGCTTTCTAGCCTGACAGAAATCAGAATCGTGCGTTGTAGCGATCAATGCGCTGACGCGCCTGATGAGTCCGCTACTCTTCTTTTCGGCCCAACGGCCTTCCCAAACCGACCGTGTTTTTCGTAGGC
>WFWZ01000396.1 GCA_015490875.1 Planctomycetaceae bacterium
CATCGGCCACTGCTTGTTCCAATCGACGAGCCGCATCCTCCTCGCCCAGATATTGCAGCATCAACATTCCCGACAGAATCAAGGCGGTGGGATTGACTTTGTTGAGCCCCTTGTATTTGGGAGCGCTGCCGTGCGTCGCCTCGAAGACGGCGGCGTTGTCACCGACGTTCATGCCGGGAGCCACACCGAGTCCGCCGACGAGTCCCGCCCCCAGATCGCTTAAGATGTCGCCGTAGAGATTCGGTAGAACCATCACATCGTACAGCTCGGGCTTTTGAACGAGCTGCATACACATGTTGTCGACGATGCGATCTTCGAATTCGATGTCGGAATAGTCCTGAGCCACTTTGCGTGCCGTCTCGAGGAACAGACCATCCGAATACTTCATAATGTTGGCTTTGTGGACGGCTGTGACCTTCTTTCGGCCGTTCTTGCGAGCGTACTCGAAGGCACAACGGACGATCCGTTCGCTCCCGGAGACGCTGATCGGCTTGATCGAAACCCCGGTCTCCTCGCCGGAGGTCTGGATCTTCCGATCCGACGGCAAGCCGTTGATGTATTCGATCAACTGCGATGTCTCCGGTTTGCCCGCTTCGAATTCGACGCCCGCGTACAAGTCTTCCGTGTTCTCGCGAACAATTACCAGGTCGATCGGTACGCTCGAAAAGAAACTTCGCACACCGGCGTAGTACTTGCAGGGGCGGATGCAGGCATACAGTCCCAGTTCCTGGCGCAAGTAAACGTTGATGCTCCGAAAGCCGGTCCCCACGGGCGTCGTAATGGGCGCTTTCAACGCACAACGCGTCCGGCGGATGCTCTCCATTACCGAGTCTGGAATGGGCGTGCCCAGCCGCTCCATTACGTCGACGCCCGCTTCTTGGACATCCCAGTTGATGTCGACGCCGGTGGCATCGACGCACTTGCGTGCGGCCTCCGCCAACTCGGGGCCCGTTCCATCTCCGGTAATCAACGTCACTTCGTGTGCCATCGCTCGCCGCTCGCTTTCCCTCGACGCTAGTTCCTCGATTCTCATACTGATGCTTTCTGCCGGCGATCCGCCCCGCGCGATTCGCCGACACGGAAGGCGTCGGGGCAATCTCCGAACCACGGGAATGCCGCCACTGCCCTACTCGAGGCCCCATCATAGGGCGCCGCTGTCAAACTGACAATCATGTGGCAGGGTGGTTTTTTCGAAAATCTCGGGAACTTGACACCTCGAATGAAGGTTCGAGCTCATCAGCCACCGGCCGTGTAGAGAAAGCGAACGTCAGACAGCGGGAATCGGGGAGGGGTGAGCCAGCCTCCGCGCGAAAGCCGGCAACCAAAAGCGAAGAGTGGCCCGATCCGCGCGCCGGTGCGCGCAGTTGGAAGGACCACGCACTCACCTGACGTGGAGCACTGATCAGAAGAATCTCCAGCGTCTGAGTTCCGACAGCGCTTTCTTGAGGTTCCGTTTCATTTGCTTGGGGTCGTCAAGCCGCGAGTCGGTGCGGACTCGCTTGAGTCCTTCCTCGAGGTACTCGCGAGCCTCGCGGCTCTTGCCGGCCCGCCGGCAGAGCAGTCCCAAGTTGTAATAGACGGCCGTACTGTCCGGCCGAATCACTTTCGCCTGCTTCATCGCTTCGATCGCTTCCTCCAGCCGTCCCAACGTGCTAAGGGACGTGGCCAGATAGAAGTAAGCGTCGAAGAGGTCGGGGGCCCGTGCGATGACGCGCTCGAAACAGGCGATCGCCTCGGCGTGATGTCCCTGCTGAAACGCCGCCAGACCTTGCTCCATCAGGACGTTGACTTCATCGACGGCGAGGGGAGACGGGTCCTCGCGGTCGGCGGTACGGAAGGAGACGTCTTGACTCTCCAACGGCTCGGCGTCTCGATTGGTCCATTCGATCATGTGCGGCAATTCTCCAGCGGATGGACGGGACGAACAACCGTTCCTGTTCCCCGGTTCGGGTCTGGCCCCATCTTCGGCAACACGCCCGACGGCGATGGAATCACTATGAAGGTCGGCTGCCCGGGAGACTCTCCCAAACTTTGCTCCTCTGGTTCAGTTTAGCACGCGTTTTTCGCCATTCTCGGGAGCGAGTCGCCGTTTTTCGAACTCTGTCTCCCCTTCCCAGCACCACTCCCACTCCCATTCCAGCTCCGGTATCGTGCAGTCTTGGGCGTTCCCTTTTGTCCGTTCGCCGAGAGTGGCGGGGAAGGGGTCGTCTCGACCGAGGTCCGGTTCGGACGGTCTGCGAGGATCTTCGGACCGGTTGGCAACTGTGGGAGTCGTGCAACGACGAGGTGACAGGGTGCGAATAGGCTGGACGATACTCCTTTGGGCGACCATCGGGAACGCAGTGACTTGCGCGGGAGGCCCCGCCTCCAAGCGACAGTCCCCGCGACAGTGGAACGTCTTGATGATCGCCATCGACGATCTGAACGATTGGGTTGGGTGTCTCGAAGGCCATCCCCAGGTGCGCACTCCTCACATCGACGCGCTGGCACGGCGCGGGACGCTCTTTACCAACGCGCATTGCCAGGCCCCTTTGTGCAACTCGTCCCGGACCAGTCTGCTGACAGGTCTGCGTCCGTCGACGACCGGTGTCTATGGGCTCGCGCCCTGGTTCCGCACTGACGAGCGGTTCCGAGATCGTGTCACCCTGGCGCAGCACTTCAAGGCGGCGGGATACCACACGATGACGGCGGGTAAGGTGTGGCACGGAGGCTATCCGCCCAAGCCGGAACGAGCTCGCGAATGCGACGAGTGGGGACCTCGCGCATCGGTCGGGATTCGTCCGCCGAAGAAACTGATCCCGCCGACTCCCGAGGGAAACCATCCGCTGATGGACTGGGGAACTTTTCCGCACCGGGATGATCAGAAGGGAGACTGGAAAGTCGCTTCGTGGGCGGTCGAACGTCTTCAGTCCAAGCCGAAGGAACCATTCTTTTTGTCGGTCGGCTTCTTCCTGCCTCATGTCCCATGCTATGCCACGCCTCATTGGTTCCGACTCTATCCTCAAGAAGAACTCCTCTTGCCGCCGTATCGGGAAGGGGACCGGGACGACACTCCCGAATTCTCGTGGTACTTGCATTGGAAGCTGCCCGAACCGCGATTATCGTGGTTGAAGCAGCATCACGAGTGGCGGCATCTGGTCCAGTCGTATCTCGCGTGCATCAGTTTTGTCGACAGCCAAGTCGGACGCGTCCTCGAGGCCCTCGACGAAGCGGGCTTGGCCGACCGAACGATTGTCGTCCTTTGGTCCGACCACGGTTGGCACCTGGGAGAAAAGGACATCACGGGCAAGAACACGCTGTGGGAACGCTCCACCCATGTGCCGCTCATCTTCGCCGGCCCCGGCCTCCTGGCCAAAGCTCGTTGTGAAGAGCCGGTCGAACTGCTCGACATCTACCCGACGCTCATCGATCTGTGCGGCTTGGCCCCTCGTGACGATCTCGAAGGTCATTCCCTCTTGCCGCAACTCAAGGATCCTCGTACCCCGCGCCAGTACCCGGCCATCACAACGCACAATCAGGGGAATCATGCGGTTCGATCTCGGAGGTGGCGCTATATCCGCTATGCCGACGGATCGGAGGAACTGTACGACATGGAGAACGATCCGAACGAGTGGGTCAATCTGGCGAAGGACTCGCGATATGCCGACGTCATCGCCGAACACGCCAAGTGGCTCCCGAAAATCGATCGCCCGCCGATGCCCGGCAGCCGCCATCGGATCCTGCAGCGAGTCGGCGACCAGTGGATCTGGGAAGGCCGGCCGATCCGGCCCGAGGAAAAGGTGCGATAAAACGTCGAGCGTGTTGTCTGCACCGACGAACCGAGTGACGCCTTGCCGAAGCTGAAAGGGGTTTCATGTTCAACACACGGATTTGGCAATGGATGGGGTGGTTGCTATTGGCCGCGAGTTGCCGGATAGTCGCGGCAGAACCGGAGGCGCGTCCCAACATCATCTTCCTGCTGGCCGATGATCACCGGTACGATCAACTCGGGTGCGCCGGCCACCCGATTCTTCGGACGCCGCATATCGACGCTTTGGCCGAGGCCGGAGTGCGGTTCGATCGAGCCTATGTGACGACTCCGATCTGCGCAGCCAGCCGGGCGTCGATTTTCACGTCGCTGCATGAGCGGACTCACGGATACACCTTCCGGACTCCTCCTCTGGCTCGCCCGTATTGTCGCGACGCCTATCCCGCCGTGCTCAAGGCGCAGGGATACCGGACGGGCTTCATCGGAAAGTTTGGAATCGGCGTGGAGCGAGGCGTGACCGAATCGTGGTTCGATTTCTTTCGGCCTCTGACGCGCTCCCCCTACTTCAAGAAAATGCCCGACGGCTCGCTAAGGCATACGACGGAACTGTGTGGTGACCTGGCACTCGAGTTCCTCAAGACCTCAGCACGCGACAACCGACCGTTCTGTCTCTCGATCAGTTTCAACGCTCCGCATGCCGAAGATGCGGACAAGCAGATGCAATATCCGGCGCCGTATGCCGTGGCGACGATGTATGAGGACGTCGAGATTCCAGGGCCTCGCCTGGCCGACCCGGACATCTACGCTTCCCAACCGGAGTTGCTCAAGCGGTCGCTCAACCGCGTCCGTTACTACTGGCGGTGGGATACGCCGGAGAAGTATCAGAAGAACATTCGGGGCTACTACCGGATGATCAGTGGGATCGACCGGGTCGTGGGGCGGATTCGACGCGAGCTGAAGCGACTCGGCCTGGCCGAAAACACCGTGCTGATCTATTCGGGCGACAATGGCTACTACCTGGCACAGCGGGGGTTCGCCGGGAAATGGTCGCATTATGAAGAGTCGCTGCGCGTCCCGTTGATCATTTACGACCCGCGGCGTCCACGGCCCAAGCATTCCCTTGTCTCCGCTGTCGTACTCAACATCGACATTCCCGCGACCATCGTCTCGCTGGCAGGAATCGAGCCACCCAAGCGCTACCAGGGCCAAAGTCTCGTGCCGTGGCTCGATGGTCAAAAGCCAGACCACTGGCGCACGCACTTCTTTTGCGAACACTTGATGGATTACCCCGTCCGAATTCCGAAGTGGGAAGGAGTGCGGACGGAGCGTTGGAAATACGCTCGCTACTTCGAATCCACTCCAGTCCAGGAGTTTCTTCACGACCTGAAGGCCGACCCGGACGAGCTCCGGAATCTGGCGGGAGCGGAGTCGTACCGGGGAGAACTCGAGCGACTTCGGAAACTCTGTGCACGCGAACGCGAGAAACTGGAGGCTGCCCGAGAGGAAGGCACCGGCGGTTCAGCCCAAGCGCCTCCGTCGCGCTCGGCTGCGAAAAGTTCGGCCCAGCTGAAGGCCCGGCAGAACAAAACGGGCAAGGGGAAGCAAAACAACGTTCCGGCAGGACGCGCCTCCGGTGGCGGGAAGCGATCGAAAAGGGAACGACGTCGGTCCAAACAGCCACCCAACATCGTCTTGATCATCTCCGACGACCAAGGATGGACCGACTACGGTTTCATGGGGCACCCGGTCATCCGGACGCCGCGCCTCGACCAACTGGCTCGAGAAAGTCTCACGTTCGCGCGCGGCTATGTTCCCACGTCGCTGTGTCGCCCGTCGTTGATGACGATGATCACCGGCCTTTATCCGTCTCAGCATGGCGTGACGGGCAACGACCCGGCGATCCCCGATCGGTTGCGGGGGAAGGCGGCAAGACGGGATGCGGGATACTTGGCAACATGCCAGCGTTTGACGGAAAAAGTTCGGGCTCTGCCGACGATTCCTCGGTTGCTTGGGCGCAAAGGATATGTCAGCTTCCAATCAGGCAAGTGGTGGGAAGGATCGTATCAAAACGGCGGGTTTACGCACGGGATGACGCATGGGGATCCGCGCCGAAGCGGCCGCCACGGCGACGTCGGACTGAAGATCGGCCGTGAGGGACTCGAGCCGATTTTCGCGTTCATCGACGACGCGCGCAAAGAGGGCAAACCCTTCTTCCTCTGGTACGCTCCCTTCATGCCTCATACGCCCCACACTCCGCCCGAGCGGATTCTCAAGCGGTACCGCCGCAAGGGCCGTCCGGAATCGCTGGCCCGTTATTACGCCATGTGCGAATGGTTCGACGAGACGTGCGGCGAGCTGCTGGACTATATTGACACGCACGGCCTTCGAAACAACACGCTCGTGCTGTATGTGTGCGACAATGGGTGGATCCAACAGACGCCCGAGAGGAACGTTCCGAAGGGCTGGAAGAGCCACTTCGCGCCCAAGTCGAAGCAGTCTCCCTATGACGGTGGCGTGCGCACGCCGATTCTCGTGCGGTGGCCGGGCCGCATCCGACCTCGCCGCCATCCCGGACTCGCGTCTTCGGTCGACCTGTTCCCGACGATCCTCGAGGCAGCGGGGGTGCGGCCGCCGGACGCTCCCGATGGCCTAAAATACCCTGGGGTTTCCCTTTTGGAGGTGGCCGACGGGCGCCGCCGAACTCCGCATCAGGCCGTCTTCGGGGAGATCTTCGCTCATGACATCGCCGATCTGGACGACTACCGAAAGAGCCTCCTGTACCGGTGGGGAATCCGCGACGATTGGAAGCTCATTTTGAAATTTTCTGGTACAATAGGCAGGTACCGTCGCGTCCACGCGTGGATGTCGCCTGAGCCGGAGCTGTATGACTTGGCTGCGGATCCTCACGAGCGAGAAGACCGAGCCGAGAAGTATCCGGACGTCGTGGCCGACTTGCAGAAGGCGGTCGAGACGCATTTCGCCAAGGTCGGCACTCCGGCGCGGTGACGGAGTGCGGCGACGACCAGCGGGGAAGAGAGCACAACACCGGGGTAGCCGAAATCGGTCCATTGTTATAGCTTAAAGGGTGCGAGCCCGTCGATCGCTTGGCGACTGGACCGGGCTGGCTGGATTACCCGGTGGTGTAATTGGTAACACTAGGGATTTTGGCTCCCTCATTCGAGGTTCGAGTCCTCGCCGGGTAGCTGGATGCGAGCCGTCGAGCGGCTTGGAGGTCCCCCAACCGCAGAAAGGGCACCGTCGCGGGATGGGCGTTGGGATCTGGTTTTTGAAACGCTGCCAGCTTCTGGAGCGGCTGACGGAGGCCGAGCTCGTGGAGCTCGAGTCCCGCAGCCTCATGCGGCGGTTCGCTCGAGGCACCCCCATCTATCTCCCTTCCGAAGCCAGCGATGCCGTTTTCCTTTTGGCGAAAGGCCGGGTCAAGATCTGCTACCTGACGCCCGATGGACGGCAATCGATTTTGGGATTTGTCGAACCGGGCGAGGTCTTCGGGGAATCGGCGCTGGTGGACCCCGAAAGCGAGCGGGAGGAGTATGCCGAGGCGGTCGAGGCGTCGGAGATCGTGTGGCTGCCTGGAGACATCATTCGGCGGATCGCCGAACAGAATCCGGCTCTGTCGCTGGGAATCACGCGTTTGATCGGCCTGAGGCGCAAGCGGGTGGAGCGGCGATTACGGCAGTTGCTGTTTCTGCCTATCAAGAAACGCCTGTGTCATTTGATTTTGGAATTGGCCGAAGAATATGGTAAGGTAACCCCCGATGGCATTGCGCTCGGGATTCGGCTCTCCCACCAGGACTTGGCGGCCGTGATCGGGGCCACGCGAGAAACAGTAACGGTCCTCCTGGGAGAATTGCAGTCCGAGGGGCTCATTGCGGTGGGGAGACGCAAAATCACGGTCTTGGAGATGGATCGGCTGGCCAAACTTGTCGAGGTGCCTCCGCCGGCGCCCAAATCGAGTGCCAGTCATACGGCGGCGGAGACGTAGGATCAGTGATCGGAGCAGCGGTGTCGTCCCACAGACCTGGATCCAGGAGATATCGAGCGAAAACAGGAAGAAATCGAGCGGAATTGTGGGGTTTCCCACAGAACTTTCAGGAGCGATAGACCATAGTAACGAGGGTGTGAGCGACTCTGGAGAGTGGCCACGACCCAGGGCTTCCGCCGGGACGAGGATATCGAGGGGAAAAGAACAGCTGATCCGCCGGGAGCTTCAGGGATCACAGAGGTGTCGTCATGCGTGATGAAATCGAAAACCGGATCGAACCCGTAGATTCCGATTGGGAGCCGTGTCCGCAGGGCACACTCGGGCGCGTGGCGGAGTCGCTCCGGGCCAAACAGGCTGCAGCCGAAGCCATGGCGCGGCGTAACCTGCTCACAGGAGTCGTGGCGGTCTTGGCTCTGGTGCTCGGGACCGGAATCGCGGCGCGCGAGTACGGCCAGCGCGACATGACGATGGACCTCATGCCGGTCGGTGACATCAGCTGCGACCGCGCCCGGTCGATCATCCCTCGCCTGTTCACCCGACAGGTTTGCCGTAACGAGAGTTCCCGCGTTCGCTACCACATCGACGTCTGCCCTCGGTGCTCGAAGTACTACATGCGTCTGCTCTCGGAGTGGCGGGAGTCCGAGCGGGCACCGGATGAAGCGCCCGCTGCAGAGTCTTCTCCTGCTCCCACGCACCCAGGGAGTCCCTCAAGCGACAGCACGTCGCGATAACATCGCACCCGGCCTTGACCCCTCCTCCTGGGGGATTGACCGGAGACGCGCTTCTGGGTATCGTAGTGCTTATTCTTGGCCCCCGGTCGAGTCTTCTATGACGCCGGTGGGTCGAGCAGCCCGGACAGAGAAGAGCGGCAACAGAGAAGAACGGCACTTGTCATTCTGTATTTCGTTCGTTCTCTGCTGGAGGGTGGTGTGTCATGCGACGGTCTCCTTCTCCCGGGTGGGCGCTGCGCAGCGCTTTTACACTTGTCGAACTGCTGGTGGTGATTGCCATCATCGGCATCTTGGTCGCTCTGTTGTTGCCGGCGGTCCAAATGGCGCGGGAAGCCGCACGGCGCATGCAGTGCAGCAATCATTTGCGACAGTTGGGAATTGCCAATCACAACTACCACAACGACAAGAAGTCGTTTCCCGCATTGCGAGCCGGGACGCAGTTGCCTCGCAACCATCCAGGATGGTCGACGCAGGCGAGTTCCATGTCGCTGAGCGGCTTGGTAGGTCTGGCTCCGTACTACGAACAGCGGGGCATCTACGATCGAACGCGCAACAACAACTTCGGGCCCACGCCATGGTCGGGATATCGTCGGATCTGGACCGTTCGTATTCCCATGCTCATGTGTCCTTCCGATGAGGACAAACCGAGTCGACCGATCGGCAAATCGTCTTACAAGTTCAATATCGGGACGACCGTGGTTAACAACCACGCAGGTTGGTGGCAGAACAACGGGGTCTATCAGCCGTTGTACAACATGGCTTACATCAACCCGTATCGCCGCCAGATCCGCACCGTCAAGATCAAGGACATCAAGGACGGTACGAGCAAGACGATCGCGATGTCCGAACGTCGTTTCGGCAACATCGAAATCTGGCACGACATCGGCAACGTCGCCGTAGTGCCGGGTCTGACGGGCGTGCCTCGGACCACCAACTGGTATCAGCCGAATCCAACGGAAGCCGAGCTGAACCAGTATGAGGCTTTGTGCTTGGCGACAGCCAACCAATATAACGGGAAGCGGTACAACCGAGACCCGAACAACTCGAGTCAAGACTTGCCGATGCCGGGGCTGGTGCTGGTCGGAAGGATCCAAAACGAGGGCGGGCCCTGGAGAACGCTCCCAGGTTGGCGCTGGCCCGATGGTCGACCTTACTTCGCAGCCATCAATACCATCATTACACCTAACAAACCGTCGTGTACGCCGCGCGACGTCGACTGGACGTGGGGCGTCTGGACCGCCTCGAGTTACCACGGCGGCATCGTCAACGTCCTCTTCTGCGATGGCTCGGTCCAGCGCATCTCCGACAGCATCGACGTGAAGACGTGGCGAGCGTTGGGAACGCGTTCGGGACAAGAGATCATCGACGAGGACCAGTTCTAGGCCACGCGGTGATTTCCCACGGATCGATTTCGCCCGCCGGCAGCCTGGTTTGCTTGCCGGCGGGCTTTTTCATGCGCTGCGCAATGCGCGGGGCTCGCATAGCTGAAGGGCTGCTAGAATGGAGTGCCGCCCGGGCCGTTACACCGCCATCCTCTCCAGCAACTCGAGGAACTCCGGTGCGATCGGCTTGTGACCGGCGTACGTTTCCTCCAGCGGTGTGAAGACGACTTCGCTCCCCACAATGCCCGCCATCACACCCGTCTTGCCCTCCAAAATCGCCGTGACGGCTGCATCACCTAGTTGCGTCGCGAGGACGCGGTCTTCGGGAGTGGGACAACCGCCTCGCTGCAGGTGGCCCAGGATCAGCACCCGCATCGGGAAGGGACAACCGGCCTCCTCGAGTTGCCCATGCAAGATCTCCGCTCCTCCCAGCTCATCGCCTTCCGCCACGATCATCATCACCGATGTCTTGCCTCGATCCTTCAGCCGCCGGAGGTAATCGACCAGCGCCGGTACGTCTGTCGGCGTTTCGGGGATGCACACTGTTTCGGCCGAACTCGCAAGCGCCGTAATGGCGGCGATGTAGCCGCTGTGCCGTCCCATCACTTCAATGAGAAACATCCGTTCGTGGCTTTCGGCGGTATCACGCAGCATATCGACGGCTTCGGTCGCCGTGCGCACCGCCGTCGAAAATCCGATCGTAAAATCGGTCCCCAGCAGATCGTTGTCGATCGTGCCCGGACAGCCGACGATCGGCCCCGAAAAATGCTCGGCGAACGCCGTGGCCCCACGAAACGAACCATCGCCTCCGATTACCACGAGGGCCTCGATGCCATGCTCTTTCATCACCGCCGCTGCGCGCTGGCGCCCTTCCGGTTCGCGAAATTCGGGACAACGACTGCTGTGCAGAAACGTCCCGCCATGGCGGCCCCAATCCGACACGCTCCGAGGCGTGAGATCGATGCCACCATCTTCGCCCGGGTAAAACGAACCCTCCACGAGTCCTCGGTAACCGCGCCGAATTCCCACCACCTGATGGCCTCGCGCGAAAGCCGACCGCACGACGGCTCGAACGCACGCGTTCATTCCCGGAGCATCGCCGCCACTACACAGCACACCGATTCTCATGCCTCCTTCGCCTCCCACAATCGCCTGGCAACGCTCACAAACGTCCGCCACATCGTCTCCCCGAAAAGGACAAAACGAACTTCTTGCGGCTGACCGTGCTCCTCAAGAAATGCTCGCACCGTCCGCAGGGCCACCTCAGCCGCCTCCTCGGCCGGGTAACCATAGGCCCCGGCACTCAGCGCCGGAAAGGCGACCGAACGGCAGCCATTCTCCACCGCCAGTTGCAGCGACCGGCGGTACGCGCCGGCCAACAATTCTCGCTCTCCGTGCGATCCGCCCCGCCACACCGGGCCGACCGCATGAATGACAAACCGAGCCGGCAAGTTTCCGGCACCCGTGATGACAGCCTCCCCGGTCGGACAGCCTTGGGGATAACGCTTCCGAGTCTCTTCCATGATCGAAGGTCCGCCGGCTCGATGGATGGCTCCATCCACACCCCCACCTCCGGCCAGATGGCGGTTGGCCGCGTTGACGACGGCATCCACGTCTTGCTGCGTAATATCACCTTCGAGAAGCACGACCTGACTTGGGCCGACCGCAAAGCGAGCTTCGTGGGCCATCTTCGCAACTCCCCTTGTGCCAATGGGCGGAACGGCACCGGCCGAACCGACCCCGCTGATCTTACCACGATGCTCCTGCTCCGCCGAGGCGTCTCCGCTTGGCAAGCCACCGGCAGCCGGCTCGGCGCGTGGGCAGCCATCTGCCGTTTCGAGCAACGGGGTGAGGCAGTATGATGATCGGAACATGAGTGGCCCCAGAGAGTGCAAGGCGACCCGCAGCGGCCCAGGGAGGCAGAAGCGGAAATGGGGGCCGAGGGGAACGAGGTAACGACGCACGTGTTGGGAGCGAGAGGGCGGAAGTCCGCCGGGAAGTATGGATTTTCGGGTGGAGTTACAGACTTTCCGAGGCCCGCTCGACCTGCTGTTGTATCTCGTCCGCCGGCATGAGATCCCCGTCACGGAGATCTCCCTGGCGGAGATCACCGACCAGTTCCTCGAGTACCTCGAAGTGCTACGGGAACTCGACCTGGGAAGTGTCGGCGAGTTCCTTGAGGTGGCCAGTACGCTGGTCGAAATCAAGTCCAAGCAAGTGCTGCCGCGTGTGGAGGAAGAACCCGAGGTTCTCGAAGAACCTCACGAGCTCGTGCGGCGGCTACTGGAATTCAAACAGTATCGGGATGCGGCAAGCCGTTTGGAGGATCGCGCGGCAAAGTGGCAACGCCACTGCCCGCGGATCGCCCCCGACGCCCCCACGGGACCAGTCGATCCAGCCCAGCAGCCGATCCGCGAGGTGGAGTTATGGGACCTGGTGAGTGCCTTTACGCGGATCATGCGGGAAGCCCGTGCCATACAACCTCCCAACATCGTCTACGACGAAACACCCCTGGATGTCTATATGAACCGAATCCTCGAACGCCTGGCCCATCGACCACGCATCCCGTTCTCGGAACTATTCGAACCGGGCTTGCACAAGTCGGCTCTGATTGGCATTTTTCTCGCCATGCTCGAGCTGGTCCGCCACCACGGAGTCGTGGCGGAACAACCCGACGGACAAGGTGAAATCTGGCTTTCTCCTGGACCTTCTTTCCAAGCACCATGACGCATTATCAACTCACGCATCTGAAGCAACTCGAGGCGGAAAGCATCCACATCATTCGGGAAGTAGTCGCCGAGTTCCGCAATCCGGTGATGCTCTATTCGATCGGCAAAGATTCGTCGGTCATGCTTCACCTGGCCCGCAAGGCCTTTTATCCGGCTCCGCCTCCCTTTCCGCTGCTCCATGTCGACACGACATGGAAGTTCCGAGACATGATCGAGTTCCGCGATCGCTACGTGAAGGAAGAACTCGGACTGGAATTGATCGTCTACATCAACGAAGAAGGGCGACGACTCAATATCCACCCCCTCGACGACAGCGAAAAACACACCGAACTGATGAAGACCGACGCTCTGAAACAGGCGCTCGACAAGTACGGCTTCGATGCTGCCTTCGGAGGCGCTCGGAGAGACGAGGAAAAATCTCGCGCCAAAGAACGAGTCTTTTCATTCCGAGACCGACATCACCGGTGGGATCCCAAGAACCAACGTCCCGAACTGTGGAACCTCTACAACACGCGAGTCAACAAAGGAGAGAGTATCCGCGTCTTTCCGCTTTCCAACTGGACCGAATTGGACGTCTGGCAATACGCCTATCTCGAGAACATTCCCTTGGTGCCGCTCTATTTCGCCAAGGAACGGCCCGTCGTCGAACGGAACGGAGTATTGCTCATGGTCGATGACGACCGGCTGCCGTTGGCCCCGGGCGAGCAGCCGATGATGAAGCGGGTCCGTTTCCGAACGCTGGGGTGCTACCCGCTCTCGGGTGCCGTCGAATCGAACGCGACAACACTCCCGGAAATCATCCAGGAAATGCTGCTGGCCAAGACCTCCGAACGCCAAGGTCGGGTCATCGACCGAGACGAAGGAGGGGCCGGCATGGAAGAAAAGAAGAAACGAGGCTACTTCTAGCGATTGTCGGCCCGGTACCACGAGGGCAGCTTTCCGTCCAATTCCCACTTGCCAAGAACACAGCCATGTCCCACCAGTCGGACCTGATCGCCACCGATATCGACGCCTACCTCAAGCAGCACGAAGAGAAGGAACTCTTGCGTTTCCTTACGTGCGGCAGTGTCGACGACGGCAAGAGTACGCTCATCGGACGCTTGCTCTACGACAGCAAGATGATCTACGAAGACCAGCTCGCCGCCCTCCGCAGTGACTCGCTCCAGCATGGAACGACAGGCGACGACTTCGACCCCGCCTTGTTGACTGATGGCCTCCGCGCCGAGCGGGAGCAGGGGATCACGATCGATGTCGCGTATCGCTATTTCTCGACGGCGCGGCGTAAATTTATCATCGCGGACACTCCCGGCCACGAGCAATACACTCGCAACATGGCGACGGGCGCGTCCACCTGCGATCTCGCCGTGATCCTCATCGACGCGCGGAATGGAGTGCTCACGCAAACGAGGCGCCATACCTTCATTGTGTCGCTCCTGGGCATCCGCCACGTCGTCGTCACGATCAACAAGATGGACCTGGTGGACTACTCCCAAGAGGTCTACGACAAGATCCGAGACGACTACCGAGACTTCACGGCCAGACTCGATTTGCCCGATTTGCACTTCATTCCCATCTCAGCGCTCAAGGGGGACAACGTCGTCGAGCCCAGTCCGAACATGCCGTGGTACCAGGGGCCGACGCTGATGCATTTCCTCGAAACGGTCTATATCGGCTCGGATCGCAACCTCGAAGACTTCCGATTTCCCGTTCAACTCGTCAACCGCCCGCACCTCGATTTCCGAGGCTACTGCGGGACCATCGCGTCGGGCATCATCCGCAAAGGCGAAGAAGTGATGGTGCTTCCCTCGCGCAAAACTTCCCGCATCCGCAGCATCGTGACGATGGATGGGGAACTCGAAGAGGCTTTCACGCCACAGTCGGTCACCTTGACACTCGAAGATGAAATCGACATCAGCCGAGGCGACATGATCGTTCGGCCGGGAAACCTGCCCGAAGTCAGTGACACGTTCGAGTCGGTCGTGGTCTGGATGCACGAAGATGCGATGGTCCCGGGAAAGCCCTATTGGTTCAAACATGGCACGACGATGACTCCGGGAACGATCCGCCGACTCCGGTACCGCATCGACGTCAATACGCTCCATCGCACGCCGGCATCGGGTTTGAAACTGAATGAGATCGGGCGGTGCACCGTCAGTCTCAATCAGCCGATCGCTTTCGACGACTACCGCCGGAACCGATCGACCGGGGCGTTCATCGTGATCGATCGAATCACCAATGCGACGGTCGGTGCCGGCATGATCATGCAGCGCCGGACCGCCGAAGAAGCCTCCCGGCAGTGGGAAGCCGAACACGCCTCGCTGCAAAAGACGGCCAGTCCTGTCCAGGCGGAGGAGCGGCAAGCTCGCTTCGGACAGCGCCCGGCCACACTGCTTCTGACCGGACTGACCGGATCGGGCAAAACGACGATCGCCTATGCACTCGAACGCTATCTCTTCGACCATGGCCAGGCCGTCACCGTGCTCGACGGACAAAACCTCCGAAGCGGCGTCAGCCGCGATCTGGGGTTTACGGCGGCGGATCGAGCGGAGAACATTCGGCGAGGCGCCGAAGTGGCCAAACTGATCAA
>WFWZ01000397.1 GCA_015490875.1 Planctomycetaceae bacterium
CCATCCGTAAACTGGCATCCTCGCGCACCCGTCTGCAGATCTCGGACGCATCGGCCCCGGCCAGTCGCGGGTCATCTTGCCGAAAGACGATCCCTTGCCGCCGTTGGTAGCCTCCCAGAACCACCAACTCCTCTGTCAGGAAGGGGCGGTTGTACGTCCCCGTCTTCGGATCGAACAGGTGCATCCCCGCCACATCGCATCGTCCCTGCTTGAGCGCTTCCAGTCCTCCTAAGGAACCGACGGCCAGAAAGCGTACCGTCACGCCTCGCCGGTGCAACTGCGACAGAATCCAGTCGAGCCCCACGCAGTGGCTCCCCACAACGACCAGGTCGGCTAGCGGCAACTCCGACGACAACAGACGTACCGTCACGGTCTCGCCCGCATCGACCAACTCGCGATGCCTGTCTACCGCCACAAATCCGTCAGCGTGACTGAAAGTTGTCACTGATCCCGAGCCTTTCCCCAAGGGAAAGGCGACCAGTTCGTGGCGGTCGGGCCTTCGAGCCTTCACGAGGCTGACCAGAAGATACTCGCGCCTTCCCATCTGGGATCGGACCGGCACGGCCAACTCCGCCTCGACCTGGCCCCATTTCGGATCGGTTCTTCCCGCCATGCGACGAATCACTGGAGCTACGAACTCGTGGAACGTGAAGATCGCCGACGTCGGAAAGCCCGGCAACACGACGAGCGGCTTGCCGCGGGTTGACGCGAGGCAGATCGGTTTGCCGGGCTTGATGGCGACACCGTGAGCGCAGATCTCGCCGAGTTCCCGCACCACCTCGTAGGAGATGTCTCCAGCTCCCTTGCTCGTGCCGCCGGAAAGGAGCAGCCCATCGCACGTCTTCAGTCCCTTGGCGACGGCTGTCCGAAGCGCTTCCCGCTGGTCGGGTACGATTCCCAGTTCGACCGGTTCGGCTCCCGATTCTCGCAGCGCATCGGCCAGGACGCGTTGGTTCGAATCGAAGACGGCGCCCACCGGGCGTTCGCTCCCAGGTGCCACAATTTCGTCACCGGTCGAAAGGAGGCCGATGCGTGGACGACGCACCACGGGAACGGTGGCCAGTCCGACTGCCGCCAACACCGCCGTTTCGCGGCTGGTCAGGATCGTCCCCTCCAGCAACACCCGTTCTCCCTGCGAGATATCCGTTCCGGCGAACGTGATGCCGAAACCCGGTGGCACGGCTCGCCGAACAGCCAAACGGTCTCCGGAGACTTCTGTATCTTCGACCATCACGACCGCGTCGGCGCCTCGAGGTACGATGCCGCCGGTGGCGATCGGCATGGCCCAACCCGATTGCACCTCGCCTTGAGGAACTCGGCCGGCAGCCGCCGTCTCCGGGAGTAGATGCAGGTACCGTGGCGACTCTTCGTCGGCGCCCGTCAGGTCGTCGGCGCAGACCGCAAAGCCATCGAAGTCGGACCGGTCGAAGCCGGGCACGTCGACACCGGCCACGATGTCCTCAGCCAGGACGCGCCCCCATGCCTGTGCGAGCGGCACGCGTTCAGACTCGAGCCGCTCTGCGGCGACCGCCGCCTCGAAACGCTCCCGCGCCGTCTCGCAGTCGACGACATCCAAGAACTGATGCTGCTGCTTCACGCTGGTCCCCACCATGCGCTGCAGGAAAGAAAGCGGAAGTGCATGGGAATCGAACCCACCGACCGTATGGTGGACATACGGCCCAACGATTTTGAAGACCGTGGCCGGCACCAGCCGTGCAAGCACTTCCCACAGACGGCTTGCGGCGCCTCCTCGCAGCTCGAGGAGCCGGTAGCCGTGACGTAGAGGGTTGATTTTAGGCGGAATACGGGCTGAGGGGAACGACTGGACAGGCCCGCAGGGCCCCGATAGCGGCACACCCACTCATGGGGTCACTCGCAGGGGTGTACCCAATCGAGTCCTGTTCGGCGTTTGATGCGAGCCTCATAGTTGCCGAGAAGACCCCCGATGACGTCCCACCGATCGGGCAAGCGGATCTCAATATCCCCCTGCTGGTTGACTCGCACCACCGTCTCGTCCGTGACTCCAACTTCGGGCAGCGAAGGCGCATGGATTTCGTCGTCGCGAACGATGTCCGCCAGCACTTTGCCCGTCATTTCGATGAACTTCATGGCATCGCCCCTCGCACGTACCTCCTTCCGGCTCGCCTCTTTTCTCCTTTCTACGATAATCGGCGCCGTGCCGTTTCGCAAAACTCGATCATCTGCTCCACCGTCAACTGCTCGGCTCTCTCGTCCCCCCGCAATCCGCACTCGGCCAGCAAAGCGTCGACCTCCGCCTTGGTCATCCGCCCCTTAAAGGCACTCTGCGTCACACTCCGCAAGAACTTGCGACGATGGAAAAAGAGGGCCCGGACCGTCTCCTGAAAAAACGCCCGATCCGATATCCGTTTCCATTTCGCCTCGACCGGGCGAATCCGGACGATTGCCGAGTGGACTTTGGGCCGAGGCCAAAAGACGGTGGGCGGCAGGATGCGCACGATCTCGACATCGCACTGGCTCTGCATCCAGATACTCAAGGCGCCGTAGTCTTTGGTGCGAGGCCGAGCCACCATGCGATCGGCCAACTCCTTCTGGATGGTCGCCACCATCAAGTCTGGGTGGGGCGGAGCGGCGAGCAAGTTCGAGAGGATCGGAGTTGCGATGTTGTAGGGGAGGTTGGCAACCAACTTGAACCGCCGACCCGGCGAGGCTTCCAGCAACTCGGCCAAACGAGCCCGTACCCCGGGATCGATCTGGTTCTTGTTCTTCAAAACATCCTGCCGGAGAAACGTGATGTTGGAAAACTCCCCAAGCGCCTCTTGAGCCAACTCGTGGAGCCGCCGATCGACCTCGACCGTCACAACATGGCCCGCCGATGCGGCCAACAGTGAAGTCAACGATCCGGTGCCCGTGCCCACTTCCAGGACGACATCGTCGCGCGTTAAGCGAGCCGACCGAGCCAGCAACTCGACGAGGTTCAAGTCGATCAGGAAGTTTTGACCTCGCCGGGCATCCGGACGAATCCCAGCCGCTTCGAACCGCTGCATCAGGAACGATGCCGTCTGACGCTTCATCGACTACTCCCGCGCGAGCTGCCGCTCGACGTACTTGGCCAGCAGGTCCGTTTCAATGTTCACCCGATCGCCGACGTGGCGGCGTCCGAGCGTCGTGACTTCGAGCGTATGCGGGATCAAGGCCACACTGAAACTCGATTCGGCCACGTCCACCACCGTGAGGCTCACCCCGTCGACCGCCACCGATCCTTTGGACGCCAGGTGGGGCATCCAGCGCCGATCGAGTGCAAACCAGAACGTCGACCACTCGCCCTCGTCCTCACGTTTGGATACCTCCGCCACCGTGTCGATGTGCCCGGTCACGAGATGCCCCCCCAGGCGATCGCCGACTTTGAGCGACCGCTCGAGGTTGATTGGATCGCCAGGAGTCAACTCGCCGAGGTTCGTCCGACTCAGCGTCTCGCGCCCCGCTTCGAACTCCAGCCGACCTGCGTCGACTCGGACGACGGTCAGGCAGCAGCCGTTGAGCGCCACGCTGTCCCCGATCTCAGCCCCCTCGCCGATCGAGCCGGCATCGATCACAAGCCGCTTTCCCGGCGGCTCGTCGATCAACGCCACCAGCTTTCCCATTCCTTCGACCAGTCCGGTAAACACGATCGGTTGCTCCCATAAATTCATCGGGTCCCCCCAAGGGATCTCGCCTCGATGGTCCGCTTCCCACCCCGTGATCCAAGATTTACAGTACGGTCGCCCGAGCCCATTGCTCGGGCCGATCAAAGATCTCCGGCGATTCCACGACTATCATCTGCCGTTCGTTCCACTCCGGCAACTCCCCATGAGCTCCACTGCGGATCTGCCTCGTCGCTTCGTCAATTCACGCGTCCTCATCTTCGGCGCTGCCCATGGTGGCATCGGAGGAGCTACGGCCGAACGTCTTGCCCGCGAAGGCGCCGCAGTCTGGCTCGCGTCGCGCCACGAACCGACTCGCCTCCTCAAGCGGCTACGGCGGATCACCTCGGACATCCACTGGCACCCGTGCGACATTACGGACCGAGACGCCTTGAGTCGCACGATCGATGTTGTTGCTTCGAGCGCAGAGACACTCGACGCTGTGGTCAACAATGTGGGTGTGGAACGACGCACCTCGCTTGAAAAATCGTCAGCCGACGAAGTCGCGTGGCAACTCGATGTAAACTTGCGGTCCGCCATCGAAGTGACTCGACAAGCGCTTCCACTCCTGAAGTCGCCGAGTTCCATTACCCACGTCGGTAGCATTCTCGGTTTGGCCGGATGTGAGGGGTTCACGGCTTACAGCGCCAGCAAGGCGGGGCTCACAGGCTTCGTCCAGTCTCTGGCCGTCGAACTGGCGCCGCGGAAAATCCGAGTCAATCTCGTAGCGCCCGCACTCGTTTTCTCCCCGATGACGCGGCAACACGTGCAGTACTGGAGCCTCGAAACCGAACAGCGGATTCTCCAAAGTCACCCGCTGGGGATTGGCATGCCGCATGACGTAGCAGCGGCCATTGCCTTCCTCGCATCTTCCGAAGCTCGCTGGATCACCGGCGCGGTCTTGCCGCTCGGCTGGTGCCCGCAATATCCGCTGCCTACGTTCGACGAGTAAATGCAGGTGCGGTATGGAGGCTTTGGAAGCTAAGCAACATGCCCGACGATAGGGATCGCGTCGAGTCGGTCTAGTGACTGGGGCTTAAATTCCCAACTGCCGCAGCGCTTCGACAGCGCGCAGCACGACTCCCGCCAACGTCGGATGCTGGACTTGAAACTCCCGCTCGAGTTCTTCCAGCTGCCCAAGCACACCGCTCGTATCAGGTTCCTCGCCCCCTGTCTTGCGACGAAGTGTTTCCTGCAGATCGTCCACGGCGCGCCGGAGCATTGCCTGGGTCTCGGGATCGAGACTCTCGATGCGTTCCAACTCGGCTTCCAACTCGTGGATCGTCTCCCGGAGCCGCCGGGTCGATGGGTCCGTCATCTTCACGTTTCCTGTCTGTGCAAGGCTGACACGTGACTCGCCCGCCACCGTCTCAACCATTACAATGCACTCTGAGCCCAACGCCCAGCCCCCATCGGCGCACTTTCCTCCCAACCAAGACCCGTCGGCATGGCTTCCGTTTTCGAACGTGTTGGTTGCGGTGGGACGTCTTGTTGCCGCCCTGGAGAAGGATCGATTCCGTGGTTGCCACCTACGATCGCAACGGTGTTCAATTCTGCTATCCCGAGAACTGGCGTACGACCGACGAGGTCTGGTCGCAGTCGCCGCCCACCGTGGCCGTACAGAGTCCGGGAACGGGCTTTTGGAGCGTCACGGTCTATCCCGAATCGACGGGCCCCCGCCGCGTCGCCGCCGAAGCCCTTCAGGCCATGCGCCACGAATACGCCGACTTGGAATTCGAAACGCTCGAAAACGAAACGTGGCTGGGGGAAGACTGCTTCGGTTACGACATGCGCTTCTTCTATCTCGATTGGATCATTCGCGTCAAAGTGCTCGGTTTTCGCGCCGCCGGCCACACCTTCTTGACGCAGTGGCAGGCCGAAGACCGGGAGTTCGACCAGACCGAAGAGGTCTTTCGCGCCATCAGCCTGAGTCTGGCCAACCCATCGCCGGCTGCCTCTTAAATCACCGTGCGCGATTGTAAGACACTGACACCCCTATACGGTATGGTGGCGACTCTAACGTGGACGGATATATGGACTGGGAGGGCGAGGCTCCTGCCGAGCCGGAATCCTATATGCCCGTCAGCGGGCGAGGTATGGTGTGTGTGCAACGGGCTTTCCCCACCGCACGTCTTGTACGCTGGTCGAACCTGCCATCGTCCGTCCTGACACCGGCCGGCTGTGACTTGCAAATCCGAGCCTGCAGTGGCGTAGTGGCTCCGTTGCGGCTCGGCAGGAGCCTTGCCCTCCCAACTCGGGAAACGTCGTTCTTGAATACTATGGGTGGCTGCTTTCACGGCCACGCTACCTCAAGAGGCTTCCTCAAATCTCCTTTTGTCCCTGAATCTAACGCGGTGAATTAGGAGACATCAGTAACTGCGAAAAAGGCCTGACCGGCTCATGGTCCGATCAGGCCTTCGACCCGTGAAAAACTGGTACCCGTAACGGGCTCGTCTCAGGCCACCCTACCTCGGCGGCGATACCTTAGATCCACGGCGCCTCCTTGTCGTGCGTCGATCCTCATGGCGGGAACCAGCGAAAACAAGGCTGCTCCCACCACGCCTTCGACAACTGCACGCGGCGTGCCAATCTCGCCTGCGAGCGTCGATCTTGAGTTGTTCGCGGAAAAACGGCGGCAATCGGCGGCGGATCGCCCTTCCAACCGCAACGACCGCCCGAGTCGCATTGTAATTCTTGCAAGCGGGCCATCCCGTCAGGGCCCAGTGCTAGGTTGAGCCTCGAGGAAATCCCGCAAGAGAATCTGAGCCGCGATCGAGTCGGTGTGTTTCTTTTTCTTCTTCCGAGTTGCTCCGGCCATTCCCAGCACCCGAGTCGCCTCGCGCGACGTAAACCGCTCGTCGAAGAAAGCGACCGGCAGCTCCGTTCGCTCCGAAAGCCACGTCCCGAACCGACGGGCCTCTTCGGCTTTGGGACTCTCCTCGCCACTGGCGTACAGAGGCAGGCCCACCACCCAGCCCACAATACGCTCCTCCCGGGCGACCTGCCGGAAGAACTCGGCATCGGCCTCGAGTGATCGGCGCGTGTAGTTGGCCAAGGGACTTGCCAGGATGCGCTCCGGATCGGTCACAGCCAGCCCGATTCGGACGTCCCCGAAGTCGACTCCGGCCAGCCGTCCGGTCGTCGGAAAATCGGGAGGGATCTCACTGGTCGGATTCATGGACCGTCGCTGGGATGGTTTCAAGCGAAGGATTGGTCGCCGCACCTTTGGCTAAGGCGGCTTCCGGTCTCCACTTTCCGGCTTTCATCTCCGCCACGACCGTCCTTACTGTCGCCGCGGGAATAGCCAGCGACGTGACTCGACCGCTGCGCGCAATGTTGATCCCAACAACCTCCCCGCGAAGATTGACGACGGGGCCCCCGCACTGCTCGGGTGCCAACCCCAAGTCGTGTTCAAAAGCAGCCGGGAATCCGGCTCGGCGTTCACTGAGTCGAGTTCCCAGCGCGTTTTGGAATTTGGCTCGTCGGTTGTCGAACGAATCGTAAATGCTGTCGAGCTCCGCTTCGATCTCGACTTCCTCCTCGCCCCGCCGCACCGTCAACTGCACGCGGTCCCCCGGCAAGTAACTGCCGATTGCGTGGATGCACGCGTCGACATCGGCCACCTCGCGGCCGTTGACGCGTACAATGATGTCGCCTCGCCGCAGTCCGGCTCGCGCGCCGCCTCCTTTGGGATTGACTCCCAAAATCCGAGTCCCCTCATCGCTCGGCTCCAAGAAGATCCCCAAGACACCACCTCGAATCCACCGAGCCGTCGTGCTGACGATTCCGACCGACAATACGGTTCCACCACGTCCCGGAGCAACCACCCAACTGCCCACGAGCGGAAGGGAACGACGCGACCAGCGAGCAACCGGCAGATTACTTGCCTCCACTTTCACCAGTGCCAGATCGTTGTCACGCTGCACTCCGACGATCTCTGCCGGCAGCGTTCGATCATCCGGAAGTCGGCATGTCAGTCTTCCTTCCTGCTCGGCCGATTCCTCTTGCTCGCTCTCCTTGTTGGACGCACCGTCCGGGACAATGGCACTCGCTTTAGTGAGAATGTAACCGTTCGAATCGACAATCAAACCGAGCGCGCCGGGGCGGCCGTCGACGTAGAACTCGACTGTCGCCTCACCTGCCGCCTTGGCGACGTCGAGGAACGCCTGCCGAACTTCGGGAGCCCGCTTGCCGTACTTTGCCAGGTGCAGCCCCTTTACCCAGCGTTCGAACCAGTCTTCCTTCGACTGAGCAGTTTTCTGGTTTGCCCTTTCCGCTGCGGCAGGCTTCGATGCCTTGTGGTCGGGCTTCTCCCGAGGCTCACGGGCTAGAGTCGTTCCCACAGGAAGCCAGGCGGCCCAGCCGACCAGCACGAGCCCCATCATCCATCGCCACGGCCTAGACCGGTTTTCCCTCATCCGCTGCCAGCTCCTCAAAGGTTTTCACGATAAGAGAACAAGAGAGAGCACCTGAGGAACCCGTTCAATGAGGTGCCGAACGCGTTTCCAGGAGCATCCCGTCCGCTTGCATCTATTGTACCGGCCCGAACAAGCCCCGCAAACTCGCCTCAATCCCCCGAAGGTGCCCGTTCTCCCAGGGTCACCTTCAGTTGCATGAGTTCATCGCCCCGTTGCAATTCAATCAGAACCACATCCCCCGGCTTGTGACTTTGAACGAGACGAGCCAGCGTGGCGAAGTCGGGCACGCGTTTGCCGTCGAAACGCAAGATCAAATCGCCGGGTCGAATCCCCGCCTTCTCCGCCGGGAGCCCGGGATCGACACTCAAGATCTTCGCTTTTTCCGTCTTGGGATCGCCACGCACACCCAGGACGGTCGGCCCGACCCGCGGCCGGGAACCGGGCAAACGCCCCCATGACTCGCCGCGTTTTAGCCGCTCCCAAGAATCCCGGAAGACGCTGATGGGGACGTGGAGGTTCATCGTGATGGGAGCTCCAATTCGGCTGTGGATGCCGATCACCCGGCCACTCATGTCGCAAAGCG
Source organism: Planctomycetaceae bacterium (assembly GCA_015490875.1). Lineage (GTDB taxonomy): Bacteria > Planctomycetota > Planctomycetia > Pirellulales > Pirellulaceae > S141-3. Next base: position 8,664 of record WFWZ01000397.1, read on the forward strand.
GACCTCCCGAATCGCCGCCGACCAGGATGCAGTCGCTGCGGAGTAGATGTGGGCTGACGAAGAGTATCCGCCCCAGCCGAACCACCGGCTTGCGCTCTCGTTGGTAACCGCCCGGATGCCCCGTCGCGATGCACCACATCCCTTGACGGATCTCCTCGCCACTGGCCATCTCCAGATGCGGAAAGTTGGGTTCGGGCAACTCCTCACGCCGGACGTTCGCCACCGGCGGCTCGGCTCCATCCGACTCTTTTTGCGATGTTCCCTCCGGCGGTTCTTCAGCAGATGGTTCGCTCTCAGGGTTCTTACGACTCTCCTTAGTCTCCTTCACCTCATCTGAACCGGACGCTGAGTCCGTGGCCTTTTCGGGGGGAGCTCGAGTGATGATCTTCACCAGCCCGGCGTCGCGAGTTCGGTTCAGTCCGAGCGTGGTGCCTCGGACGAAACGGCCGTCTGGAAGAATCACGATGCACGGGGTATTGGGACGGACGGCGACGTGAGCCGCTGTGAGGATGTAGCCCTCCTTGGAAATCAGCACGCCGCTGCCCTGAGACCCGCCGACACGAATCCCTACGGTGCACTCGGTGATGAGCGCTGCCAGTTTCTGCTGGTGTTCCTCCATCAGCCGAAGCTGCTCAAGCGACGTCGGTGCCTCGCCGGCATAGACCTTCCGAAGCGCCTCGGGAATCTCCAAGACTTCGGCCGCCAGCTGAGCACCACCAAGTCCGACTAGATGGACGAGAATCAGGCCGACGAGCGACCGGTGAAATAGGCTCGAGCGAAACCCGAAGCGGCAGACATGTGAACCGGGCATAAGCGACTTTGCGCCTCCGTTCCCGAGGTTAAACTGTTCCCTTTTGCCAAGTCCCATCATAATGGAAATTCGGGGCTTCTGCGATGATCGCCTTCCATTGCCTCCCCTTACAGCAATCGCAGATCGTCAAACTCGCTGCGATCGTTAGAGAGCCTGCAACGTGACGGGTCGACATGATTCCCATCCGCGAGTGAGTTGCGAGCGACTGGGCGTCTCGTAACAGCCTCTTAGATTGGCCATGCCCACACACGCATCCGCCGGAAACTCCACCTTCCAAGCTGACGTCCTGATTGTCGGCTGTGGTTACCTGGGGCAACGCGTCGCCGAACGGATGGCGGCTCGAGGTCGCAAGGTGGCCGCCGTAACACGTTCGACGGCGCGAGCCGCCACCTTTTCAGCGAGGGGCTGGCACGCGATCGTGAGCGATCTCAGCCGATCACGTCTCGCTGAGCCGATCGACGCCCGGCAGGTACTCTTCTCCATGGGCAAGGACCGTGGTGACATGCGCGACCATTCCGACGTCTGGCAGGCAGCATGGCACCACCTGCGCCATTCCATGGTGCGGCCACCCCAGCGGCTCGTCTACATCAGCACGACCGGGGTCTACGGCGGTCGAGGAGGCGAGGCGAGGGTCGACGAGTCGACTCCTCCGGCCCCGACTCGCCCCTCTGCCAAAGCCCATCTGGAGATTGAACAGAGACTCCAGGTCGAGTCGGTGGCGAGTTGGACGATGATCTTGCGCTTGGGCGGACTTTACAGTCGGGAACGGCTGCCTCTACTGGACCGCATGCGTGCCGGTCGGCCGCTCGTTGTCGATCCCGACCGGTGGCTCAACTTGATCCACGGCGATGACGCGGCGAGCGTCACGGTAGCGGCACTCGAGGAGTGGCTCACGCCCGGGGTCACCGTTGTCACCGAAGGACGGCCGATCACCCGGCGGGACTTTTATACGTTGGCCGCTCGGCGGTGCGGCCTGCCGCCGCCTCAGTTCGAGAAGCCACCTCCGGCAGAGGCGAAGCGTTCTGGCGGCAACATCACGATCCGCAGCCGGTATTTCCAGGAGCGAATTGAGCCTCACTTGCAGGCATCCTGGACGTTGCGTTGAAAGAACGCCCCGCCGCCTCTACAATCCGGCAGACCTGTTGGAGGCTTGTCGTCCTTGGCACTTGCGTCTCGATTCCCTGGTGGCTCATGCTCGAACGCCGACCCGTCTTCCCGAACGTCATCGAAGTCAATCATCAGTTGCAGCGTGTTCTCGGCTGCAATGTGTATGTCATCTATGACGACGCGGAGTGGATACTGATCGATGTCGGTTACGAGGAAACGGTCGATGAGCTGCTCGATCTCATCCGGGACCTCGATTTCCCCTTTTCACGCTGTAAGATGGTCGTGGCAACGCACGCGGATGTCGATCACATCCAGGGACTTGCCAAAGTCAAGCGAGTTCTCCGGACCGAAGTCGTAGCTCATCCTCGCGCCGTCGAGCCGCTCCAGCAGGGCGACCGACTGAGAACTTTCGCCGAAATCGAAGCGCAAGATCTCCACCTCGAAATGCCTCCGGTCGACGTGGATCGCACGATCGACGAAGGGGACATCCTCGAGGTCGGATCGGTGCGTCTGGAAGTCTGGCACACGCCGGGTCACACCGACAGCCAACTCGCGTTCCGCATGGACGATCTCCTTTTCAGCGGCGACAACATCTATCGAGATGGTTGTGTCGGCGCGATCGACGCCCATCACGGCAGCGATCTTCCCGCCTTCATTCGGTCGCTCGAGCGGATTCGCGATGCCGACGTCAAGTGGCTGCTTCCCAGTCACGGCCCGCTCTTTCGCAAGGACGACGCGCTCCTGCAAGCCACGATCGAGCGGCTCGAGCGGTACCAGCACATGGCCGACTTTGGCACGTGTGCGGTTGACTGGCCGTTGATCGACGAGTGGGAGCAGGAGCTGGTCGAAGGGCGGATCAGCTTGCCACTCGAGTCGGAAGACGAGCGCGACGGGTGATGGCTTTTGTCACTCGCAGAGGCGCTGAGGGGTGTCTCTGGCAGAGGCGCAAAGAGCGCGGAGGTTTATTTCTCGCAGAGGCGCAGAGAGCGCAGAGGAATGAGATGGGGTAGTTTTGTTGGTCCGAGAGGAGTGGGCTCGAAGGACCATTGTGCCCTTCTAAATCACCATGCGGGATTCTGGGACGAAAGGAACGTTGAGGAAGGCTCTTGGGTTCGGCGAGGTCGTGAAAGCAGCCAGTCACAGGATTCAAGAACGATATTTCCCAAGTGGGGAGGGCAAGGCTGGGATGCTGAAAGCTCAGAGAATGCTTTCAGGTTCGGTTGCGCCACATCGAAAGGAAACCTTTCTCCCGAGTCGCGCGTCTTGAATGGATGGATGATTTCAGGATCGTGCTCGTACTCGTGCTCGTACTCGTGCTCCACGACCGCAAGATGGCTCGCCCCACAAGAATCTACTCTGAACTGGAAGGCATTCTGGGGCAAGTGAGCACCGGGCGATCGTAATAGAATTGCCATTTCAGGGAAGGATGAAAGCGGTGTCGTGGCTGTTGTGTCATATTCGAGTACGAGTACGAGCACCGCTGCGCTGAGCACGAGTACGATGATGAAAATGCCTGTGTTCCGTAGGTCCTCTCGATTGCCAGTTTTTCACTACCCCAGGGCGAGGCACCTCGCTCTCCTAACCTGTGGATTGGTCCGCGTTAGCCCCGCCACGTGGCCTACGTACGTCCGTGTGCCACGATCTCGCACCCTGATGCGAACTCACGTCCCTGCCACAACCACTCCCCAAGAAAAACTCTTTGCGCTCTCCGCGCTCTCCGCGAGAAACCCCTCTCCGCACTCTCCGTGGCTCCGCGAGAGACATGCCTGCGGCTCTGCGAGAAACAACCCCGCGGCTCCGCCTACTCCCCATCTTCTCCCCGCCGATTGCCGTTGTCTCTCTCGGGCGAGTCTTGCTATAGAGGGTCCCATTGTGTCCAGGAGGCGTGATGCGTGAGATGGTGGTAAACCGGGGGATCTGGTGAAAAGGAGCGGAGTATTGGGTTGGCTTCGCGGCAGCAGGTGGGCGGTTGCGGCGTCGATCTTGGTCGGTGCCGGCTGTGCCGCTCTGCGCCAACCTCGTCCCGAGGAACGGATCGTGGCCGCTCGCGGACTGTCGCTTCGAGCCCTCAGTGCCAGTGAAGGAGGCAAATGGGAAGAGGCGAAGGCTCTGTTCGAGGAGGCTTTGGAGACTTGTTCGATCGACGTGCAGACGCGCAGGAGGTACG
>WFWZ01000398.1 GCA_015490875.1 Planctomycetaceae bacterium
GCCGTCCATCAGGGAGACGCTTCGCAGCTCTCCCCTGCCCGCCAACGCCTCTCCGCCTGATCGCCCTTCTGTCGCCCAAACGCTTCGGACGGCTGCCCCGCTCCTCTCCGCCATCCTACAATAGTCGCCAGACTCTAGACTCTGGGCACTGCGTGAACGATGCGTAGTGAAAAAGAGGCTGACGTCCCCTGGAGTGACGAAAAACAAGAATGGTGGCACACCTGGGAGGATCGGATTGATGAGAAACGGCAGAGGGCGAGTGAATCGTTGGGGAATGATGGTTGCCGCATGCCTCCTCGCGTGCCTACTGTCGCCTGCTGCGCCAAGTGGTGAACCTGTGGGAATTATCTTCGATACCGACATCGGCAACGACGTCGACGACGTCCTGGCGCTCGCCATGATTCACTCGCTACAGTCACGAGGCCACTGTCGCTTGCTGGCGGTGACGTCGACAAAGGACCATCCCTGGAGTGCACCTTTGATCGACGTCATCAATACGTTCTATGGACGTCCCGACATCCCGATCGGCGTCGTGCGAAAGGGCGTGACGCCAGGCGAAGGAAAGTTCCTCGGAGTCGCCGTGGAAAAGAAAGGGAAGTTGTGGAGATATGCTCACGACTTGGAATCCGGACGCCAGGCTCCTGATGCCACGACACTCTTGCGGCAGACCCTGGCGGCGGCTCCCGACCGTTCGATCGTCCTTGTGCAAGTAGGGTTTTCGACCAACCTCGCCAGACTGTTGGTGTCGAAACCCGATGATGTTTCACCTTTGAGCGGTCGAGATTTGATTCGGAAAAAGGTCCGGTTCCTCTCGGCCATGGCCGGAAGTTTTGCCCCAGTTCCGGGCCACGTACGGCATCGCGAGTACAACGTCGTCCGGGACCTTGATGCGGCTCGCACTGTGCTCACCTCCTGGCCGACGCCGGTGATTGCCAGCGGTTATGAGATCGGCGTACGGGTGCGGTTTCCGCACGAATCGATCGAAAAAGATTTCGCCTATACGGCGGATCACCCGGTGGCCGAATGTTATCGGCGGTACTGCGAGCCCGAGCATGACCGTCCCTGCTGGGACCTGACCAGTGTACTGGTGGCCGTCTTTCCCGACCGGGGTTATTTCACGCTTTCCCCTCCGGGACGCATCCACGTGGCCGAGGACGGCTACGTCTTTTTCGAAGAAGATCCCAAAGGGAATTGTCGTTACTTGAGGATGAGTGCCATTCAACAGGCGCGCGTCCGCGAGGCTCTGGTTCAACTGGCCAGCCAACCTCCGAACCCAAAGGCTGTGGATGCTCCGTAATCCATTTCTCGATTCTCGGACCTTGGGACATGACTATGGCTTCCTCTCCCCGCGTCGTCGTGGTCGGTTCGGTCAACATGGATGTGGTGGCTCGAGTCGAAACGCTACCGCGTCCGGGTGAGACCTTGACCGGTCGCGAGCTCGTGATGAACCCCGGAGGGAAAGGGGCCAACCAGGCTGTTGCCGCCGCCAGGTTGGGTGCGGAGGTAGCGTTCGTCGGAAGGGTGGGGGCGGACGGATTTGGCGTCGAGTTGCGTCGGACGCTCGAGGAGGCGGGTGTCGATTGCAGGCAGCTCGAGACGATCTCGGGAGTTGCCAGCGGCACGGCATTGATTCACGTCGACGACGCGGGGGAGAACGCCATTACGGTGATCCCCGGCGCCAACGCGTGTTTGACTCCCCGCGACATCAAAGAGGCTCGGCCGGTAATGGGGGAAGCGGACGTCCTCTTGCTGCAGTTAGAGATTCCTTTGGAAACGGCGCTGGCAGTCATCGAGGAAGCAATGGATTTAGGGGTTCCGGTGATTCTCGATCCGGCACCGGCACCCCGTGCGGTGGATAAACGGTTGTGCCGCGTCGATGTATTGACTCCTAACGAAACCGAGGCCGCTGCATTGACTGGCGATGCATCCCCTTCCGCCGAGGCGACCGCCGAGGCGCTGCGGCGTGCCGGAGCCCGCCACGTGGTGCTCAAGCGAGGCGCCGCCGGCGCCGTGGTGTTGGACGAGTCGGGGACGATCTCGAGTGTGCCGGCGTTTTCGGTATCTCCGGTCGACACGACGGCCGCAGGGGATGCCTTTACGGCTGCCTTGGCCGTCCGGTGGGCCGGCGGCATCCCGCTGGTCCAAGCCGTTCGCTTCGGGTGCGCAGCCGGTGCGTTGGCCACTACGAAAGTGGGAGCACAATCCGCCATGCCCACGTATGACGAGGTTCTGTCACTATTGCGTGAGGAGAACGCGACGAAGGAGATCGAATGACCATGCGAAGAACGACGCCATCGTACCGATTCGGGACGGCCCTCGTCGGCCTCACGATCCTGCTGGTCGCCATGGCTGTAGGAGTGATCGGTTGTGCCAAACGAAAGGACGAGTCGGGAAGCTCCGACCGCCCTCGTGTGGCCCTCATCATGAAGTCGCTGGCCAATGAATTCTTCACCACAATGGCCGAAGGGGCTCGAAGGCACCATGGCCAGCACGCAGACGAGTACGACTTGATCGTCAATGGGATCAAAGACGAAAGGGATTTGGCGCGACAGTCGGCGCTTGTCGAGGAGATGATGGCCTCGCGCGTCGACGCGATCGTGATCGCTCCGGCCGACTCCAAGGCGCTGGCTCCGGTATTGAAACGAGCCCAACAAGCCGGGATTGTCGTCATCAACATCGACAACAAGCTCGACGAGAGCGTCTTGAAGGATCTGGGGATCGAGATACCGTTCGTCGGGCCGGACAACCGCAAGGGGGCCCGTCTGGTAGGAGAGTATCTCGCGAAGCGGCTCCCCAAAGGGGCCGAAGTCGCGATCCTCGAGGGCGTCCCGACGGCGTTCAATTCGCAACAGCGTCGAGCCGGGTTCGAAGAGGCGATGCAGGCGGCAGGGCATCGAGTCGTTTCCGTGCAGAGCGGTCAATGGGAAACGGCGATTGCCAACCGAGTGGCGGCGTCGCTGTTGAGTGAGCATCCTCGGTTGCAGGCGCTGTTGTGTTGCAACGACAACATGGCACTGGGAGCATTGGCAGCGGTGAAGGAGGCGGGCAAGTTGGGGAAGGTCCAGATCGTCGGGTTCGACAACATTGAAGCGGTGCGCGAAGCGGTCCTCCGAGGCGAAATCGTGGCGACGGCGGACCAGCATGCCGACCAACTCGCCGTCTATGGCATCGAATACGCGCTGCAAGTCCTGCGTACCGGTTCGACTCCCCAAGACAAGGAGACGCCCATCGATCTGATCACACGCGAGACGTTGGCCTCGGCGAAAGCTGAGCGAGACACGAAATCGTCCGAGAAGCCATGAAGGAAGCAGAAGGCAACGAAGGGCCGACGGCCACGCGAGGCACATGGCTCGATGCGCGTGAGTCTCTCTTGTTGGCTCCGTACGCCACGTTCAGCCGGGAGAGTCGCGGGCGCCGATATCCCGAACCGGCACACCCTTACCGCGGGCCGTATCAACGCGATCGCGATCGCGTCGTTCACAGCGCGGCATTCCGCCGACTCAGTGGCAAGATGCAAGTCTTCACCGGCGAGATGGGAGACTATCATCGAACGCGTTTGACGCACACCCACGAGGTGGCCTCCATCGCCCGCACGGTGGCTCGCGCCTTGCGGCTCAACGAGGACCTGGTCGAGGCGCTGGCGCTGCTGCACGACATCGGCCATCCACCTTACGGCCATGCCGGCGAAGAGGCACTCGATGAGTGCCTGGCCGATCATGGTGGGTTTTCGCACAACGCGTTCGCGCTGACGTTAGTAGAGTCTCTTGAGCGACGGTACGCGGCGTTTCCAGGCCTCAATCTGTCGTGGGAGGTGCTGGAAGGCCAACGCCATCGGATCGAGAAGACGGGCACACCGAGGCTCGAGGTACAAGTCGTCGATCTGGCAGACAGCATCAGCTATGACGCCGCCGATGTCGACGATGCGGTGAAACTGGAGCTCGTCTCACTGGACGAGTTCGGTGAGGTGCCGTTGGTAGCGGAGTTGCTCGCGGAACTCCGCCAGCGATACCATGGAGTCGGTGCCAGCCTTTTACGCCGTGAGCTGACTCGAGCGCTCATCGACCATCGGGTCAGTCGGCTGATCGATGACGCCCGCCGGCAACTCGAGGCGGCGGGGTTTCGCAGTGCAGATGCTGTGAGAGAAGCCGGTTTTCGCCTGACATTCGAAGAGCAAATGCAGGCGAAGATCGATGAGTTGGAAGCGTTTTTGTATGAGCGGGTCTATCGTCACCAGCGTTTGGTTTCGGTGCGCCGCGAGGCTCAAGAGAGGGTGCGGGCGTTGTTCCACCATCTGAAAGCGCATCCGGAGCGGTTGCCGCTATTTCATCGCAAGCGGATCGAGTCGGTGGGCCTGGAGCGGGCTTGCGGGGAGTACATCGCCGGGATGACCGACCGGTTTTGCGATCGCCGCTATCGCGAGTGGGTTGCCGGTGATTCGCGCCAAATGGGGGACGACCAGATCTCGTTGCCGTCCGCTTGAACCAGGCGGCCAGCGGTTCCAGATGTCCGTCACTCCATCGCCGCGCGGCGATCTCGAATTGGCCACTCCGATCGCTTTGCCAAACGAACCAGAGTCCCCCGTTCGAATCGGGCTGCACGCGGTGACGGATATCGCTTCCCGGATTCGGGCTGATCCGGATCGGTGGGCCCACCGGTCCGTTGTCGTTGATCTGCACGGCGAAGATGTCCCATTGGCCGTCGACTTCGGCTTCGTAGCTGAGCCACCGCCGGCCGGCAGCATCACGAGTCAACGTGGGACGAGCGTACGCGCCTTGGGGGAGAACGGGACGCGGCTCGGCGCCAGCGAGTTGGACCGTGATGCGGTCACCTTGACCGGGCGTGAATTCCAACCAGGCGTACTCGAGTCCTGCCGGGCCTGCGAGAACCGAGGCCTCGTAGGCGTTGGGGGTACCCAGTGGTCGAGCCGCAGCGATGTGGTCGGGACGGTCATAGGCGAAAGGCCGGTCGAGGTGTTCGATGAGGGAGTACCGCGCAGAATTCTCATCCGCGTTGCCCGAGGGCGGGAGAGACACCCCCAAGAGGGCAGCCAGCAGACCGATGGAAAGAGTCAAGCGATCTCGGATGGCACGGCACATGGTAGATGACTAACGGACTAAGGATATCGCGACTTGGCCCACGAAGTGGCTCCCAACGAGAAGCCTCACCGGCGAGCGCGGCGAGTTTCTTGGAGCACGACGCCGAGTGCCTGGCAAAAAACAACTGCCAGGCGGTCCCCCGTGCCCAAAGGGATGGAAGTTTAGTGGCGGAAAAAGGGAGCGGGTGGAAGGCACGGAGACGAACTCTTTTCCGAATTACAAACCTCGCGACCGGAGTCTCTCTTGCAACTCGTCGACGATGGAAGAAAGCTCGGGAATCGAAGCCTCGTACAGTTCTTCTTTCGACGTATCCGCTTCGCCGAGCAGTTGTCGGAGCAACGTGATCTTGCCAATCAGCTCTCCCTGCTCTCTTCCCTCCTCTCTTCCCTTCTCGATTCCCTTCTCGATTCCTTCTCGGCGGGCACCTTCAATCCGCCACTCGTAATCCCGTAGTGCCTTTTCACGCTGATCGTACATGATGCGATCCTCCGTTTTTCGCCGAATGGCTTCCGCCGCGTCAATGGCTCGCGCAAACGCCTCCCCAGGAAGCAACTCCCGCAGCCGACTTGATTCATACCGATGCGCATAGAGCAGAAAGAACGCCCACTGCTCGATCGCCGACGCCCGCGTAATTGTCGCCTCGTCCAGATTATACTTCGTCAGCTCCACCGTGTGGACCTCGACGGCCTCCGTCAGGACTCGGCCCTCGTCGAGATCCGCCAACCGAAACCGATGGTGAGCCGTGGAGATGCCTCCGAAAAGGACGCTCCCAAGAAAGCAAATCGAGATGGCCGGACGCAGCCGGCAGTACTTCTCGCCCTGCGTGAGTTGCTCGGTGTAGAGCGAGCAGGCGTAATAGGCGAGCCGTTCTTTGAGGCCGGCGACGACGTCGACCTGCATTTCGATGTTGAGCCACCGGCCGGCCTCGTCGCGAGCTCGAATGTCGAGCACGATCACCTTCTGTTCGGCAAACTCCTGACTGTTGAACGGATTGAGGATCTCGACCTCGACGATCTGCTCGTCCGGGGCGAGGACCGCGTTCGTGAGTCCCACCAATGCGAGCGTGTTTTCTCGTGTACCGAAGATTCTCTTGAACGCAAAATCGACCGTCGGCTTGATTCCCAATACCACGGTGGGTGCTCCCTGTGCGTGCTTTGGCTGCTCATAGGAAGACCGGCCCCACACCCTGGTATACATTTATTCCAATATACATACGTACCGATCACCAGTCAAGTCAGGGATGGAGAGCGCATGGGGAGGAGGCTGGCGGCAAGTCGCGAGGTGGATGGTAGCAACGAAAAGGTGGCAAGGTCGGTCGATGGCTTTGCGCGGGCGCGGCGGATTGGTACCATGGCCCCCATGTTGCTCGCGGCAGTGGCGAGTGACGCTCTTGCTGTTTACATTTCGCCAACGACCAGGAAGACACGATGCCGACCGTCAAATTCGTGAAGGAAAACGTGGTGATCGAGGTTCCTGAGGGAGCCAACTTGCGGCGTGAGGCCTTGCGGGCTGGGATTCCGCTGAATCGGGGGTTTCTCAATGGGTTTGGCCGCCGGCTCAACCAGACGATTCTGAACTGTCACGGCATGGGAACGTGCGGCACTTGCCGGGTGCTGATCACGAAGGGGGCCGAGAACGTCAACCAACCGACGCTCAAGGAAAAACTGCAATTCAAGACGGTCGTCATGCCGGACCCGATCCCCAAGTTCGCATACGTGCAGTACGGCGAGCAGTTACGTCTGGCTTGTCAGGTGAAGGTGTTCGGAGACATTGAGGTCGAAGCGGACCCGCCGATCGACTTGTTTGGCGAAAAGTTCTACGCTTGAGATCCACCATGGTCTTGGGCTGGCCGTGCGGGCAGTTTCGCCGGAGACGTGATGGCTCCAGGAATGAAACAGATCATTGCCATTGTGAGACCGTTCGTGGCGGAGAGGGTTCTCGAGGCACTTCGGCGGGCACCGCTGGAGGGACTGAGCGTCCACGAAGTCAAAGGCTACGGGCGCCAGAAAAGCTACCTCGACAAGTATCAAGACACCGAGTACTCTCTGGCGTTTCTTCCCAAGGTCGAGATTGCGGTGTGGGTCGACGATCTTCGTGTAGAAGAGACGATCCAGCGGATCGTTTCGGCGGCCAGGACGGGACGGATGGGTGACGGGAAGCTCTTCGTTCTGCCCGTAAGTGGCTGCCCGAGTTAGGAATCGCGCGCGGCGGCCGGCGTATCGGCGGCAACGGTCCCGCGGCATCGGAAATGTGCGGATCGTGTCGGGGTGGGCGTTACGGAATGGAACAGGAGTCAAGGTATGAGCCGACGGACACTGATTGCGGGCAACTGGAAAATGAACTTGGACCGCATGTCGGCAATCGCGCTGGCCGAAGCCATCGCCCGTGAGGCTCCTGCCGAAGACGTGGACGTGGCGGTCTTCCCGCCGTTCGTCTATATGGAAGCCGTGCGGGGGGTGCTCGAGCGAACTCCCATCGCGTACGGCGGTCAGAACATGTATTTCGCCTCATCGGGTGCCTATACGGGCGAGATCAGCGGCCCGATGCTGATCGACATGGGGGCCAGGTATGTGATTCTGGGGCACAGCGAACGCCGCCACATTTTCGGCGAATCTTCGCAGCTCGTGGGAAAGAAGGTCGCCGCCGCCTTCGAACACGGATTGGTGCCGGTGCTTTGCGTCGGGGAGACGATCGAGCAGCGCCGCGACGGAGCAACGCAACAGGTGGTCTTCGAGCAGCTCGGAGCGGGCGTCGCGGAATTGTCGAGTGATCAGGTGGCCCGGATGGTGATCGCTTACGAACCGGTCTGGGCGATCGGAACGGGCGAAACGGCGACCCCCGAGCAGGCTCAAGAGGTTCATGCTGATCTTCGCACCTGGTTGACGGATCGCTACAATGCCGACATAGCGGGGCGGGTTCGGATCCAGTATGGAGGCAGTGTCAAGCCTTCCAATGCGGCCGAGTTGTTGGCTCAACCCGACATCGACGGTGCTCTGGTGGGCGGAGCGTCGTTGGAAGCCGAGTCATTTTTGGCAATTATCGCGGCCGGAAAAGCGTGAGCTGGAATCAGAGGGACCGAGGATCGGAATAAGGTGAACGGAACGATGGGCTTGATGATGTTGTCTCCGGTCGGTGCAAGCCTCCTCCGAGTGCGGTTGCTCGTAGCGGATGCTTCAGAAGCATTGCAATACCTGTTCGGTCCTGTGCTTTTTCTGGTATCGCTGTTTTTGATTCTCTTAATATTAGTGCAACGGGGCCGGGGAGGTGGCTTGGCGGGCGCCCTTGGTGGGATGGGAGGCCAAAGTGCGTTTGGCAGTAAAGCCGGGGACGTCTTTACTCGGATTACCGTTGTCGTCGCGGCGATTTGGATTCTTTTGTGTTGTCTGGCCATCGCCTGTCTCAATCGCCAAGAATCTGTTCCGCCTCCCGCTCAGCCGACGCTGCAGACCGGAGCGGGTACCGGCTCAGAGGAGTCCGAACCGGCAGAGAAGAAGGGAGCGGAAAAGAAGGGAACTGTCGACGAGAGCAGCGAGGAGGCCTCCACGTCGAACCAGCCTGGCGAAAAGGGTTCCACCGACGGAACCGGCGAGAAGGGAACGTCCAAGGCGAAAAGCTCTAGTCCTGGAACGGCGAGCGACGGCCACGGTTCGGACGCCGAGCGAGACAAGGGTTCGTCATCGGATGGCAAGGGCACTGACACAAAGAAGTCGGCAGGCTCCTAGCCGATGAGTCACCGAGAACTCCAAGGGCCATGCGGATGGGGCAGCAGGAGGGAGTGAAACGTTGCTGCTGAGCATGACCGGACATGGCCGGGCGTCGGTGGAAGGCAACGGGACTGTCGTCTCCTTCGAGATCCGCAGTGTCAATGGCCGACATTTGAAGATCGCGCTGCGGACCGGAGATTCGTTACTCGAGTTGTCGGCAAAGGTCGAAGCCGAAATCCGGTCCGCGGTACGCCGCGGTACGCTTCAGGCGCAACTGCTCATCGAGCGCGAGGCGCGCGAAGAGGACTACCGGCTGGAGCGGGCGGCGTTGCGCAGCTATTACCGCCAGGTGGCCGAGGAGGCGGAGCAATTGGGGGCGGCCCAGCCAAGGCTCGAGGGAATGTTGGCCTTGCCCGGTGTCGTGGTGGAGACGTCGCGAGAGCGCGGGATTGGAGAGGCCGAGTGGCCGCTGGTACAGCAGGCGGTACGAGAAGCTCTCGAGCAGCTCAACCGGATGCGTCAAGCCGAGGGGGCTGCCATGAAGGCGGACCTCGAGCGGAACCTCGAGATCATCGCTGGCCAATTGGAGCGTGTTCGCAGTTGGGCGCCGGAGGTGGTCGAGCGATACCGGGAGCGGCTCGAACAGCGCATCGACTCGCTGCTTGGCTCGGAAGCGGTCGAAGGCGCGGAGGCGGAAATTGCTCGAGAGGTCGCGTTGTTCGCTGACCGTTGTGACATCTCGGAGGAGACCGTTCGGCTGAGCAGCCATCTAGACCAGTTTCGAGGGCTACTGGAGGCGGAGACGAGCGAGGGACGGAAACTCGAGTTCCTGCTGCAGGAGATGAACCGCGAGGCGAACACGATGGCCGCCAAAGCGAACGACAGCCGGATTTCTCAGGCGGCGGTCGAGATCAAAGCGGCGCTGGAGCGGATGCGCGAGATGGTGCAGAATATCGAATGAGTGGGCCGGACGGAAAACTGTTCATCATCTCGGGGCCCTCGGGAGCAGGGAAGTCGACGGTACTGCGCCGAGTCCTCGAGACGTCACCGGTGCCTGTCCGACTCAGTGTCTCGGCCACCACGCGGCTGCCGCGTCCCGGTGAGGTCCATGGCCGCGACTACTACTTCCTCAGTGATAAAGAGTTCCGACGGCGGCTCGCCAACGGCGAGTTCCTCGAGGCGAAAGAAGTGTATGGCCAGGGGAAGTGGTACGGCACTCTGTGGGACGAGGTGCGATCGGGGTGGGATGCGGGCGAGGCGGTGATTCTCGAAATTGACGTCGAGGGCGCCATGTCCGTCGTCCCCAAGGTTCCCGGTGCAGTGACCATTTTCTTGCATCCTGGCTCGCCGGACGAACTCGAACGCCGCCTGCGGGCTCGAAGAACCGAGTCCGATGCGGAAATCGCCCGGCGGCTGGAGGTGGCTCGGCGAGAACTGGAGAAACTCCCACTTTACCAATACGAAGTGATCAACGACGATGTGGATCGGGCGGCCGAGGAGATCTGCGGCATTTTGGAGCGTGAGACTCGGCCGGCTGAGGGGACGACCTGAACGTTGCGTGGTTCGTGTGAAGGGACAGGGCTGATGTACCGTGAACTGAAAGAAGAAGAGATCATCAACAAGGTGGGCGGTCGCTTCAAGCTGTCGACGCTCCTGCAAAAGCGGCTCGTGCAGCTGAACGCCGGGAGCCAGCCGTTGGTGGAGACTCGCAGCACGGACAATATGGAAATCGCCCTGCAGGAAATCGCTCAGGGCAAAATCTTTCTCGACACCAGTGGCAGCGTGCAAGTCGTGGGTGGTTCGCCGGGTGAGCCGGGCGCCGAACTCGACCTGAACCCCGCCGACTTTTGATCCTCCGCTACCTTGGGGCCGGGTGGACATTCATGGCGGCAAGTCTCGTGATCGGCGTCACCGGCGGAATCGCAGCATTCAAAACGGCGGCGCTCGTCAGCGGCCTGGTCCAGGATGGCCATGCTGTGTCGGTGGCGATGACACGGGCGGCGACGAAGATGGTTGCGCCGGCCACCTTTGCTGCACTCTCGGGACGCCGTGTAGCGACGCGAGTCTTCGACCGGGCTTTTCCGCTGGGTGCACATATCGAACTGGCCCGGGGTGCCGACCTGCTGTGCGTGGCTCCGGCAAGCGCCGACTTTCTGGCCAAGGCGGCCGTCGGCTTGGCGGATGACGTCGTCAGCACGTTGTACCTGGCGTTCGACGGTCCTGTCATTGTGGCACCGGCCATGAATGCGGCGATGTGGAACAAACCTGCCGTGCAGCGGAACGTGGAGCGGTTGCGTGAGGACGGTGTGGAGCTGTTGATGCCCCAGCCGGGGTGGCTGAGCTGCCGTGAGGAAGGGCCGGGACGAATGGTGGAACCGGAGGCCATCCGGAAAGCCATCGAAGCCGCGTTGGTCCCTAAGGGAAGGGGCGGGCAACCGCAGTAGTCGTAATGGCTCGAGTCCTCATCACGTCTGGGCCGACACGGCAGTACCTCGATCCGGTGCGCTATCTCACCAATGCCTCCAGTGGCAAGATGGGGAGGGCACTCTGCCAAGCGGCGTTGCACCGAGGGCACGACGTGACGGTCGTGACCGGACCGGTCTGTTTGCAGTACCCTCGGCAAGCTCGAGTCATCCCGGTCGTTTCCACCGAAGAGATGCTTGAAGCAGCTTCGGGGGCGTTCGACCAAGCCGACCTGTTGATCGGGGCAGCAGCTCCCTGCGACTATCGCCCTAAGCGCGTCGAGTCTGAGAAGATCGCCAAGACGGGTGAACCGCTGCATCTTGTCCTGGAAGAAACTCCCGACATCGTCGCCACCTTGGGGGCTCGCAAGCGCCCCGAGCAGTTCGTCGTCGGTTTTGCGTTGGAGACGGATGACCACCGATTTCGAGCGCTGGTGAAGGCGGAGCGAAAAAGCTGTGACCTAATGGTCCTCAACCGGCCGGCTGCGATGAACGCGGACGACAACGACGTTGAGGTGCTCCATCCCGACGGGCGCGTCTTACGGCGACTTGCCGGACGCAAGGAACAGGTTGCCGACGGGATCTGGGAAGTCATTGAGCGGGAATTGTTCGCCGTGGAATGAACTCCCCCCGCCGATTCTCCGGTCGATTAGGTGGCATGACGTCGGTGGCGGCACGTCGGGCAGGAACAGGGAAGTCGATCGGGGCTCGCACCGAGTTCTTCGCGGCGTGCCCGAAGGTCCTCCCAAGTGAGTGGCGTGACGACCGCGTTGGCAGGGGCGGACCGCTTGAAGACTCGAGCCCAGGTTCTCCAGAACAAGGCGGTGGCCGCGGCCATCATCAGCATGGAAGAAGGCTCCCTAAGGCGAATCGGACGTACGCTAGCTCGAGTGAGGCTGGGGCTGTTGTGGCTGACCCTCACAGGGCCGTGGGTCGTTTGAAAAAGGCATACCACTGGCC
>WFWZ01000399.1 GCA_015490875.1 Planctomycetaceae bacterium
CCCCAGGTCGAATTGCAGTGGAGGGGGTGTCGGCGCGAGCCGCGAAGCCGGCTCTCGCTTGGCGGCTCGAGCGACATCTTCCATCGTGATGCGGCCTCCCGGTCCGCTCCCGGCGATCGACGTCAGGTCGATGCCGAGCGACCGGGCCATCCGGCGCACCGACGGTGCGGCCCGAACCCGCAAGTCTGGACTACCGGGCGGCGCCGCGGGACTCGGGCGGGCTGCCACCGCCGTCGCCGACGGCGACTCCGTTGCTCCGGTCGCCACGGAGGGAGACTCTGGCGACAAGGGTTCCGCTGGTGGAGTCGCCGGTGGAGCAGACACTTCCGTGTCACTTGCCGGATCGTACTCGAGGATTTCCTGGCCGACTTGGAACGTCACTCCCGGTTCGATCCGGAGCTTCCGGATGACGCCGGTAAAGGGAGCAGGGAGTTCCATACTCGCCTTGTCGGTCATGACTTCGGCCAGCGGCTGTCCGTGGCGAACGTGGTCGCCGGGTTGGACTCGCCACTCGACCAACTCGGCCTCATAGACGCCTTCGCCCAGTTCGGGAACTCGGAACGCGACGCTCATGGTTCCTCCATCGCCAACTCCAGCATGGCTTGCCGGATTTGAGGCAGTTGCGGGACGGTGTTCTGTTCGTAGATCTGATTGAGGCCGATACCGGGAACATGCTTGCCCTGCAGGACGCGAGGCGCAGCGAGGACATCGTAAAAGTGTTCTTCGACGACACGCCGCAGCAGGTGCTCGCCGAAGTTCGTCACTTCGGTGTCTTCGTTCACGAAGAGGATGCGTCCCGTCTTGAGCAGACTCGTGCGGATCGTCTCCCAGTCGTACGGAAAGATGGTGCGCAAGTCGATGACCTCGAAGCGCAGACCCCGTTCTTCCCAAAGCTCATCGGCGGCGCGCTCGCACAGTGGAAGGGTCCGACCGTAACTGACGACGGTCGCGTCGGCTCCTTCGCGGCAGATTCGAGCCTTGCCGAGCGGGATGAAGTATTCCTCGAGCGGAGGCCACTGGGGTTGCCAGGCGGAGCGATCTCCGACGGGAGCATCGATCATCGCCTTGAGCTGCTCCGGGTCTTCGGGCTCGCCGGGGAGAAGTTCGTCGCCCCGCACGCGCAAAAGGGCTTTGGGTAGGAGTGCCAGGACGGGGTTGGGGTCGACGATGGCCGAGAGCATCAAGCCGTACGCGTCGAGAGGCCGGCTCGGCATGAAGATCTTCCAACCGGCCAGCCGCGACGCCCAACTTTCGAAGGAATGCGAGTGGTAGAGGCTGCCGCGGATGCCCGAGCCGCTGGGGGTCATGAGTACGAGCGGCATTTCGTAGTTGCCTGCGCTGGCCCATCGCTGGTTGCCGGCCACTTTGAGCAGGTCGATCGTGTTGAAACCGTAGTCGCAGAATTGGATCTCCGCGACGGGGCGTCCGCCGGCATAGGCGATCCCCATCGCCGTGCCGACGATGCCACGTTCGTCCAATGGCGAGTTCCAGGCGGTCTTGAGCCCTTGGGTGGCGGTGAAGACGCCTCCCAGAGGCGGGCCGACGTCTTCTCCGAAGATGTCGGTGACACCCAAGTGGGTCTCTCCATAGTGGAGTGCCATGCGAACGGCCTGAACCAGCGTTGCCACGGAAGTCGTTCTCCTGAGCTCGGGGAGGGCTGGAGTCGCTACGACGAGCGCCGACGGCCGGGCAGATCGTCATAGTCTTGAGGATAGACTGCGTCAACGGGACTGGGAGCGTACGTGAAGCGCGGCACATCGGTCGGGTCGGGCTGGGGTTCCCGCAGAACTTGCTCGAGCGCCTGTTCGATGCCGGCCTCTTCGGTTTCATGGACGTGAGCGATATAAGTTCGGTCGCAGACGCCCGCTTCCAGCATTCTTTGTTCCAGGATCGTAACACAGTCGGGCTCGTTTTCGACCCGCACCGCGCCGCTGGACGAGGAATGTCCGTGCAATCGGGAGACGAGCGCTTCCAACATGAATGGACCTCGCTCGCGGCGACAGTACTCCATGGCCCGGGCAATGGCGTGCCAACTGGCCACCGGATCGCAACCGTCGACGACTTCGCCGGGGATGCCAAATGGTTTGCCTCGATCGATGATGTGCTCTTCGCCGTGCTGGGTCTCGGCCGCCGTGGAAATCCCCCAGTGGTTGTTCATCACGATCATCAATACGGGAAGCCGCTGGCCCGGCCGCGAGCTCCAGATCATGCAACTGGCGAAGTCCCCTTCGGCCGTTCCCGCATCCCCTCCGACGACGATCGAGATTCCGTCCCCACCGTGCCGTTTTTGGACCAGGGCGGTGCCAGGAGCCATCGTGTACTGGATTTCGATAACCGAACTGACCGGCAGGACGTTCCATTCGCGACGCGCGAAATGGCCCACGAAGTTGCGGCCCATCGAGTGTGGATCGGTGCGGCGCATCGCCATTTGGCGCATCGCGTCGATTGGCTCCATCCCCATCGCCAGCATCGTGGCGCTGTTGCGGTAATGCAGATGCAGGTAGTCGTAATCGGGGCCTTGGCCCTTTTTCACTTGCAGCCCCAGGCAGACGTTGAAGGCTTCCTCGCCTGGACCCCCGATCCAGAAGTAGCCCTCGCCTGACTTGCTCATCTTGATCATCCGCTCCTCGAGCTTCCGGGCTCGGACCATCAACGTGTAAATCTCTCGCACTCGATCCGCCGGCAGGGAAAACCGGCCTGTTCGCAAGTCGGCCACAGCAGTCACGACTCCGGCTCCTGGAAGAGTTCGACCTGAGGATGATCTATTTCAATTGTACGAAATGTGGGCTGAGGCGACAGTCCGAACACTACCCCCCAATCGTGAGGGCCTCCGCGGGGGACGTCATTGAAAATTGTCGCCGATTTTGAACGCTGCCCCTTGAGTCGGGCCAGGGCACCAACCACAATGAAAATGGGGTTGTGCCTGGAATGCGGGGACCGGTGCACCCGCCCATGTTGGCCCGCGGGGCCCGGATGCCAGCAGTCGCTTGCGCTTTCGAAATCTGCGAGTCGTCTAGGCGATGGGGAGTTCGGGGAACCCGTCGAGTTCCTGGGAAGAACGTCTGGAAAGAACGACAACGCCTGGGAAGAACGACACTGAGGAGACACAGGGACTATGAATTGGCGAACCATCGTGCTCGGTAGCGTCTTGGTCTGGATCACTGCCGCCGTCGCCCAGGCGCAGTATTGGGGCCCCTATTATCACTCATCCACTTACGCTGAGGGAGTCCAGCGAGGGGCCGCAGACATCATCCGATCGGCCGGCCAATACAACGTGCGAACCTCTGAGGCCGCGAAGAATTGGACCGAGGTGCAGTCGCGACTGTACGAGAACCGCGTCAAGGCGGCTCAGTCCTTCGTCGAGATGAAGAACATCCAGGAAGCTTACCGCCAGTCGCGGCGCAAGCCCCGACCGACGTCGGAACAGTTGATTCGCATGGCCAAAATGGAGGTGCCTAAACCGCTTTCGGCCAGCGAGCTGGACCCGGTCACCGGCAAGATCTCATGGCCGCTCGAGTTGACCGCGGACGAGTACGCCCCGGTGCGCAGCCGACTCGAGGCCCTCTTTGCGGAACGAGCGGCCGTCAACGGCAAGATCAATCTCAACCAATACAAGGCGATCATCAACGACCTGGAGGAAATGAAGACGCTCCTGGTTGATCGCCTCAAGAGGAAAGAAGTCTTGCCAGAAGACTACACGAAGGCAATCAAGTTCATCAAACAACTGAGGCAACAGCTCCGGTACAACCAATAAACCGTCCGGGCGGGCCGCGAGCGGCGCTAGAGGGCATTGGGCTCATCGGAAACGGCGCTCGTCAGGAATCCTCGCGGCACGAACTGCCGGACAGCCGTGTCACTCATCTCCGAAGCAACAGCAGTCGAGGTACCAATGATCCACGGGTTCACGCGATTGACGATAACGGGAGTCCTGCTCTGCAGCCTGGCCGCTCCGGCAATGGCGCAAGTCGACACCTCGAAGCTGATGGAGCAGCTCAGCAGCAAGAACGAGCAAGAGCGACTGGAGGCGATCGACGCGGTGGCCAAGCTGGGGCCGAACGCTCCAGTCCAACTGGTTCGCGCGCTCGCTCGGTTCCTCACCGTGGGGACGACGGAAGAACGCTGGCGGGCTGCTCGAGCGATCGCAGCGATCGGACCGGCAGCGGCCAACGACGCGGTGTCGGCACTTGTTGAGTGCCTGCGTCATAAAGATCCTTTGGTGCGTGCCTATTGCGCGCATGCGTTGGGGAAAATGGGCAAGGCCGCTCGCAACGCCGACAACGTTGTCGGTGAGTTGGTCCGCCTGGCTGTTGACAAGAACCGGTTGGTGCGTCGCGAAGCCCGCGAGGCGCTCTTGGCGATCGAAGCGCCGCCCGAAGTGACGTTGCCACTCCTGGTCAAAGTGCTGGAAGAGTCGGAACCCGAGGCGCTCCTGCCGGCACTCGATACCTTGGCCGAACAAGGCAAGAAAGTGGTGCCTCGCTTGATGCAAGTCCTCGAAGATGAAAAAGGCTGCTATTGGGCATGCCTTGTCATCGAGCGCATCGGTCCCGACGCGGCCGAAGCCGTACCGCAGTTGATGCACTGCGTCAAACGAGATGCTCCCGAGGTCCGTATCGAAGCCCTTTTGGCGCTCGCATCGATCGGCGAGGCGGCACGACCTGCCGTCGATACGATCGTCTCCGTGTTGGAAAATGACCCGTTCAACGGCGTCAAGTATGCCGCAGCTTATGCCTTGGGCCGATTGGGCGATCCCAAAGCTGTCCCGGCGCTCGAAAAGGCCGCCAGGTCTGACGATCCCATTTTGAAATTGACGGCCTTGTGGTCGCTCGTGCAGCTCAAGCCGGACGACCGAGCACTCATGCAGCAGGCGGTGGAGGCATTCGCCGAGGCACTCCAGTCAAACGATGCTCAACTGCGATCGATCGCCGCGACCGCCTTTGCCGAGACCGACATCCCTGCCGATATCGCCGAAGCACCACTCTTGAAATCCCTTGTCGATAAACTTGACCAGGAGACCATCAATCGCGTGATCGACGCTTTCGTCAAGCGTGGGAAAGCCGTCGTGCCTCGCGTCATCCGGGCACTCGACGACCCCAAACGCCTTCCTTACGCGGTTCAGATTCTCAACCGGATCGGCCCCGACGCGGCCGAAGCCGTTCCCAAACTCATCGAACTCCTCGACACCGTCGAAGACGCCGACATCCGGCGTGACATTATTGTGGCACTGGGTTCCATCGGCCCTGCTTCGGCACCTGCGCTTCCCAAACTCCTGAAACTGCTTAAGACGGCTGATATCGAAACGAAGTACGCGCTGACCTACGCCATCGGACAGCTCGGCCCGAAAGCCGAAGCCGCGAATCCGCAATTGTTGGAATTGGTCGAGTCGAAAGACCGGTTCCTGCGCGTCTCCGCGTTGTGGGCGCTGCTGAAGATCAACCCCGGCCATGAGGAAATCGCCAAGTTCTCCGTGCCGTACCTTATCAGCGCTTTAAGTGACTCACGGCCAGGTGTGCGAGCTGAAATGGCCCGGATGTTGGGGCAGCTCGGTGATGTCGCCAAGTCGGCGATTCCCGCCCTCAAACAACTTGCTCAGAGCGACCCCGATGCCATGGTGCGGGATGTGGCCACCGAGGCGCTTCAAAAGCTGCAAGACCCGGCGGGGGCTCAAGAGCATGGAAGCGCCGAAAAGACGGACAAGTAAGTCCGAACCGTTAATGGCACGGGCGTTCCGGCCCCCTGGATCCTTCTGGGTCTGGTTTGCGGGCGTGGCGATGCTGGCCGGCACGAGGACTCTCGTCGTCGCCGAGCCTCCTGCCAAGAGTGTGTCACCACGCCCCAACCTGATCTTCATCCTCGCCGACGATCTCGGTTACGGTGATCTCGGCTGCTATGGCCAAAAGTTGATCCAAACACCACGGTTGGATCGGATGGCCCGTGAGGGGATGCGCTTCACGCAGTTCTACGCCGGATGCACGGTCTGTGCGCCGTCCCGCAGCGTCTTGATGACCGGTCAGCACATGGGGCACACGTACGTGCGCGGGAATGCAGGGCGCGACGTCTCGATCCAATCGCTGCGCCCCGAAGACGTGACGGTCGCCGAGGTCCTCAAGCAGGCAGGATACGCCACGGCCCTCTGCGGAAAATGGGGACTGGGAGATGACGCGCCGGGCAATACGGGACTCCCCAACGATCAGGGCTTCGATTTCTTCTACGGGTACCTGAACCAGGTCCACGCCCACAACTACTATCCGGAGTTTCTTTGGAAGAACAAAAAGAAAGTTCCCTTGCGCAATCGAGTCGTGCGGTCGCCGCGAGCCTACGGGGCGTTTCGGGGAGGCCATGCCGTCGAGCGTGTCGATTACAGCCACGATCTGATCATGGAACAGGCACTCGCCTTCGTGCACGCCCATGCCAAGCAACCCTTTTTCCTCTACCTGGCACTCACGATTCCCCACGCCAACAACGAAGGAACCCGCGCCACCGGCAACGGACAAGAAGTCCCCGACTACGGACCCTACGCTGACCGCCCCTGGAAGGATCCCGACAAAGGCTACGCCGCCATGGTCACGCGCATGGACGGCCATGTCGGCCGCCTGCTCGACGAACTGAAGAAACTGGGGATTGCCGAGCAGACCCTCGTGATCTTCTCCAGCGACAATGGACCTCACCGGGAAGGTGGCCAAAACCCCGAGCTGTTCGATTCGAATGGTCCTTTGCGAGGCATGAAGCGGGACCTCTACGAAGGAGGCATTCGTGTTCCCACCATTGCCTGGTGGCCCGGGACGGTTCCCGCCGGCAGCGTGAGCGACCACGTCGCCTACTTTGGCGACTTCATGGCGACCGCCGCCGAGTTGGCCGGCGTTCCCGCTCCCAAGCCCAACGATTCGATCAGCTTCGTCCCGACTCTGTTTGGAAAGCCGGACCGCCAGCAAAAGCACGCATATCTCTACTGGGAGTTTTACGAACAGGGAAGCAAGCAGGCGGTGCGCGCAGGCAAGTGGAAGGCCATCCGGAAGCCCATGTTTCATGGCCGCACCGAGCTGTATGATCTCGAAGCCGACCTCGGTGAAACGCGCAACTTGGCGGCCCAACATCCCGACAACGTGCGGCGACTCGAGAAACTCATGGACGAAGCGCACACCGACAATCCCAACTGGAAAGTCCGGCCCCGGAAACCACGGAAGCGTCGTTCCAAGTCATCTTGACGCCAAGACTCGATGGCGTATTCTTTATTCGTCGACCGCTTGCTGCGGTCGTCCTTTGCGGGAATGGCGGAATTGGCAGACGCGCCAGGTTGAGGGCCTGGTGGGGATAATACCCCGTGGAGGTTCGACTCCTCTTTCCCGCACTTCACGCCTCGTCGGCGCCGGCGACTTCGGCAGCTGGCACGCCCCACGCAGCCATGCTCGTCTGCACGCACCTCGCGCCCCCTGTACTCTGTCGAAACCCCTCCCCCGCCCAGCCATCTTCCTCTTTTGGTTGACAGCCACCTTTCTGGGGGAGTAGACTGCACATTCGAGCGAGCCTTTTCCCCAGCGGAGGTGCGCGATGAACGATCTCCATTCTAACCCGCACGGCGATGACGCGACTCGCCAGATTCTGACCGTAGAAGAGGCGTGCCGCCGCTTTGCCCAGGGGCTCGTGGAGGGGAAACATCCCGACATCGAAACGCTGCTCCAGATGGTTCCTCCTGCCAGCCGCGCAATGCTTCGCGAACGGCTCGAAGCCCTCTCGGCCCTTCTTTCAGACTCGGGAACACCACCAGAGTCGACCCAAGACAACCCAGCGACCAAGCCGGTTGATGACGACGCGACGATCCAGGTCTCTCCCGAGGCGTCGGAACAAACGCAACCTCCACCACCCACAAGTGACGAAACATTGCGGCGGGCGGCAGACCCCACCGAAGGCCGCGCCTCGTCCGCACACCCCAAGAGGCCGGTGTCCCAGAAACGCGAGACGCAAAAGGAGCCTCTGGTCGTCATCCCCGGGTACCGCATCGAGAAACTTCTCGGACGAGGAGGGATGGGTGTCGTCTATCAGGCCGTCGATGAAACTCTCGGTCGCCGTGTCGCTCTCAAAATGATCCTTGATCCGGCAGCCGCATCGCACGACGCACTTCGTCGCTTCAAAATGGAAGCTCAGGCCGTTGCCGAACTCAATGACCCACGCTTCGTGCAAATCTACGAATACGGCACGCAGCATGGCAGGCCGTACATGGTCTTGGAACTCGTCGAAGGAGGATCGCTCGAAGATTTTCGCCAGAAGGAACCCCAACCCGAGCGACTCGCGGCCAGGTTTACACAAGCCTTAGCGAGTGCCATGTATGTGGCACACGAAGCAGGAATCGTCCACCGAGACTTGAAACCGCAAAATGTGCTGCTTACGAACAAACTCGAGCCGAAAATCACCGACTTCGGCCTGGTCAAGCGGATTGACGAGGACGCGTCGCAGATGACCCAGCATGGCAGCGTGATGGGAACGGCGAGTTACATGGCGCCTGAGCAAAGTCGGGGAGAAACCGATATTGGCCCGCCCGCCGATATCCACGCGCTGGGAGGTATCCTCTATTGCCTCCTCACCGGACGCCCTCCGTTCCTCGGCAGCAACGTCTACGACACCATCCAACAGGTGAGGACGGAAGAACCCATTCCCCCCTCGCGACTGCGTCCCAAACTCTCCAAAGACCTCGAGACGATCTGCCTCAAGTGCCTCGAGAAGTCGCCCGAGAAACGATACGCGTCGGCTCAAGAGTTGGCCGACGACCTCGAGCGGTTCCTCGACGGCCGTCCCATCCTGGCTCGACCGATCAGCCTCCCCGAACGAGCCTGGCGGTGGACGCGGCGCAATCCGCTGGCCGCCACTGTCGCAGCCCTCGTCGTCGCCATCGCCATCGGCGCGACCGCCGCCTCGTGGCGACTGACATTCCTCAATCGACGCCTGACCGTCGAGAAACAAAACACGGAAAAGGCCCGGGCACTGGCCGTCCGCCGCCAGCGAGAAGCCGAAACGGCACGCGCTGAAGAAGCTCGACAGCGCGCCGCTGCCGATGCCGCTCGCGAAGCCAAATCGAAACAGTACAACGAAGTGCTCATGGCCTACCATACGGTGCTCGATCGCGTCGAACGCCGCCTTCGTAACGATCCTCGCCAGGTCCAACTGCGCAAAGAGATCATCGACCTGGCGATGAAGAGCCTCGGGAAAGTGCGCGACGCCAGCGAAGGGAATGTACTGGCCGATCGGAACCAGGCGGTCGGGTATCAGCGGCTCGGCGGGATCTATGAAGTCGTCGGGCAACTCGAGGAAGCTCGCAAACAGTATGAACTCGCGGCCACCATCCTCCGCCGGATTCTCCGGCAGCACCCGCAAGACCCCCAGCACCTGCGCAACGTCGCCGCCATCGACAACCGACTCGCGTCCGTCCTCGACCGGCTCGGCCGGCGCCGAGAAGCCCGTGCTCTGTATGCAACGAGTCTCGATCTGCGAAAACAATGGGACGCCATCCGCACCAAGCAAAACCATCCCAACCATCTCGATGCGAAGCGAGCCGTCGCTCAGTCGTATATCAATCTCGGAAGTATCGATTTGGAACTGGGAGATCCGCAAAGTGCTCTGAAGCAATTCGAAGCGGCTCGCGAGTGGTATCGCAAACTCCCCAAGGAGATCCTGCTGCGTCCGACCGTCTTTCGCGAACTGACACTGCTGGAACACTTTCTCGGTGAAACCTATTCGCGGCTGGGCAATCTCCCCGAAGCCGAACGAATGCTCACGCGCGTCGTCCAAAAACGCCAGAAACTCATGGAACACGACGACTCGGACGCCGCTAAACTCGCTTACTGCCGTTCGCGTCTCATCCTGGGCGACTTCTATTTCATCCATCGTCGCGATCTTCCCAAAGCATGGCAGCATTACCTCCCCGTCTGGAAACTCGCTCAAGAGCTCTATCAAGCCAATCCGTTTTCTCGCGATACGAAATGGAACCTCGCCAACATCGCCTATCGGATGGGCGTGACGATTTCAGAAGCAAAGACGTCCAAAGTGTCGCTGGAACCGGCTCCCGATCCGAGCGAGCCGTCGAGTTACTTCGAGCGTTCTTGTCAGTTGCGCGAAGAATTGGCCAAGATCGACGAAGAGGACATGCAGGCGAAAATCGAGTGGGCACTCACGCTGGCTCGAACGGGTCGGAAGAAAGAAGCCGAAGAGCAGGCGGAGATCCTGTTGCAACATGGGCAGGATGATCCTCGGCTCCTCTTCCAAGCCGCCTGCACGCTGGCCTTGATCTCCGACGGTGACACAGAAGAGGCAGCACGACGGCGAGATCGCGCTTTCAAGGTCCTCCATCAGCTAGCCGACGCCGGATGGAAAGATCGTATTTCGCTGGAACGCGATCCCGACCTGGCCCCTCTGCGCCAAGACCCCCGCTATCGCCGACTCCTGGAGTCGTTCGCGACCCCCCAAAACTAACCTGCCAACCGGACCTTTTTGTCCTTTGCGCTGATGGGGGGAAGGGTTGCACTCCACCCTACCGTAGATTATAGGCTAACAATGCGGGAAGCCCTTACTCGAGGCCAGTAGCGCCACCCACAGGGAGTGAGTGCCATTTTTGTGGCACTCTTCTTTCCGCGTGGAACATGAAGAGGCTTCTGTCGATTGGTGACTCATTCGATAGGAGTCTTCGCTCATGGCACGCAGCCCACGGCCCGTTCGGTCCCGCCGACACACACGACATCGCAAGCACCGACGTCGCTTCCGAACGCTTCGCACTGAACGACTCGAACATCGCCTGGTCCTCGCCGTGGTAACGTGGGACGCCGGCGGGGATGGCTCGAGCTGGAACGATCCGCTCAACTGGTCGGGGGATGTCTTGCCGACTTCGGCCGACGACGTTGTCATTTCGCTGCCAACATCCGATCCGACGATCCGGCTTTCGAGTACCGATGCGTCCGTCGCGAGTCTCGTCACCGATGAAGCGTTGCGCGTCGAGTCAGGCAGAACACTCACGGTCACCGGAACGGCCGACATCAATGCCGCATTGACGGTCGACGGGGGAACGCTGCACAGCGGATCGTGGGACACGGCTGACGGATCGTTGTCATTCACATCCAACGCGAGTACGCTCGATGCCGTGACGCTCGCTCAGCCGCTGACGATCACCGGAGGCCGCGTGGAAACGACGGGCGGAACCACGTTTCCGTCAGCTCAACTCGACGGTGGGAGTCTGGGGGTCGCGCCGGGCTTCAGTCTGCCGGGTAACATCGATATCCAGGGAACCAGCGCTTCGTATATCTATGTCGTCGGCAGCGGCGCGGCCACGATTCCCTCGGGCCGAACGATCACCATAGGGAGCACGGCCACGCTCTATCTTGGGCAGTCGCCGGATCAGGTGATCGGCGCCGACCGGAGCGATGCGTGGATCAATGTCGGTACGCTCGAGACGACGAGCGGAACGATCCACATTCTCGCAGGAACCTTCATCAACGAACCGGGAGCCGTCGTTGCGGGCGGGACAGGCAACATCTACATCCAAACGCGCACTACCGAAAACCGGCTCGGAGCCGTGATGCGTACGGTCGGCGGGAATCTCGAGATTCGGCCGGAGAAGCCCTATCCCGTCTCCTTCCAAAACGATGGAACCGTCGAAGTTCACAATGGGACATTCGATACGAACGTGGGATGGAACTACTCCGACACAGGCACGCTCATCTTGGACAAC
>WFWZ01000400.1 GCA_015490875.1 Planctomycetaceae bacterium
GTCCAGAACGAACCTTCGCCGTTCCCAACTTGGCAGCGTTGGAACGATTACGGCATCGGTCTGCTGCTCAAAGGCAAGGTGGAACTCCGGCAGGCGACGGAAGCCTTCGAGGCCGTGGAACGGTTGGGACGTTACGATGGTCCTGTGAACCTCGGGCGGACCTATCTCGCTGAAGGGCGGATCGACGACGCCGTGGAAGCGGTGAAGCGAGCTGCCACGTTCCGCGACCCGGAGCCGCCTCGGTGGACGCTCCTTTGGCTCAGCGGGATGGTCAACCGTGAACAGGGTCATTTGGACGCGGCCATCGCGGACTTGAAAGCGGCACTCGAGTATCGAGATGAAGACACCGTGCGGCGCGGGTTCGACTTTAGCAAGGACTATGTGGTACGCAACGAGCTGGGCAAGACCTTGTTTGCTCGAGCGCAGAGGGAAAGAGGTGAAGCCCGGCGCGAGCGGCGGGATGCTTTTCTGCGCGCGGCGGCGGCCGAGTTCCACAAGACGTTGAAACTCGACGAGGAAAACATCACCGCGCATTACAATCTGCAACTCATCTACCGTCTCTTGGGCGAGCAGAAGCGAGCCGAATACCATGGCCGGGAACATCGCAAGTATCAACTCGATGACAACGCGCGTGATGCCGCTGTGCAGGCTGCGAGAAAGAAATATCCTTGGGCCAACCATGCGGCCGAAGCGGTGGTTGTTTACGAGTTGCAGCGCGATGGGGCTCCGCTACTGGACGTGCAAGATTGGATCCAAGGCAAGACGGAAACGGCGGCAGTCTTGAAGAACGATGTATCCAGCCGCGAGACGGCGGCGGGAAGGCCGTGATCGACGTAGCGGGGCGAGGGGCTGATTCGAGGTTCTAACAGAACGAGTCGGGCATGAAAGAGGAAGTGGTTGCAAGGGACGAGACCGTGGGGCAGGTCGAGGAATACGATCTGGATACGGGGGACGATCGCATTATCGGGCAGGCGCTGCGCTGGTCCTTCCTTGTCCTGGGAATCGTCGGAGTGATCGCCGGTGGCGTGGCCGGCGGCATCTGGTGGTTCCATCACAAGCCGGAAGCGGTCGCACCGCCGCCGAAGGTCGAACTCCCCAAGACGCGCGAGTTGGCGTCGATCGAAGTTCCTCGCGTCCCCTTTGTGGATGTGACCCAGGACTGGGGCATTGACTTCGTGCATTTCAACGGAGCCTACGGAGAAAAGCTCCTGCCGGAAACGATGGGGAGCGGTTGTGCGATCCTGGACTATGACAACGATGGCGATCAGGATCTGTTGTTCGTCAACAGCGACCGCTGGCCGTGGGACGAACGGCCAGCTCCCGATCCACCTCCTGTCATGGCTTTGTACGCCAACGACGGAAAAGGAAAGTTCCATAACGTGACGAAAGAAGCCGGCTTGGCCGTGTCATTTTATGGCATGGGGGTCGCGGCCGCCGATTGCGACAACGACGGCGATGTCGATCTTTTTTTCAGTGCCGTGGGACGGAACCGTTTTTTCCGAAACGAAGGCGGACGGTTTGTCGAAGCAACCGACGAATCGGGATTGGGAGGAGGTGATCAGGCGTGGAGCACCGGCGCGGCGTGGATCGACTATGACAAGGACGGCCGTTTGGATCTGTTCGTTTGCAATTACATCAAATGGTCGCGAGAAATCGACCGCGTCCAAGGATTCAAACTAGACGGAAAGACACGCGCCTACGGACCGCCGTCGGCCTTCGAGGGAGCTTTCAGTTATCTCTACCACAACGAAGGGAACGGCCGGTTTCGCGACGTGTCGGCGGAGATGGGAATCCAAGTCACCAATCCGTCGACCGGCGTTCCGATGGGCAAGTCGCTCGGCGTCATCCCGACCGATGTGGATGGCGACGGCTGGATCGACCTGATCGTCGCCAACGACACGGTCCAGAACTTCTTGTTCCACAACCAGCAGGGGAAGAAGTTCGAGGAAAAAGGAGCGCTGACGGGCATCGCCTTCGATCCGAACGGATATGCGCGCGGCGCGATGGGGATCGACGCAGCGTTCTTTCGGAACGACAAGACGTTGGGCGTCGTAATCGGCAATTTCGCCAACGAAATGACCGCACTCTATGTTCGGGATTCCGACTTCCTCAACTTCGCCGACGAAGCCGTCTCGACCGGCCTGGGGCCTCCCACTCGCTCGATCCTCACCTTCGGAGTCTTCTTCTTCGACTACGATCTCGACGGGCGTTTGGACATCTTCAGTGCGAACGGGCATCTGGAAGAGGAGATTCACAAGGTCCATGTGAGCCAGCGGTATCGGCAACCCTGTCAGCTCTTTTGGAACGCCGGCCCGGACGGCGAAACGGAATTCGTCGAAGTCGAACCGGCGTTGCATGGCGGCGATTTGGCCAAGCGCATCGTCGGACGCGGTGCCGCCTACGGCGATCTCGACGGCGACGGCGACCTCGACCTGGTCGTCACCGAAAACGGCGGGCCGGCGCGGGTCTTTCGCAACGATCAGGAAGTGGGCCACCACTTCGTCCGAGTGCAACTCGAGGGGACGCGAGACAACCGAGACGGCATTGGAGCCTTAGTCGAAGTCCACGTGGGCGGTCAGACGCTTCGAGCGTACGTCTGCCCGACCAAAAGCTACTTGTCCCAATCGGAGCTACCGCTGACCTTTGGAATCGGAAAGCACAACTCCGTGGAATCAGTGACCGTTCATTGGCCTGGCGGGCCGAAGCAGGAGGTCACGGACGTGCAGATCGATGCGATGAACCGAATCGTGCAGCCCAAGTAGCCTCGGAAGGGAGCCAGAGACGAGTTCTGTGTTCTCATTTCCCGCACGCTGGCGGGGGGCATCGATAGTACGGCGGGAACGAGCAGGGAATCTTTACAGAGGGCGGGCACTTGCGCTGGTAACAGCCTCCGCCTCCACACAGCACGGGTGGTTCGAGTCGCGGGAGGCATTTCGGTGTATAGCAGCCTCCTCCGCAAAGTTGCGGGGGACAGAGGCGTGGCGGACATTTGGGGCGGTACCGGTCAGGGCACCAGCAAGGTGCCGTGTGTTGGCACGGTTGAGCCGCACCATGAGACGGAGCCGGTTTGCCGGCACGGGCGGGAATCGCCGTGCAGACCAATAGTCCGATCAGGGCGAGCAGCGCGGGAGCGAGGAACCGGAGTTTCATGAGAGCGACTCAAGTTTTCAGTAATCGTTTAGCCCACTGAAGTTGGTACGGGTGAAAATCGGGAACGTCGTAGGTTACGAAACACAGAGGGCACGGAGGGTACGAAGTCTTCTGGGATGTCAGCGACGGTTGGGTTCTATGTCTTCCGGTCGCGGTGCTAGGGCCTCCTCTTCGGCGGCGGGCGGCTCGGGACGAGCCGGTTGCGGCGGAAGCGGCTGGTCACCTGACGCCATGAATGTTCCTTGCATGCGGGCTTGCCAGCCGCCACCGAGTGCCTTGTAGACGTCGATGACGCTTTGGGCCATCAGTCCTTGCGTGGCAGCCAACTCGTCCTGCCGAGCCGCCAGAATCTGCTGCATGTAGACGACCGGCTGGAAATTGATCCGCCCGCGACGGTATTGGGTCGTCGCGACTTCGACTGCGCGGTTCGCCTGCGTTGCCGATTCGTGAAGCGCTTCAAGTTGCTGTCGTCGTTTGATGAAAGCGATGATGCCGTCTTCCACCTCCTGGGCCGCCTGAAGGACGGTGTTTTGGTAGTCGTAGACCAACTGGTAGAACTTGGCCTCTTCAGCTCGGACGTTGTTGAGAATACGCCCGTAATTGAGAATGTTCCATTGGAACCGAGGTCCAACGGCGCCGGTGACCGAGCCTCCTCGGAACAAGTCGGAAAGGTTCTCCGAGGCCAACCCGATGTCCCCGAGGATGAAGATGTGCGGATAGAATTCTGACTCGGCGATTCCGATGACGGCACTCTGCGCCGCCGCACGTCGCTCGGCGCGGTGCACGTCCGGCCGGCGCCTCAACAGGTCCGCGGGGATCCCCACGAGGATGCTCGCGGGAGCCTGAGGAATGGGACCGTCTCCCAATTCCTCCGTCAGGTCGTGTGGAGGCTCTCCGAGCAGGACGCACAGAGCGTTGGCTGTCTGGCGCAGACGAGCCTCCAAGTCGGGAATGACCGACTGCGTGGCGGCCAGGTTTTCTTTGGCTTGAGCCAGATCGAGTTCCGTTACCCGACCGTTCTTGAACTGCACGTTGACGATCTCCACCGTCCGCTGTTGCAGTTCGACGTTGCGGTGAGCCACACGAAGGCGTTCCTGGAACGTGCGGTATTGGATATAGGCGGTAGCCACCTCGGCTTGCAACAGCACGAGCACGTCGTCGTAATTCTCGATTTCCGCGTCGAGGATCGCTTCTTGAGACTCGATGGCGCGACGGAATCGACCCCAGAAATCGAGTTCCCACGTGGCGCTCGCGGCTAGATCCCAGTTATCGAAATCCAACACGGGGAGTTGGTTGGCCAGGTTGCTCGAGTTGTTGATGCGTTCAAACCCGCCGAGCGCCTGTTGGGCCTGCGGGAAGAGATTGCCTCGAGCGACTGCCAGTCGGGCTCGCGCCTCCAAGATGCGCATCCCCGCCGACCGCAGTGAAAGGTTCTGCTGCGACGCGCGGTCGATGAGTTCGTTCAGTTTGGCGTCGCCGAAGACGGTCCACCACTGCGCCTGGATCTCGCTGCCCGCATCGACGGAGGCGTTCTGGTAATCGATCCATTCATCGGCGAACGGTGCCGGTGGCTGGGCATAGTCGGGGCCCACACGGAAGCCTTGGTGAGCCCAGCGTTCGAGTCCTCGGCAGCCGGCTGTGACCAACAAGACACCGGCGAGAACGATTCCCCACACGCCTAGTTGCCTCCGGTGAAGCTTTGTCCACCGGCGGCCCAGCGTCGAGCATGGGCGTACGGCCATTTCCCCCCTCCATGTTTGCCGTCGAGCCGACTGCGGATGTCGCTTCCACGTGGCTCTCAGTCGCCGCGCACCGTCCCATGCGCGCGGTCCCGATTTTTCATGTATCGACGTGAGGAAGCGAAAAATGAAAAAGGAAAAGTGGAAAAGTGCAGGGACATCGGGAGAGTGGAAACATCGGAGAAGCTGGCGGCAGTCATTCGGTCGCCACTTTTCAGTGCCCAATGTCTCCACGCCACACGTCTTGTTGCACTGATCATTCGCTCTCATCGTGATATGTTGCAATACGATGCCCTTCCGGGTTTGCTTGACGATACGGCCGACGCGGCTACACTCAAGAAGTGGGGTTCATCGATGGTGCCCCAAGGGGAATAGGCCGCGATGATACAATGCGAGATGGAATCTCATTTGACATTGGCAACCCGAAATTCCGTCGATTCAGGAGAGGTGACGACGTTCTGGAGTACACGCTCGAAGGTAACGAGATCACCGTCGATTGGGTGTGCGGAAAAGGAGCATCATCAATGATGAAGCACATCCTCGAGAGGGAGGGTGCGGGGGTGACAAGGATTTCGGGCTACGTAACCGATAAACTCGGTGAGGCGTCAAATAGCGTCTTGCAGCGTTTCGGTGATCGACTGGCGAGAGAGATCGGCGGTGATTGGAAGGTAATCATCGAAGTCCGAGGAAACCGACGGTTCTTAATCTTTGCCAAGTAGGTGACGCTCATGACGGACATACGTCCAATGGAGCTTCAA
>WFWZ01000401.1 GCA_015490875.1 Planctomycetaceae bacterium
TACGCTGGTGAGTTCCCTGCGGTGGCTCCAATTCGCGGGGTTCCGACTGGTCAGAGCGGTTCCGAAGGGTGAAGAGTAACCGGATTGCGGGTCGGAGGGCGGTGTAACTTGGCTGGACACGCTCGAGGCGCCGGCGGACTGGACAAGCCGACTTTCCCCCTGCTATACTCGTCCCTCCCGCACCCCTCCCGGTGTGTCTGGAGCCAGGCCGTGTCGCTTGGCTCGCCCCTGTTGGACCGAACTTGAGACAAGGACTAGGCGACCATGTTTGCCATCATTTGCGACGGTGGACACCAGCTTCGCGTTGAAGAAGGGCAGGAACTGGAGATCGACTACCGCGACGACGCCAAAACGGGCGACGAGTTGGTGTTCGATCGCGTGCTGGCGGTTTCCGACGGGGAGGAGTTTCGCGTCGGGAAGCCGACCGTCGAGGGGACATCAGTCCGAGCGGAAGTGCTGGGGGTGACTCGAGGCGACAAGATCGTCGTACAAAAGTTCCGTCGGCGGAAGAACTCGCGCCGCAAGCAGGGGCACCGGCAGTACTACACGCGCATCCGGATTGCCAAGATCGAGGCGTAAGCAGGGCGTGCCATTCGCCCACGGCACTGCCTCCGGCTAAGGTGTTGTTGCCGCGTCTCGGCGGGCCATCACCGCACGCAAGCTCTGAGCAGCAACCCACAAGGGTCTACCGAATTCATCGGCGGCTACCCCGTCCCCACGGTACCCCCGCCCATCTTCTTCTTGTCCACTAGGTCCACTGTGTCCACTAGGTCCACTGTCCACTCCTTGCGAGAATCTATGGACATGCGTACAATACCTCTATTGGGTGTGGGGCCGCAGTGCGAACAGGAATGGTGTGCTTATGCAGCGGCAGAAACTCACTTTTCAACATGGCGGTTATCGCCGGCTCAAGAGCTTTCGGATGGCTCAACTCGTCTACGACCTGACGGTCCGGTTTTGTGATCGCTACGTCGATCGGTTCAGTCGAACTCGAGATCAAATGGTGCAGGCGGCGCGCTCGGGCGTCCAGAATATCGCCGAAGGTTCCCAGGCTTCCGCCACGTCCAAGAAGACGGAGATCCAACTGACGCAGGTGGCTCGCGCGAGCCTCGAGGAATTGAAGCTCGATTACGAGGATTTCCTGCGGCATCGTCGATTGCCTTGCTGGGGCCGACACGATCGGCGACGGCAGGCGTTGGTCGACCGCCGGTGCACGACCGCCGACGAGGTGGCGGCTTGGATCGTCGAGCAGGTGCGTGAGCAACGGTTGGGCAGGCGAAGTGGACCAAGTGGACATAGTAGACACAGTGGACCTAGTGGACGTGACCGAGGCGGGTGGGCGGTTGGCCGTACGAGTGAGAAGGGCAGTACACCGGACGGTATTGTCGACAGTGCAGTGTCGCGCGCCACGCTGTACGCCGAGTACTCCGCCAATGCGGCACTCGTGCTGATTGCCGTGGCCACGTTTCTACTGGATCGGCAAGTCGAAGCTTTGGGAAGACAGTTCGAGCGAGAAGGTGGGTTCAGCGAACGGTTATACCGCATGCGCGCGTCAACACGACGGTTACAGTCGGATTGAACAACTCAGGCTGGAGGCTGCGTTGTCTCCAGGCCTCTCGATCGTGTCCACTCCCGCCGACCGCCTGCCGCTTGCTCGTCCCGCGGACCGGCCGGCCTGTTCCCAACCGCCGGGCCGTCCTATCCTGGCAACTTTCCCAAAAGCCAGTTCGCACCGCCCCGACCGGAGGAGCCTTCCCCATGGGCCGTCCGCCCCTTGGATCGACCAAGTTTCCCGCCTGGGTAGACCTTCCCGTCGAGTGGAACTACCTCGATGCGTTCGGCCATGTCAACAACACGCACTATATCCGCTGGTTCGAGTCGGCTCGGGTTGCCTATCTCCAGGGATGTGAGCTCATCACTTGGATGAAGCCCGACCCCGTCGGCCCGATCCTCGCGTCGATCGAATGCCATTACCGCCGCCCCCTCTACTTCCCCGACACCGTCCGCATCGGAGCTCGAGCCGAAGAAATCGGCCGCAGCCGCATGGTCCTGTATCACATGGTCTACAGTCTCCAACAAAGGGAGATCGTCGCCGACGGCCGCTCCTATGTCGTGCTTTTCGACTATCATCGCGAGCGGCCGACGCGGATTCCCGATGAGGACCGCCAAAGAATCGAACAGTTCGAAGCGACCGCCGTGTCGCTGGAGGAGCCAACCGCGTGACCGAAACGATCCAGGGGCACCTCTACGACTTCCCCTCCTATTACGACCTCGTTTTCGGATCGGACTGGAAAGCCGAGTTCGATTTCCTGCTCGCCTGCTTCGACACCTACGGACGCAATGTCCGCCGCCTCTTCGAGCCGGCTTGCGGAACGGGACGACTCCTGTACCGACTCGCCGAAGCCGGCTATGACGTCCACGGCATCGACCTCAACCCGGCCGCCGTCGAGTACTGCAACCGGCGGATGCAGCGGCGAGGACTTACGCCCGCGGCCACCGTTGCCGATATGACCGCCTATCGCTGCCGTCCGCGAGCTGATGCGGCCTTCAACATGATCAACAGCTTCCGCCACCTTCTCGGCTCGGCGCCGCCGCGCCAGCACCTGCGCTGCGTCGCCGACTCCCTGCGTCGAGGCGGTCTCTACATCCTGGGACTTCACCTGACGCCGCTAGCCGTCGAACCGATGGATGAGGAATCGTGGTCGGCGCGGCGAGGCCATCTCGCGGTCACCACGCACCTCCAGACCATCGACCGCGATCTGCGACGGCGAATCGAAACTTTCCGAATGACTTACGACGTCTACACGCCCACGCGCCACTTTCGCATCGAAGATAGGGTCACCTTCCGTACCTACACCCGCTCCCAGTTCCTGCGGCTCCTCAAAGACGAAGGATCGTTCGAAATCGCCGCGCTCCACGATTTCGCCTACCGCATCGATGAGCCGATCGAACTGGATGACGCCACGGAAGACGTCGTGTTCGTGCTGCGCAAGAAGTAGAGCCCGACGACCTCTGGAAGTGATGGTCCGGCGGGTAAAGACCGTCGCAGCCCTGAATGACTCGAGCCGACAGGCCCCTGGGTCCTTTCGGTCGACCAGTCGCTGACGTCGGTCAATCGAGGTAATCGCCTTCTTCGAGCCGCTCGGGAACGTAAACCTCCGTCACGTAGCTGATGTCTTTGCTGATGAGTGCTTCGACTTCGAGCTTGAAGCCATTCTTGAGCATCAGTTCGATTTCCTTTTGCCAAGCTCGCTTGTGCTTGAACCACGGATACTCGGCGATCTGTTTCGCACGCTTGATGTCATTGTCGCTAAGCGCAATCTGGACACTCGGAGTCAACTCGCACCGCTGGTAGTCTTTGCTGCGCAGCCCGAGAAACCTCGCGTCGGGAATGGCCATCCGTTTCGATTCGTAGGCCAGGTTGATCGACCCCTGCTTGATCACACTGTAGATGTAGTACCCCCACGGGTCGTTATCGAGCAGGCAATAGACGGGCAAGCCCAGCTCATTGTGCAACCGGTACAGCAATCGCCGGACGCCTCGAGGAGGCTGTCCCTGCCCGTGCGTCAAGATACAGTTGTATTCCTTCCAGAACTTGTCTTCATTGAAGCGTCGCCAGACCGTGTCCTTTTCGACATGCAGAACGAACTCTGCATCGCATCGGACGAACTCGACGACGTCGTCCTCCACGATCGACGGGATGCTGTAGCCGCCGCTTCCCATGCGTGAGCAGTCGATCTGATCGCCGCTGTCGTTGAGCACGAGATTTCCCACGAGGGTGCCTCGGTTGGAAGCATACACATGAAGCTCTTCCCGAAGCGCCGACAAAAGCACCTCGAGGTCCTCGATCACGGGATCGCAGTCCGACTGATCGTCGAACGTTTCTTCTTTGGTTCCTTCGATCGTATGTTTCAGCAGATAATAGAGACCTCGGATGCTGGTCGTCTTCTGCTGCTCGATCAGTTGTTTGCAGCCGCTGGCGACGAGCATCGTCTGCATGTACGCCTTGGCCTGCGATAGATTGAACAGTTCGCGCCGGTTCGTCCCTTTGCCCATTTCGATGAAGCGTTTCGACTTGTTGTAGCGCACATTCCGCAGACTGCGCGACGGAATGTCCAAATGGGGAGGACGGCTGCGCGTCGCCGTCTTCACCACGGTGTCGGCGACCTGTCGGAGTGCCTGGAGCGTCTGGCGGTCCTTGCCCACGATGCTCTTGCTGAGCTTCTTGGCGGGTTTCGTTTTACGTACCGGTCGTTTCTTGGCCATGGGAAGTACATTTACGGAAAAAAGATGATAGTTCGCTGTTCGAACTCGAAGAGGAGATGGAAAACGATCATGGTGCCAGGCCCGGCGGTTCCGACTCGACAATCAGGACGTTGTCGCCGAAGTCGACTTCTTCTTCGATGGGCCGTCCCTGCCGGTCGAGTTTGACATCCGCTTCGGCCGTCATCCGTTTGGCCACCTTCACGAGATGCTCGTATAGTTCGTCCCGATCCGCGCCGTTGATCTGACTCACGGCGGACGCCACTTCTCCCAGATACCGCAGAAAGATCGATCGCCGCTCACCCTGTTGGGCCACACGCTTCCTCCGCCGCAGGTACATTCCCAGCTTTCGACCAACCGACTGTAGCCCCAGCCTCAATTCGCGCTGGATTTCCGGATACGCGGCGATCGCCTCCTTCGACTCGCTAGTGAACGGCACCCAGACGCTGGCGATGTGAACCAATACGGTCACCGGTCCCGAAGGCAACTGTCCTCGAGACTGACTCAAGCCATACGACCGCCAGTTTGTCGACATGACTGCTTCGGTGATCGCGCAATCCCGCTGCTTGAACTGCAACGGGACTCGGTTGGCGTATCGCAGCACCTGCATCGTCTGCCCTTCGGAAATATTCACGTCCCGCATCGCCTCATGCAGGCGAGCGATATCCTTGGGTTTGAGTTTCGAAGGGCTTTGCCGCGTGCCGAAGCCGGCCGTCTTGAGGATCTTTTCGGCTCCATCCGCCCCGATCCCGTCGAAGGTCAATAGGAGAAACTGGCGCAGCGTGCGCGCATCGCTTTGTCCGAGCAATTCCGTGAGTTGTTCAAGGGTGATCTTTTTCGCCGTGTTGCGGTTGCCGTAAGCGAGCGCTACTTCGACTTGAAAAGGATTGCCCCGATAGACGGCCGGAGGCCGAGTGGCCGCGCAGTAGAACTCGCCGGGAACCACCTGGTGCAGCCCTTTCAAGAGGAGCGATTCCCCGATGGGAGCAATGCAGTCGGTGCTGGGAGACGAAATCTTGGTGGCCTGGATGGCCTCGTACAACTTGTCCGCCTCGGCACGGCCGATCTTCCGCGTCGACGCGCGGGTCGACAAACCCGCCGCTTCGCAGATCCGCCGCGCCACTGCGGGACTCACGCGCGAGAAAGATCCTGTCAGGAACTGGCTGAGCGTCATCGACTTGGCGTCCTTGAGCATCGTCACGAGCCGTCCCAGTTCGACGCCGTATGGATGAGGCTTGATCTCCTTCGGTTCGGGAGGCAACTCCGTCGTCGATCGCCGGTAAACAGTCGTGTTGCCGTCGGGATCGGTGAAGTGGATCGTCACGTGCGGGTTGGCGATCGCAGTCTGCTCGAGGTACTCGTCGACGCTGCCTCGCCCTCGCTGGTACTTGGCCTCCAGCTCGATCGTCACCCGTGTCCCGCTGCGGATTTCTTTGCCCGGCTGACCATCCTCACCTTCATAAAAGGCAACCCAGTCGATGCCGTGCTTTTCCATATACTTGCGGCCCTTCTCGCCCGGCGGGATGTCGACGCCATCGCCTCGGCCGTTGAGGATCTCCGGCTTGTTCGTCTTGGTATCGATCTGGATCTCGTAATAGTGAGCCGGTTTGCGGACGGAAATCTTCGAGATGATCTTGACCGGCTGGCCGGTTGTGAGCATCCCGTACATGCCGGCCGCGCTGATCCCGATCCCCTGCTGCCCGCGACTCATCTGCAACCGGTGGAACTTGGACCCATACAGGAGCTTGCCAAAGATCAGCGGAATCTGCTTCTTGACGATCCCCGGCCCATTATCCTGGATGCTGACGCGGTACCTCTTGCCGTTGATCGCGACGAGTTCCACCCAGATTTCGGGGACAATACCGGCTTCCTCGCACGCGTCGAGCGAATTGTCGACCGCCTCCTTGACCGTGGTCAACAGAGCCTTCCGCGGGTTGTCGAATCCCAGAAGGTGCCGGTTCTTCGCGAAGAACTCACTGACGGAGATCTCTTTCTGAGCCGCCGCCATCGACTTGGCGGTCGCCCGGCGCCTCCCCCTCGTCGAGGGGAGACGGCTGGCCTTTTTTTTGCCGTTGTTGGAAGCAGACCGAGTTGATGAGGCGCGTGCGGTGCTCAAGGGGCAACTCCATTGCCGGGTGTCGAATCACGGAAGTCGGACCGCCGAGGTTCGCCCAAGCAACCTCGGCCGCTCGAATTATAGGGATTGGCGTCCCCCTATCCCAGCCGAATCCGTGGGCTGCCGAGAGTGTCGCACCTCGCAGCGCCAACACTCGAGCGCCCCGGACCGGTCGAGACATTGGGACTCCTGCTTCTGGCTATCCCGTGTCTGATGGCGTGGACCGCGTCGACCATCGCGCCGGAGCAGAACGGGCCTGCGGACTGTGGTACACTGAAACGGTCTCCACCGGACGTTACGACCGTTTGGGAGTCCCGCCCAGGAATCCGCACCGATGCGCCTCCACGCCGCTCACTCCGGCCTTTGTGCCTCGCGATCTCGACAGACGCTCCATCGTTTCTCCTCACCAGACGGTGCCGTGCCGTGTCACCACCACGGGATCTCGTCGCGACACGGTAGGTCGATCGCTATGTGGGTCGTAGGGCTGGCTTTGTGCGGATTCTTGGCGAGCGTCAGCATGGCCGCTGAGATCGACTTTGTGACGGACGTCCGGCCCATCTTCCAAAAGCATTGCTACCGTTGCCATGGACCGGAGAAGCAAAAGAGCGGGTTTCGACTGGACGTCAAGGCGGCTGCCTTCCAAGGGGGCGAAGGATATGGTCCGGCCATCGTTCCCGGAAATGCCGAAGCTAGCCCTCTGATCGAATTCGTCGGCGATCCCGACGCCGATCCTCCCATGCCACCCGAAGGACCTCGGCTCTCCCGACGCGAAGTCGCCACGCTTAGGCGTTGGATCGAACAGGGTGCCGTCTGGCCCGACGGCGTCGACGCGACTCGCGTCGTCGACAAGCGCGACCATTGGTCATTCCGCCCCATCCGCCGGCCACCCGTTCCTCATGACGACACGTTTTCCCATAGCCGCTCGCCCATCGACGCGTTTATTCACAGGCGACTCCGACAAGCCGGACTGGAGATGGCCCCGCCGGCCGACCGCCGCGCCTGGCTGCGCCGAGTTTCGTTCGACCTTGTCGGCTTGCCACCTACGCCGGAAGAGATGGACGCGTTCCTTGCCGACACGCGTCCAGACGCCTATGAACGCGTCGTGGACCGACTCTTGGCCTCTCCACGCTACGGCGAACGCTGGGCCCAACATTGGCTCGACGTAGTGCGCTATGCGGACACGCACGGCTTCGAAGTCAATACGCCTCGAGAAAACGCATGGCCCTATCGCGACTATGTAATTCGCGCCTTCAACGAAGATCTTCCCTACGACAGGTTCATCCGCGAGCAACTGGCCGGAGATGCAAGCGGTGTGCCTGAGGCGACCGGGTTCCTCGTCACCGCCGCGGCTCTCCTCCCGGGACAGATCGGAAAAGACGAAGCATCGAAGCGATTGGCCCGCCAAGACGAACTCGCGGAGATGCTCATCAACATCGGCGGGACGTTTCTCGGCTTGAGCATCGGATGCGCACGCTGTCACAACCACAAGTTCGACCCGATTTCGATGCGAGACTATTACGCACTCGAGGCCTTCGTTTCCGGCGTCCGCTATGGCGACCGCCCGCTCGTCTCGTCCAAGTCTCCCCAACCCAAAGTCTTCGCCGCTGTCTCGACCACTCCGGAAGCAGTCTTCCTTCTCCATCGTGGCGATCCGGAACAGCCTCGCGAGCAACTCGCGCCCGCCATTCCCTCGCTCTTTGGGACTCGGCAACTCGACCCGACCACTTCCGACATGGAAAGACGGCAGCAATTGGCGAATTGGATCACCGATCCCCGCCATCCCCTGACAGCCCGGGTGATGGTCAACCGTATTTGGCAAGGTCACTTCGCTATCGGCTTGGTAGAGACGTCCAACGACTTCGGGCATAGCGGGACGCGGCCAACCCATCCGGAACTCCTCGATTGGCTCGCCTCCGAATTCATCGACTGCGGCTTCTCGGTGAAGCACATGCACCGGCTGATCGTCCTGTCTGACACGTACCGGCAGTCGAGTTCCATTCGGCCGGAAGCTGCGGATAGAGATGTCGATGTTCGGCTTCTATGGCGCTACCCTTCGCGGCGACTGGAGGCCGAGGCGATCCGAGACAGCATGCTTTACGTCAGCGGCCAACTGAACCTCGAGATGGGCGGTCCTGGCTTCGATCTGTTTCGGACACGCGGCGGCTTGAGCGGCTTTCCTCCGATCGAGTCGTTCCAAGCGGATGGATGGCGCCGCCTCATCTATGCTCACAAAGTCCGCATGGAGCGCGACATCGTTTTCGGTGCGTTCGACTGCCCCGATGCCGGTCGCAGCACCGATCGACGGCGCCAGTCGACCACCCCCATTCAGGCACTCAACTTGTTCAACAGCCGTTTCGCGCTCGACACGGCCGGCGCTTTCGCCGCGCGTCTCGAGCGTGAAGTCCCCGACGATCGGCAAGGGCAGGTTCGCCGAGCGTACCGGCTTGCGCTGGGACGATCCCCTGACCGAGAGGAAATGGCGGATGCCCTACCGGTCGTTCAAGAGCATGGGCTGACGACACTGTGTCGTGCCCTGTTCAATTGCAATGAGTTCCTCTTTATCCCGTGATGGGGATAGCGAGAGGGGGAGGACGTTCCGTGGATCGCCAGGAACTCTCGATAGCCGGTTCATCGTGGCTTGATCGTCGCCGCTTCCTTTCCGAAGCCGCTACGGGACTCGGTAGCATTGCGCTCGTCAGCTTGCTGGCGCGCGACGGCCTGCTAGCGGACACGACGACCGATGCGGTCAGTGCGCAACCGAAGATCGATCCAACTCGGCCGTATGCGCCTCGCCCTCCCCACTTCCCGGCTCGAGCCAAGAACGTGTTGGTGATTTTCTGTGCCGGAGCGGTAAGCCAGCTTGAAACATGGGATTACAAGCCTGAATTGATCCGGCACGACGGCCAGCGGTTGGAAGGTGGGCCGGCAGTAACGTTCCAGGGGCCAGCCGGCAACCTGGCTCGGCCTCAGTATCGCTTTCGACCCCGAGGCGAAACGGGAAAGATGGTCTCGGACCTGCTGCCGCATCTGGGGAAGCTCGTCGACGACTTCGCGTTCATCCACTCGCTGACCAGCAAGAGCAACACGCATGGGCCGGCCGAGAATTTTCTTTCGACCGGTTTCGTAGCCGACGGTTTCCCGAGCATCGGTGCTTGGGTTACGTACGCCTTGGGAAGTGAAAACCAGAACTTGCCGGCATTCGTGGCGATCCCCGATCCGCGAGGCGTGCCTCAGGCCAGCGTCAACAATTGGGGCTCGGGGTTTCTCCCCGCCGAGTTCCAAGGGACGCCGTTCAATGCGCAAAAACCGATCCGTCATCTGGCGGCTCCAGCCGGAATTGGGCCCGAGAAGAATCTCGCAGCCAGAAGCCTACTGGAACGCATGAATACTCGGCATCTGGCGAGGCATCCGGGCGACGGCCACCTGGCGGCTCGGATCGCCAGTTACGAACTGGCCGCCCGCATGCAGCTCGAAGTTCCGATCGTCAGCGATCTGAAGCGGGAGCCCGCCTATATCCTGAGGCAGTATGGAGCGGACCAAACATCGAATCCCACGAAGGCCGCATTCGCGCGCAACTGCATCCTGGCTCGGCGCCTCATCGAGCGGGGCGTCCGGTTCGTGCAACTTTTCAATGGCGCCTACGCCAGCGGCGGCAAGCTCAACTGGGATGGTCATCACAAATTAAAAGAACAGTATGACGTCCATGGTGAAATCCTAGACCAGCCGGTGGCGGCCTTGATCGAAGACTTGAAAGCGCGCGGCCTGCTCGAGGAAACACTCGTCGTCTGGTGCACCGAGTTCGGGCGCATGCCGTTCTTCCAGAAAGGTGCTCGCGGACGAGACCACAATCCGCATGGCTTCACTTGCTGGCTGGCGGGCGCTGGAGTGAAGCGAGGTGTCAGCCATGGAGCGACTGACGAACTGGGGCGCCGAGCGGTCGAGGATGTCCACCTGCTCTATGACTTCAACGCCACGATTCTCCACCTCCTCGGGCTCGACCATGAGCGGCTCACGTTCCTCCATAACGGAATCCGGCGCCGGTTGACCAACGTGGAAGGAAACGTGATCCGAGAAGTTCTGGCCTGATCCGGGACACGACGGGGCAGCGAAGTTGAAGAGGCAAAGTCGTCTTCTCTGGGCCTGCTCTTTCCTCTAGGAGGCGTTAGACGGGAAGGGGAAGGTAATCCATTTCGTTGATTCGCCACTTGCCAGGACATAGACTGAAAGGTGCACTTCGTGACGAGCGGCCTCGTTGGCTTGCGTGCGAAGTCGGCCAGCGGCGTGCCAAGGTGTGTGTTCTGAAAAAAATGCGGCCGATTTTGACTAATCCGGTGCCTAGGAGATTTGGACGGTGTCCGACTCCCACAATGAATTCGCCGATTGGATTGCCGCCGCCCGAGCGGGTTCGGGCGAGGCGCTCGGCGCGACACTCGAAGCCTGCCGCGCCTATCTCCAACTTGTGGCCTACCAGGAGATGGACCGCGACTTGCTCGCGAAAGCCGGTGCCTCGGATTTGGTCCAAGAGACGTTCCTCGAAGCCCAACGCGATTTCGCCCAGTTCCGAGGAGCCACCGAGGCGGAGTTTCTCGGGTGGCTCCGTCGGATCCTGTTACACAACCTTGCCAATTTCCGCCGCAGCTACCGTAGAACCGACAAACGACAGGTCGACCGCGAAGTCACCATTGATGC
This sequence comes from Planctomycetaceae bacterium, assembly GCA_015490875.1. GTDB lineage: Bacteria > Planctomycetota > Planctomycetia > Pirellulales > Pirellulaceae > S141-3. The sequence continues at coordinate 11,069 of WFWZ01000401.1, forward strand.
CGAGTCATCCCGAGATCTCCGAGGAACCCTTGCAGCCAATGTATCCTCGCCGAGCAGTTGTGCCATCCATAACGAAGAAACGGTCGCCCTCGAGGACGCCCTCCAGAAGTTACCCCCGTCCTACTTAAGAGTCATCACGCTCCGGAATCGCGATGGTTTGTCTTTTGAACAAATTGGATCGGAGCTCAACCTGACAGCCAACGCTGCCCGCAAGCTTTGGTGTCGCGCGATCGAACGATTGCAGCGGGAATTGGAGGTGTCGGATGCAGTCGACGCCGGACAGACAACCGATCGAGGGAACGGACGACGACGAGTTCGTTGCCAAGCTGACGAGGCTGGAAGAGGCGCTGGCGGGCGAGACTCCGCCGCGAGCAGCGCTTCGAGCAATCGTTGATGCGCTCGAGAAGGACGCCGACGGTCGACTGGCAAGGAGCGCCGCTTGTCTTCAGCGGCTTCACGCATTGTGGCCTCGTCAGGCATCCCCCACGGGAGACGATACAACGCCCCACGCGCCTGCTACGGCGACTTCTCCGGCTGGTAACAGCTCCCCTTCCCCATTACTGCCGGATACGCTCGGCAAATTCACGATCCTGCGGTTTCTGGGGCGAGGTGGCAACGGAATCGTGTTCCAGGCATTCGATCCGTCACTTGACCGGGATGTCGCGCTCAAGGTGCCCCACCTCTCGGTGATGCTCGATGCACGGCTGCGTGAACGTTTTTTTCAAGAAGGGCGCGCCGCTGCGGGACTCGATCATCCCAACGTCGTGCCCGTTTTCGAAGCCGGCGAGATCGGCCCCATTTGTTACATCGCTTCCGCCTACTGTTCCGGCCCGACCTTGGCGGAATGGCTCCGGAAGCGAACCGATCCGCTTCCTTTCGACCTGGCAGCGCGCATCACTGCTGATCTTGCCGCAGCGGTCCAGCACGCTCATGAACGAGGGATTCTCCATCGCGATTTGAAACCGAGCAACGTTCTGATGGTCGAAACCGCTGAGGGCGCGACGGTCCCCAAGATCACCGACTTCGGCCTGGCGAAGGTGGAGCGTGATCGACCGTCGCTCGAGTCGACACGTACCGGGGCCATCGTCGGTACACCGGCCTACATGGCTCCCGAACAGGCTTCCGGGAAACGTGTGGAAGTTCGGCCAGAAAGCGATGTCTATTCGCTCGGAAGTATCCTCTATGAAATCCTAACGGGTCGACCGCCCTTTCAAGGTGAATCGGCGCTGGATGTTCTGGTCCAAGTGCGCTCTTGTGATCCGATTCCACCCTCGAAACTCCGCCCCAAGACGCCTCGTGATCTCGAGACGATTTGCCTCCAATGTCTCGAAAAAGATCCGGCGCGGCGCTACGCCAGTGCCACCGACCTCGCCGACGACTTGCAGCGTTATCTCGAGCGCCAACCGATTCGCGCTCGGCCTGTTGGGCGAGTTTACTCCGCCGCTCGATGGCTCTATCGCCGGCCGCTCGTAGCCAGTCTCCTTGCCGCGCTGCTCATCGTTACCCTTGTCGGCTTCGCCGGCATCTATGGGCAGTGGCGGCGAGCCAATGCGCGCGCTCGCGAAGCGGAGCGGCAACGAGAAATCGCTTTGCGAGAGCGGGAACGTGCCGAAGATACTCTCCGCATCGCCCTTGACTCGGTCCATGAATTCTTCACACGAGCGAGCGAAGAACGGTTGTTCGACCGTCCGGGCTCCGCACCTATCCGCCGTGAGCTTCTCCGATCGGGATTGCACTACTATCAGAGGTTTCTCGAGAAGAACGAGAACAATCCTCGCTTGCAATTCGAAATCGGCAAGGCACGGCACCGCTATGGAAGCATCTTGTCGAGACTGGGGCATGCGCAGGCCGCCCGGCAGCAACTCGAAGAATCTCAAAAGACGCTCACTGCATGCCTCGCTGCCGATCCGGACAATCGCGAAATCCAACGAGCTCTGAGTGAAACGGAAATCTTGCTGGGCCGTGTGTTGATACGGCACACCGATCGCCAACAAGCGAAGACGCTGTTCGAGCGGGCGGCGCAGCGAATGAAGACCCTCTGTCGTGCCGTCCCAACGGATCGAATCGCGAAACACATTCTGGCCGATGCCCAGTATGCGAGCGCGCTGGTCGAACTCGATTGGCACCATGGGAAAGAAGCCCGCGAGCTCTGCCGCGAAGCGGAACAGTTGCTTCTTCCACTCATCGATGAGGAACCCAAACAGGATCAGCACAGGATTTTACTCGCTCAAGTCTATCTGGCCTTGGCGCACGGCCAGCAGCAGCGGGGAGCGTTCGGCGAAGCCGTCTCGCAGTACGAACGGGCGCTGGCGCAGTTACCCAGCGACACGGATCGTGTCCCCATCCTCGGGATACGCGCCACAGTCGTACTCAACCAAGGAGCAGCCCTCTTGGAAATCGGTCGCAGAAGCGATGCCATTCAGTGTTTCGAGAAGGCAACCCGGCTCCTACGGCAACTCATGCACGATGACCCGGATGCTGAAATCAACTTCTCTCGAATGCGCTACATCGACGTCAACCTGGGGGACACGTATCGGTACGTCGGCAATGCCCGCGAGGCGCTACGTCTTTATCGTCAGGCGATGACGCGCGTCGAAAGGAGACTCGAAGGACACCCGGATTCGGTCGAGTATCGGGAGGAACTGGCCAAGATCTGCATCCGCATTGGATTTGCATTGCAGATGCTTCGGCAGAACGAGGAGGCCCTGGAGTTCATGCAGCGAGCGTTCACGATCTGGAAGCAACTCGCTGCCGCGCAGCCGAATGTCCGAGCCTACCAACGTAGCGTTGCCAACTGCAATTCGGCGATCGGAACGTACTACAGCCAGCGTCGTCTCTTCGACAAAACGTGGCCGTATTACCAAGCGTCGATGGCCATCCACCGCAAAATCCTCGCTGCGGATCCTCACGATCCCAATGCGCATTGCGACCTCGCTCGAGTCCTCAACGACGTGGCCGTCACCCACATCCTCCTTCGGCAGTATGAAGCCGCGGAAACGCCGATCCTCTCGGCCATCGAACACCAAGCGACAGCACTTCGTACCTCCCCGGAATCGACGCACTTCCGAGAGAAACTCTCTCGCCATTACGCCACGTTGGCCAGGCTGAGACGGGAGACGGGCCGGTGGCGTGAAGCACTCGAGGCCTGCGAGTCCCGCCGCCGGCTCTGGAAGACATCGGGAGTGCAGATTCTCGGAGCCGCGCATGGCACACTCCGGATCGCCGTTGACCTTGGGCGACGTCCACCGGACTCCCTGTCCGCCGAAGAAGTCGAACTCAAGAAGCTCTGTGTCGACCGAGCGCTCGAAATGCTAGCCGAGGCGATCGACCACGGCTTCGACGAAATCGAATTTCTAAGAACCGACCCGGTCTTCGGAACGCTCAAGGAAGACCCGCGATTCCAGCGGCTCATCCAACGGCTCGAACCCCACTGATCTCCCGCGATCGATCGTATGGGTTCTCGCGGTCGCAACGGCCGATTCTTCCACAAAAAGTGCCTAGGAAAGTAGCCCGGCTACCGGTCTGTCGGGACACCATCTCTCCGAGTCCTTGCCGCTCAGGCTTCCCCGTTCACACTCCGAGCGGCATGGCAACTAGGCGCCCGCACCATGTCACGCGATACCAAGAAGATGCTCCGGCGCCGCCGAAGGCGGAAACCGCCGGAACAGCGTCGCAGGTTTTTTCGACCTCTCGCCGAACGACTCGAGCCCCGGCTCCTTCTCAACGCCAATGCCGCCGACACGTCGGACGAGGGCTGGATCATCTCCGGCTTGGATTGGGACTTGGCGCCGGCTGCCGCGGCCGGCGAAGCGTCCGCATCCGATGGAACGGAACCGTCCACGGTGGTGGGCCACACCGCAGACGTGATCGAAGTCGACCTCGGCCAACTCGATCCAGGGTCGGACTATGCCATCCAATCCATCGACTACGTGAACGACTCCACACCGTATCCATCGGTCGAACCAGTGGAGATCGTTTCCGTTGCACCCGGCATCCAGGAACTCAAAGTCTTCGGGCAAGTTATCGGTCATCTCATTCTGTCCGAAGCGGTTATCGCAGACGCTTCGGCGTCGACGAGCCATACCGGAAGGCTCTACATCGCTCCAACACCTGAAGAAGTAATCGCTGACGCGGACCCCGCAACCCCGGGTTTCAATGGAACGCTCCAAGTCGACTACTCCGTGACCCAAGACGGCCAGACTGCTCTCCACTCCACGGTCGTCCAGATTCTCGATGGGGCGAGCGCCATCGTCTGGAGCGGCAATGCCGCGCTCGACGCCATGCGCCACACTCAACGGCTCGCCCATTTGGGGTATCCCGGATCGTTGGGGACGGTGCCGGACGTCGGCGACGCAGGAACGCCAATCGCCAACGCGGCTAGCCGACTCTTCGAAGCCGTAGTCGATGCGACCGGCGACGCAACACCGAACACGGCTTCGGGGGATCTAACGGCTACCGTGCGCGCCTGGCTGAATGCGCCCGATGCGCCTCGATGGACCGAGCTGGACGATCCTGATCCGCAGGTAGCCGGTCAGTTCGACGTTGCCAACATTTCCGGGCCGTTCGATCTCCTGCCGGGTATCGATCCAGGAACGGGAGAGCGCACAGGGCTCACGGCGCAGCCGGAACGGTTCGCTGCGAGCTGGCTGATCGACACGATCACGGAGGTGGCTCAACAGCGAGCTCAAGACGGCGACCCCGGCCTGCTCATCACCGCCCTGAGCACACTCGACGGAAGCGGATCGGCGTCCCTTCGATCTCCTAATGCTCCTGGGCGGCTTCATCAAGCGGGACTCGAAGTCGACTTCTACGATCCATCGATCCCCGACAAGGCGCAGTTCATCCTCCAACTCCAAGACGCCGGTTTGCAGAACGGAGGCATTCAACTCGACTCGGTCGTCCATCCGAATGCCACGGTGGTGTCACAGATCAACGCAGCCTTGGGAAAAAACGTTGCCACGACCGACGGGAGTCACCCGGATGTCCTGCACATCGGGTTCCGAGCACCGGTCCCTCCCGCTCCATCACTCGATGAACCGGCCATCCCGGGTGACGGATCTTCGGTTAAGGATGTGCTGCTCGCGGCCACCAATTCGCTGGTGACGTTCGGTGCTGCGATCGAGAACTCCTCCGTTCTCACCTCCCCACTTCCCTGGGCCGGAGGAAGCGCACCAGTATCACCAGCTTCGGTACTGGACTTGCAACAGATCTTCCAAACGCGAATCCACCAGGCGGTGGTGGACTATTTCAACGGAACCGCATCGCCCACCTTGAGTGGACTCGCCGACCACTTGAAAGGAACGGGCGACTTCGCCGATTCATTAGATGCCAATGGAAATCCCGTCGACCCGGTTCTTGAAACACCAAACTCCCGGTCGCTCCGACTGGCGTTCCACGCCAATCAAACGGTATCCATTCCGATCGACTTCGGCAGCAAGTTGACCGATGCCGGTATCGCGTTCACGTCGCCGATCGAAGTCGACGTGCAGGCCGAAATCTCCTTCGAGTTGACGCTGTCGGTCGATCTGACACCCGGGCATGATCTCTTGTCCGCCGGCAGCATTCTGCTCGACGACTTCACAATCCGGCTGACCGATTCGCAACCCGACGCACAAGAGTCGACGCCCGTTCAAGCCGATGGTCGTATCGGATTCCTTCCGACTACCGTGACGGCCGGCTCCTTCAACCTGATGTCCCAAGTGGAAGGCATTTTCAATGGCGGCACTCTCGAAGGAGTCTCGTTGGACACGTTCCAAGTCACTCCTGCCGTCAACCTGCTGGACCTCAGTGTTTCCGGCCCGGATATCCTCGAGTTGTCGCTGCCCATCGAATCAGCGGGCGGATTCTCCACGGAGCCAGACGCGTCCCTGGTTACGATCACCAGCACGGATATCTTTGAGCAACCAACGGTCGACGTGGCGCATTCGGAAGCCATGGCCGGGTTCGCCTCCTTGTCGGCCACGAACCTGCTCGGAGCCCTCAAAACCTTCAATTCGTGGCTGGACGCGCTCGGCGACTCTCCGCTCCTAGAGACACCGTTGCCATTCACAGACGCTGCAATCTTGCGAGACTCGATCGACTTGCCGGCACTGCTGCAGCAGCAAGTGGTCGATCCGATCGAAGTCGAAACGACGTTGGACCAGGGCAATGGTCCTCCCGTCACGAGTCAAGTCCCCAACTTCGAGACGACCGCGGATTTCGTTTCCCAGATCAACAGCGCCAACTCCACCCCCGTGGTGACCGCGGCGGACTTCACCACAGCCTATCCCGGTATGGAAGGCACGCCGGTCCTTCTGTTTACGTTCCAACTGGAAGAAATTGCGCCCGTTGTCTCGGCGACCATTGCCTTGGACGAGTTGAACGCGGCCGATGCTGGTCTTTCCGAAATCACGATCGACACGACGCAGACCCCGCCTGCATCCTTCTCGCCTGAAAACTCGCTCAACTTCACACTCCTGGTCGATCTGTCGCCTTTGGGTGAAGGTATTCCCGCCGAAGGTTCAACGACACTCGATACGATCGCCGCGCGAGTCAACCCACTCAAGACATGGACCGACCCCGACAGCGGCATCTTGACCGCGGATGGGCTGCCCGATCTGCATATCACGTTGCGCAGCGGCTTCACGGTGGACGTCGACTTCGACGGAGTCTCAGGCGACGACACGTTGCAGACGGTCATCGACTTGTTGAACGCTGCCGCCCCGGGATTGTTCTCGGCCACACTCGAGGACAAACGGATTGTTCTTAAGGACCACACAACGGGACCGCAGCAGTTCCAGGTACAGGGGGCGAACGGGTCACTGAGCGGAATTGTTCTGGGCATCCTTGGAACGGACGACGATGAAGACGGAGACATCGAGGGGATACCGCTCCATTGGCAGAGCTTGAACGACCAGGTGCGGATTGTTCCCGTGCCGGGAGAATCGTTCGTCCAAACTACCGCCGACATCAGTGC
>WFWZ01000402.1 GCA_015490875.1 Planctomycetaceae bacterium
GAACGGAGTGCTTCCGTCGGACACGCTTCGATACAGCGCATCGTCGGCTGACCGGCACAGAGGTCGCAGGGTTGGCGGCGAGGCTCGATGATCGGCGTCCCCACTCCCGCCGGTCCCGCCTCGTTCGCTACCCGAATCGCCTCGACGGGACACGCCGTGACACAATGGTGGCAGCGGATGCAATGGCTCAAGAACTGCCACTCGCTGACCGCCCCCGGCGGACGCAGCCGGTATGTCTCACCGAGACTGCGACGCCCTGCCCAGCCACATAAACCGCCGACACCGGCGGCGGTTACCGTTGCGAGAAAACCTCGCCGGTCCATCGCCTTTCTCTTCCCGGCGTAAGCGCCCTCACTTCGACGCTGCCGCCACAACGTGACACGTTCGGCACTTGGAACTCTTCGCAATGTCCGGCACCGAAACATGCTTGATCTTCGGCGCGTTCTGCACGCCTGTCTCATGGCACGTCATGCAATCGGTGCGCGACCACGCTCGCTGATGGTACTCGGTCGCCGAAAGCGTTGGAGGAAACGCCCCGGGCGCGAAATCGGCGTTCGCCGACTGGGACTTCTGGCATGCCGCCATCAGACTCGCCATGACCAGGATCGCGATCGTCGCACAGCCCATCAACCACCGCATGACCGACTCCTCTTCTTCGGACCCTCGTTGCTTGCCACCTGCTCAACGCCCCTCATCAAGCCTTCTCCAACTTCACCGCACAGATCTTGAACTCCGGTTGCTTGGAACCGGGATCGTATGCGTCGATCGTCACGCGATTGATTAGCGATTGCGTATCCTCCCAGTGGAACGGTACGAACACCATGCCCGGACGCGGCGTGTCGATCACGCGTGCTTTGATGACGGCAGAGCCGCGCCGAGACGTGATCCGAACTCGGTCGCCGTTGGACACGCCCAGTTTCTTCGCGTCGTCCGGATGCACCTCGACATATGCCTCCGGCTGAGCTCGATCGAGTTCCGCAGCACGGCGCGTCATCGTCCCGGTGTGCCAGTGTTCCAGGACCCGGCCGGTCGACAGGACATAGGGATACTGATCATCGGCGGGCTCGGCCGGCGGTTTGGCCGGGCGCAGCCAAATGACTGCTCGCTTATCCGGTTGAGCATAAAAGCGGATGTCCCCCGGCTTGGCGTCCGGATCGGCGTACTTGCCTTCGTCCAACAGCGGATCTTCGCCCTTCACAAACCGCCGAGCCGTTCCCGGATGGTCCTCCGTCGGACAAGGCCAACGGATCCCCCGCTCCTTCCTCAGACGCTCCCGCGTCATCCCCATGAAGTCATAGGGCGTTCCCTTGGACGCCAGTCGCATCTCGTCCCAAACATCGGCCGGCGTTTGGAACTTCTCGCTGATGTATCCCGCCTTCACGACTCCTGCCTGCTCAAGCCGCTTGGCGAGGTCCAAAATGATGTCGAAGTCGGCTCGAGCTTTCCCCGGAGGGTCCACCAGCTTCTCTGCCAATTGGTAACGCCGCTCCGACATGCCGAAGACACCTTCCTTCTCCGACCACATGGCAGCGGGCAATACGACGTCCGCCAGTTCCGTCGTACGAGTCGGGAAGATATCGGCCACGACAACGAAGGGTTTGTTCGGACGGGGTTTTCCCATCGCGTCGCGGTAGGGTGTCAGATTGGGTAGCGAATGTCCAGGGTTCGTCGTCGTCACGAAGAGGCAGCGAATCTTGTCCTCCCCCAATGCCCGGAACAACTCGATCGTGTTGAGCCCAGGCTTGGGCTGGATCTTCCCTTCGTCGGCTCCCCAAAGTTGCTCCATCTCCTTGCGATGCTCGGGATTCTTCACGACTCGTCCATAAGGCAAGATGTGGCACAAAGATCCGGTGTCGCGCACACCACCACACGCGTTGGGCTGCCCCGTCAGCGAGAATGGCGTGGCTCCCGGCTTGCCGATCTGACCTGTCAGCAGATGCAAATTGTGAACCAGGTTGTTGGCAAAAACACCGCTGGTGCGCTGGTTCAATCCCATGGTCCAAAACGACATCGTCGGTCCTTCGGCGAACATGCGAGCGGCGCGCACGATCTCCTTGGCGGACACACCGCTGGCTGCACTTGCTTTCTCTGGAGAAAAATCTTCGAGGAACTTTACGTACGTGTCGAAGTCGACCGCTTTCGGGTTGCCATCTTCGACGGTCTTGAACGCCACATGGTCTTTGATGAAGTCGGCGTCGTAGAGTTTTTCCTTGACGATCACGTGCGCCATCGCGTGTAGCACCGGCAGATCGTAACCGGGAATCGGATCGAGATGAATGTCCGCCAGATCGCGCACCGGGCTCTTGCGAGGATCTAAGACGATCACCGTCGCCTTTCGCCCTTTCTCCCGATTCACCAGAATCTGGTCGAAGATCACTGGATGACACTCGGCCGTGTTCGAACCGATCAAGAAGAAGACGCGGGCATGTTCGATGTCGTCATAACACCCCATCGGCTCATCCTTGCCGTACGTCGAGACGTACCCTCCTACGGCACTCGCCATGCACAAACGTGGATTCCCCTCCACGTTGTTCGTTCCGATCCCTCCTTTGAAAAGGCGATTGGCCAGGTAACTCTCCTCCGAGAGGCACTGCCCGGATCCGTAATACGCGACGCTGTCGGGCCCCTGTTCCCGGATGGCCTGGGCAAACTTCTGAGCCACCAGATCCATCGCCTCTTCCCATGTCGACTCGACGAGCTCTCCCTTCTTGCGAATCAGAGGAACCGTGAGTCGATCGGGTGAGTGGACGATCTTGGGCAAAAAGAGTGCCTTCGCGCACACCAACCCCTTCGTCGTCGGATGCTCAGGATCGCCGCGCAACGCCACGAGCCGTCCGCTGTCGACGCCCAAACGCACGCCACATCCGGTTCCGCAAAATCGGCAAACCGACTTGTGCCACTGGAGTGCTGCTTCATTCAAGTCGACGTCCGAAGGACCGCTGCGGTTGCATCCGGCCGCCGCCATCATCCCCGATACACCCAGCCACTGTACGAATTCTCGTCTGTTTGCATCCATCCTCGCCCTACTCCCCGTTGTCAAGGTCTCCCCGAAACCAGTCGCTCGGGACGCCGCAGACCCGAGTTCTCAGCCGATGCGTCCATCAAGCGCCCTTTGTGCAAACCGCACGCCAAATGGGCCTCCAGCCATTCCAGCATCGTCCCCTGCCGTTTTTCTCCGCAGGATTTCGCCCCTGAAAGCGCTCCGTTTCCGCCAGACCTGGGGTACACGGCAGTGCAAGTGTGCCGTTGTGCACACCGCGCTCATGGCAACCGCGCACTCCCCGACTCCAGGTCCTCGCCATCCTCCTCATCAGCCGACACCGCTTGCCCGTCGAACGTCTCCCCCGCCTCCGATCCCCACGACGCGTCGGTCGGACCAAAACGTTCGATCCGCCACTCGGTACGCCGCAACAAGGCGCGCATCAGCCGCTTACGGATGTAGCTACGTACCCAAGGAATCAGCAGCGCAAAGCCGACGCCATCGGTGAGGAGTCCCGGTGTAATCAGGAGGGCTCCGGCGAGGAGCACCAATACACCGTCGACGATCGAAGCCCCTGGCAACTCACCCGCCGCAAGCTGCCGCTGAACTTGGATCCAAATGCCGAGCCCCTGTCGCCGAGCCGCGAGGGAACCGATGATGCCGGTAGCGAGCACGATGAGAACGGTCAACTGCCAGCTCGTGTGATCAGCAAGCCACAACAGCAGCACCAGCTCCACGAAGGGAACGGTAATAAACAGGATGAGCAGGTAGAAGATCATGGCATATTGCGCCGCCGGTTCCCCTCTTATCCAAGTCGCTGCCGTCGGCTACTCCGATGCCGCCCCGGATCCTGCCGGGTCTCGGCTAGGAGATGGAGCGGCGGACACCTCGAGGTCCCGCATTGATAACCGGTGTGGAACCGATGGTCGCTTCCTGCTCCCAGCAATCATGCACGTGACCGCAAACAGCCAGACGTGGGCTTCGCCGCTCAATACATGCGCGAATCGCTCGACTCCCCAAGTGCTTGCCCGCCGAACTCGTATCGACTGCGCCAAAGGGAGGCGCATGCGTCACCAGCACGGCGGAGGGAGGACACGCCTCGAGCATCGCGGCGGCGGTCTCTTCATCCAAATCGAAACTCCACGCCCCAAAGGGTGTCACCGGAACGGCACCTCCCAGTCCAAAGAAGACAGTGTCTCCAATCTCGGCGCTTTGGCCGTGCAGGACGTGCACGCCATCCCACCCCTCGACCGCTCGTCGCAGTTCCTCGTCTGTTTCGGCGTTTCCGGGAACGAGAACCAACGGGCAGGGCATGTCTTGCAACACGGTGAGAACATCTTCGAGCCCCTCCCGGACGCTGGCGAAGTCGCCGGCTCCGACCGCCACATCGATCGGCTCTTGTTGAGCCACTTCGAGGAGTACTCGAGCCGCATCGCGGTCTCGGTGTAGATCACTAAAGAGCAGTAATTCCATCACGACGCCTCGGCTCTGGAAATCCGTCCAACCGTGGCGCATCGTAGGACTGTTCTACGGCAGGAACAACCCCCCGCGGGGACCGGCTCAGGTCGATTCCCGATCATCGGGTAGCGCCGGATACTCGATATCACTGCGTGTGACCAATCGATACGCGTATTCGACGCGATCGGCGCGAGCTTCAATAAGTTGCACGGCGGCTCGCGTCAAGGAAACTCCGTCGACTTCTACTCCAAGAACAACTTCGGCGGGGCGACCTTTCAAGACCGTCGGTAACGACTGCTCCGAGGCATAATAGGCATCGAGCCACGCACGAATGCGTCCGGGGTCGGGCACCATCAGATACCGATAGCGCACCCCTCCCCATGCTTCGGCTGCCGCTCCCGCCTCCTCGTACCACTGGCTCAACCGCTCGGCCAACGCGTCGCGGTCGGCGGGTGCTGCATGCGCCACAACGTCGCATTCGCTGGTCACATGCATCACCAGGCGACTCGCTTCCTGCAGCAACCAATCGGGCAGCAACTCTCGGCCGGCGCAACCGTCTTGAAGGAGATCCACCCACGTCGCATCGGGAAACTCTTTTTGGATGCTTCCAGCGACAGCTCGATCCAACTCCTCGAGAAGTTCGATCTTTCTTTCCTGAAGCGAGCGTTGGACAGCCATGGCGTATTCGTCACTTGCCACGTCGGGAAATCCACCTTCGTCGGTACTGGCCACGAGATCATGAATCACTCGCAGTTCGCGTGACACGTTGACCAACTCATCAAGAGCCGCCGCCAGCGACCGATCGACCTCCGCAAAAAGGCTCAATGCCCGGCGAAAACGGAATCGCTCCCAGCGAAGCAAGACGCATTGTTGCAAGTGCGCACTTGCGCTACCCCCTTCTCCGTCCTTCGTCTTGCTCCGAGCGTTTTTCCCGGCCATTTGTTCACATAGCCTCGCGATCTCGGCCCGAAGGGCCTCCCACTGCCGCTCGAGCTCTCGCAGCTTCTCTCGAAGAGCATCTGCCGACTTGCGAAGCACTTTTCGAAATTCACGCAACACCACATCCGCCCCGGCGACGCAGTATTCCGGGTCCGACGCCATCCCCACCATCCGCCGCGTGATCGGGGCCAGGTGTGTCTCGACATATTCGCGTTCGCGCTTGAGCAGCACTGGTTCCAAGACGCCGGGATCTTGGGAAAGGGCGCTGGGACCTGTCGCCTCCTCCGATCCAAGTAGTCGCTCGAGCAGTCCTTCCACCTGCCGGACCCACTCCCCGAAGGCCTGTTCCCCGTGGGTTTCGGGCTGGAGGCGTTGGACCTCCCGAACCAAGAAGTCGGCCACCGGTTCGGTCAGGGCGGTCTCGCACCACGTATCGACATACGCAAGAGCCGCCTCGGCATCCAGATTCAGTTCCTCAAGGAACCCGACTAAGTGTTCTCGCACCTCATCCAAGCCGCTCGTCCGGCAGCGCGTCGACGTAAGGGGAGCCGACGTGCATGTCACGCGTTCCCGGATCGACACATCTTTTTCTGGAAGTGGCCACTCGCCCGTCAACCAATGTTCGACGAGCGCACCGGCGAGCTCTCGAACCGCACGATCCAGCCAGGGGCCTCGCCGAGCACCGATCACCACATGCCCGTGGACCCGGAGGCAATGGGAGCCAACAGATGCCGTCGACCGTTTTCTTGATGCGATCTTCTTGCGGAGCAGCGACACACTCGTGGCTGACTCCAAGGCCAGCTCCTCAGCCACGCGGTCCATGGCCGCTTCGTACGCTGTCTCGCCGAGCTGATCTCCGAGGTAGCAAAGATCGATGTCTTGGAAAAGGGGATCGTCGCCAGCACGCTCCTGAGCATGATGGATCTCGACGATCGTCGCATAACTGCTCACCAAAGCCAACTCACGGTCCTGAGGACTTCGCGGTGTCGCGTGGAGCAGCACGGCGGAACACACACCCTCGTGGCCGCTTGCGACGATGACTTCCCGTGCCGCACGTGCCGCTTCGACGAGCGCTCCTCCACCTGTACCTCCACCAAGGCCAACCACAAGTACGACCCGTCCGGAACTTGAGGAGGACGTCCAACCGGTAGCTTCGGCGCTCCTCTGGCGAGCCTCCTCCGAACACACATGGTGCCACAACGCTGTCAGGCGTTCCACAAACGTCTCCCGGTGGTCCACGAACGCCAAACAACCCAACGGTCGAAGGCCGTTGGTCGCGGGAACCTTGGGGATGTGATAAAGCCACCGCCGACTGAGCCAGCTCATTGTAGACGACGCCCGAGCCTTGTAGTCTTGCGTGCGTTTCAAGGGAATTGGGAGCGTCGGGTCCATCGCCGCATGAGGAGCTTCGGCAGATGCCGTGGTGCGAACCAGGTCCTGAACATCCGAATCGACCCACAGAAACTGCCAGGCGGGAACCTCATTGAGCGAGACCGGAAGATGATCCTCCAATGCCTCCTGGAGGCGGCGCACGACCCGGCAACCGGTTCCTCCAATGCCCACCCAAACCGTCGGTTCGAGTGTCATTGCCTCCTCGAGAACCTCGACGGGTCCACCGTCTCGACAAGGACGCTCGGAAACTCTCGGCACGCGGCGCCGCGGCGCACCGATGCCGGTCTGAGAAACCTCTCGCGAAGACGCTGCCCGGCGCGGTGCCGACGATCGTGACACCGTTGCGGCACTTCCCGGAGCCCCGCCGCGCCTCGGTGCGTCTCTGCCCGAGTCCACCTCTCTACGTGGCGCCTCGACAAGAGCTTCGATGAACTCCCGACAACTGGCGAAACGGTCTTCGGGACGCTTCGCGAGTGCCTGGCGCACGACAGCCTGCTCTGCCGGTGGCAGCGACCCAAGTTTAGGAGCCGCGTGCAAGTGTTGCTTGGCTAACTGACCAGCGGTGCGTCCGGAGAACGGGAGGGTTCCCGTCAGCATTTCTACGTAGACGATCGCCAGACTGTATTGATCGCTCCGCGCGCTGGGCGCTCCTTCGAACAATTCGGGCGGAGCATACAACGGCGTCAATCCGCCGAGCAACGACGCCGTGACGTCCTGTAGTTTCTTCACCAGCCCGAAGTCGGCCACCTTGATCCGGCCGCCCACCAGAAGCAGATTCTCAGGCTTGATATCCAGATGTTGCAACGAGTGCTGCTCAAGCATGTAATCCAGCACATCCGCGGCATCGCGCATGTACGTCAACAGCTCTTCGCGATCGATTCCGCAACGTCCCTCCTTCTTGCACTGGTCGAAGCGATCTTTCAGACTCCCTTCGGCAAGCTCCGTCACGATGATGAGCCGGCCGTCGGCGATTTCGATGCGTTCCAGAGACAAGAGAAAAGGATGGCGGACGTCTTTGATGCGTTCCAGCGACTTCAGTTCGCGTGCCGCGCGGTCCTCTTCGAGTCGCCCGTAGACGAACTTCAACGCTTTGACCAGTCCGCCCGGCGCTTCCGCCTTCCAGACTTCGCCGTACCCGCCTGCGCCGATCCGCTCGAGTATCCGGTATCCGGGAATCGGTTCTTGAGATGTCTCCGTCGTGATCGTCACGTCGGTTCCTTCACTTCTGGATTAGACTTCGCATTTCGCCCCGTTCCAATCGAATTCCTTTCGTCCCGTCAGGGATCCAAACGCAGGTCCCTGGGCGAACCGACAGCCCAACTCGTAAACCGTATCGGCGTCGTTCTGATCGACGACGTTGGTAGCGATGACCTCCGTTCCGATTTCCTGAGCCGCACGGATGATCAACTGCAACTGTCGCTGGCCGCCGCTGCTGCGACCGACGTCTTGAGAAAGCGAACCGCTCAACTTCAGAAAGTCGGGGCGCAAATCCGCACAGTCGGCGATCTGAGCCGGCCCCCCTCGAAAATCACTGTATGCGATCTGGAT
>WFWZ01000403.1 GCA_015490875.1 Planctomycetaceae bacterium
ACGAAGGCGGCGAAGTACGGGTCGTATGCGATTCGCGTTGGGGAAGCGGCGCAGAACGTCGTCCAGGGTGGCCGTGGCGTGGCCGACATGGTCGAGAACGGCGTCACGTTGGAGAACTCCGTGCAAGTGCTGGCAGCCGGTTTCGCCACGGTTGGCGACTTTGCCGGGACGTTGAGGAAAGTCCGAAAGGCGACGTCGGCGGTCGACGAGGCAGCCGAAGCGGCGAATGACGCCACTGCGGCTGCCAGGAAGGCCGACGCCGCCGTTGACTCGGCCGCAGCCGCTGGTAGAGTAGACGTGCCTGGAGGGGGTGCTGCACGAGAGGGAGGGCCAGTTTATCGTTCGATTTACAGCGATGGAACGCTGGTTGTCGATGGACAGCAACCTGCTCGCCTTTCTCATATGCCCGATCCTGCGGCAACCGGTGCCCACTCCCGCGTTCGTTACGACACCGTCAACAACCGGATCTATCAACTGCGTGAGTTTGATGCTGATGGAAATCTGGTTCGGGACGTCGATTTGACGAATCCAACGTTCCCCAATGGGACTCCCAGACCTGGCCATCCCGGTCCCCCACATCAACATCGTTTTGAAGTAAATGATACCCGTGTCGGACCACAAAGCGGATACCGGAGGCTTGGACCAGAACCACTGGATGGAAGTTCCTAATGTTCGGCGTGACGATTACAGACATGGACGAGCGAGGTGGACTCGCAATTGATCTGCGAGATATTCTCAGAGTCCTCGGTAGCTCGGCTATCAAGAGCCGCTGGCGAATTGAAGGTGTTGAAGCGATGGGTTCGGCTGCAGCCGAGAGGCTGCAAGAGTTGGCAGACGCTTCTGCGATCATTCCCGGCGACGAACTCGTGCAACTGGCTTCAGCGGTATCTCAAGTAATTGATGGAAAGTTCAGTGCGTTTGAAGCTGATTCCGACGTGCCATGGATTGTGATTTCTGCAGTCGATAGCGGGGCTTACGACGTAATGTCAGATCGCGTTGACGTATTGACCGCGGTGAAGAACGCATTCAGGTCAGTGAAGTACATTCCAGGCATGGAACCGATCTAGAAAACGCGAAGAGGACGGGGCGAGCTAGACCCGTACAAGAATGGGGGCAAAAATCGGTGCTCACCTACTGGCGGGGACAATGGCGCCCACGCTCCCGTGATGTCCTTCGGCGGCCAGACGGTGTATCCATGCAATGGATGGGGTTTGCAGCCGTTTTCGCAAAAAACCACACCCTCAACCGCCGGGCGTAGCAACGTTGCCCAAGGATTCTATGGGCTGACGCCCACAGCTATTGCGTGCCGCCGCTTCGCGGCTGGCCGAAGAGATGCCGCCTCTTTGCGGTTTCGACCGTACGTAGGTCAGGCTTTCCAGCCTGACAGAAGATCTCTCGCAGAGCCGCAAAGAGCGCAGAGAGGTTTTTGTCGAATGAGGATGGAACGCGTATTGGTGGTCCGTCCCCATCTTTTGCTCGCCCCGTAATTCCTCCTTTGCGTCTTGGCGTCTTTGCGCGAGGATTCTGTGGGCTCGCGCCCACAGCTATTGCATGCCGGCGCTTCGCGGCTGATTGAAGGGAAACCGTCTTCTTGCGGTTTTGATCGTACGTAGGTCAGAATTTCCAGCCTGACAAGAACAGGTACCTTCGTGCTCCACCGGGCCCCGGCCCTTTTTTTCCCGATACTCGGGCCGGCAGACGGGGTTTCATCTCCCAGGCGCGACCGGTGCGCTTTGATATAATGGACGGTGGAGCTCTTGTGGGCCTTTTTTCCCAACCTGGCACGTGCAGCGAGTGGATGGCGATGGTAGATCGAACCCCCTGGTCAAGGGCCTTCGGCCGTTTCGTTCTCGGAGTCGTCGTGGCCTGGATCGGCAGCCAGTCGACCGGCCGGAGCCAGCCACCGTTCGATCGGTCCCGGGACTTCGACCCCACGTTCATTCTGCGACGGATGGACCGGAACGGAAACGGCATGCTCGAACCGGAGGAGATGCAGGGCCGCGGCGGCGATTTTCTCCGGCGGTTCCTGGGAGACGATATTGTGCGAAGCCGGAGGCCGCTGCGGATCGAGTCGCTCGGGGAAGCCATCCGCCGGCGGATGGAGTCGCGTGGCGGATTCAGTCGCGATCGTTCGTCCCGCTTTTCTCGAGGCGGCAGCATTCCCGAAGACGAGCCGCTCGTGCCGGGTTTTGAAATCGAGGAAGAACCTCAGCCGGTACTCGGCTTCGGCGTGTCCGATGAAAAATTCAACGTCAAGGTGACCGAAGAGGATCTCCGCAATGCCGAGCGCACGTTGGCTCGGTACGACACCAACCGCGATGGGATCCTCGATCAACGGGAGATCGCTCGCGGGCGTTGGAGTGACCCGCCGTCGGTGACCGATCGCAATCGCGACGGGAAACTCACCAAGTCGGAACTCGCACTGCGCTATGCCCTTCGCCGAAAGGCTCGGGAAGAGCGTGGCGACAGCGGGAGCAGTCGCAGCAGTGGCGATCGGGGTTCGAGTCGGTTCGGTGGGATGTCTCGCAGCGGATTTTCACGAGGCGGGTTTTCGCGAGGGGGATTCTTCCGAGGAGGTTCCGGTGGAGATCGCATCGCCATGATCACCGACAGCGTGATGCGGCGTTACGACAGCAACGGCAATGGCGTGCTCGAGAAGTCCGAGTGGAGCAACTTTCGAACGGATCCGTCGGCAGCCGACACGAACCGGGACAATAAGATCACGCGCGAAGAGCTGTCACAGTGGATGGCCGATCGCATGTCGGGACGCAGCCGAGGCGATCGCGACGGCCGGCGGTCGTCTGGTGGTGGCGAGCGAGGCGGATCTTCGGGCGACACGAACGATCTGGTCTACACGAATACGACGCGAAGGTCGTACCGCATGAAAAAGCCCGCGGAACGGGAGGCCGGCGATCTGCCGGCATGGTTCACTCGCCAAGACGCCAACGGGGATGGCCAGGTTTCGATGGCCGAGTACTCGCGCTCGTGGTCTGAAGCGGTCGCGAAGGAGTTTGCAACGTTTGACCGAAACGGTGATGGGATCATCACAGCGAAGGAGTGCCTCCAGGCGGTGGAGAATGGCGCTGTGGCCGGGTTGGCCGGCGAGGCTGGAGAAGGAACCGACTCGTCGTCTTCCGATTCCTCGAGCGATGACTCGGGCGGATCCGCAAGTCGACGCGCGAAGAAATTTCTCCGCTACGCCGTTGCTCAGATCAAAAAATACGACACGAATCGCGACGGCGTCCTGGATGAGTCCGAGTGGACCAAGATGAAGTTCGATTACAGTCACGCCGACGTCAACCAGGATGGAAAGATCACACCGGCCGAGTTGGCGGACGCCTTCGCCAAGCGATAGTCGGCTTGCGCGGTCCTATCCCTTGCCTCATTCCCAAAGGGTCACCCGTCGATTCAACCTACCCGCTTCCCTCGTCCATGCTCAGGCGTGTCTTAGATTCCTCCAATAGACGGCGGTAAATCTCAAAGTCGCCGTCTTGTTCGATGAGTTGTTCGAGTTGCCGCTGAGCCTTCTGCCAAAGCGTCCGCGCCTCGTCGATTTGGCCGGTATTCCAACAGGCTTCTCCCCATTCGAGCCACGCTTGCGTCGTCTCGAATGCAAGCGATGGATCGACGTCGCCACTCGGCGTGTCCCCCGACTGTTCCTGCCACCGGCGCCATGTCTTCACGGCAAGCGCCGGCCGGCGAAGCGCCATCCAGGCTCGCGCTTCCATCGCCAGAACCTCGGCTACTTCGCCGGCATGAGCGGGATGGAGGTCGCGCGCCACCTTGGGGAGTGACGACAGGATGGCACTCGCGGATTGGACGTGCTTTCTCGCCGATGGCAGGTTTCCACACATCAGTAGGGCCAGTGCCAGGCGGAGGGAAGCTCGAGCTTCCACGAGTTGCAAGCTCGGTGAGTGCGGATCGACGCGCCGGGCATGCCGAGCCCAGGAGAGCGATGTGCGCGCCGCCCGGACGGCCTGCTCGTCTTCGTGTAGGACCAAGTGTCCTTCGGCCACAAGTCCGCAGGCTCTTTCGGTCAGCAGGAGAAGCTCGCTCGGGTCGAGACCGGTGGGCAGGGAGACCGCCGGCGGATCATTCGGATCGAAGGGCACGATCCGTTTCGCGAGGGGCTCGTAGAATGTTCGAGCCTGCTGGCCGCAAGCAACCAGATGGCGGGCGTCTTTCTCGACGCGAGCCGGGATGGTGGGCTGAGGTAAGGTTGGGGATCCGGTGAGCCGGATGCGTACCATGAGATGGGGCATGGTGAGCTGACGGTAAAGTTCCCCTTGGGACAGCGCGAGTCCTGCTTCGGCGGCCGCGCGGTCGGGTCCGAGTTGATCGAGTTGATTCCCCATCGACCGGACGAGGCCGAGCATGGCGCGGACCGCCATCTCCCGTCGGGCCGTGGGGCGGGGATCCTCGGCTTGGCGGCGATAGAGGACCCACGAAAGAGCGTCGGAAACCGGCAGTGTTACAGCGGCTTGTGGTGCCGCGTCGACGTTGGTGGTGGCCGGAGGTGATCCTTGCGCCAAGAAGGCGGGTCGGAGACGACGAGACGCTACCGGCGTCCAACTCAGACACGCGAGCGCGAGGACGCAGGTGAGGGGAATGGTGAGCGGCCGAAGACGGCGGTGGATGGGGGGCTTGGTTCGTGAAGAAGGAAGCGGACGTCCGTCCAGCCACGCCTCGAGATCCTCTTTCATCGCCTCCGCAGTGCCGTATCGATCGGCCGGCCGCCGGGCCAAGGCTCGACGGATTATCGTCACGAGAGGCTCGGAAACCCCGGCCAACGCCAGCTTCTCGCAAGGAGGCCGCCCGTAGAGCGTTTGGGCGATCAGTTGGGGTAAGTTTCCACGAAAAGGGGGAGTCCCGGTGAGCAACTCGAAGAGCACGACTCCCAAACTGTAGATATCGGCCGTGGCGGACACTTCCGAGTCGGGCCGGAAATGTTCGGGAGCCATATACTGAGGCGTGCCCGGCAGCGTGTCAGAGGAGGTCACGGTGTGCCCCGGTTCGGCCGGGCGGCTCAGACCAAAGTCCGCCAACACGGCTTCGCCGCTGTCGCGACGCAAGAGAATATTGGCTGGCTTGATGTCGCGGTGGATCCAGCCTCGATGATGAAGTTCGGCCAGGCCGCGGGCGACGTCCCGGACGATGTGGACCGCACGATCAGGCGGAAGGCGACCGCCGCGGTGAAGGCATGCCGAAAGGGGGTGGCCGTCGATCCACTCCATCACCAGATAGGGCCATTGTTGGTCGAGCAGTCCGGTGTGGAGGAGTCGTACCAGGTGCGGATGGCGGATGCTTGCAGCGAGAGAGCTTTCGCGAAGAAAGCGGCCGCGCGCCGCAAGGGACCAACGTGTCCCCGTGAGCACCTTGACGGCTACCGGCTCCGATATCGATGGCATGTCGGCTCGGAAGACGATGCCCGAACCGCCGCGTCCGATCAGGGTTACTTCCGAGAAGCCTTCGGCTTCCAGGAGTGATGCCACATCGCGACTTTCGCTCGCGTCTCCCCAATCGGCATGTTCGAGGGAATCAGGCCGATCCCCCGAGGGAGAAGCATCTTGGCGCAGTCGATGTTTGGCCCGCTCGAGTCGCAACTCCCAGTCCATCATCTCCCCTGCTTGATCCGCAGCCCCGTCTGCGAACCCACATCATCACGTTGGTGCCGACGTGGTGAACGGTCGTGTCCAGTCCGGTTCGGTGTACGCGGGTGAGAGGTTCAGGGGCTTTGTCTATTCGAGTGCCAGATCGCGCATCAAATGCGCGACTTCCTGTTGGAGTTTTCTCAAGATCCGAGACTTGGCGACGTAAACCCACTGCACGTCCCGCTCCAATTGCCGAGCCACGTCTGCCGGCGGCTCATCGCGGACCCAAACGCGCACAAACGCTTTCCAAGTCTCCGGTTCGACACGTGGTTCGACTCGCTGCATGGCCTGTTCGAGCAGATGGGCATCGACGTCTTCGTCCCAGTGAGTTCGGTGGTCGTGGAGGCATTCGGCCAGTTGCCGCTGGTCCAGTTGCTTCCAGGAATGTTGCAGTTGGCGGCGACGCCAGAAGCGGATGAGGCGGCGGCGCGTCACCATACCAAGGTAGGCGCGAAACGTGCCCCGCTTGCGGTCGTAGCGGAACCGTCCGATGACCCGCAGGACATCAAGCAACACGTCCTGGGAGATTTCGGCGGCATCAGCATCCTGAAGTCCGCATCGACGGCAATGGGCGTAGATCAGAGGTCCATAGGCGCGGTCGAACGCTTGCCACGCGGCGTCGTCTCGCGCATCGCCAAGCCGCACCAACAGACTCGGTCGCGTCGCGGGCGCCTCCAGACTCACCACCACTTCGGCTCCTTGTCGCGAGAACGATCGCTGATCGAATGGGAGCGGTTGTCTCGGGAGGCGTTGTTTCCGACCCACACTCCCCTTCTGACCGCGTCCCTTTCTGTCTCTGTCCGGCCCGCCGCTGACTTGGACACCTTCTCGATTCGAAAAGTTCCCCTTGAGCTTGGATTTTTTTTCGAGCTCGCGCAAGAACGAGGATCCGAGCGCCTATAGACGGGTGAAGTCGGCACGCAGGCCGCAGACGTGAGTGGCTCGAGTGCTTGCTTCGTGGGCTGCGATCGCGCTAAAGCGATTGTTGGATTCATTACTTCAAAAGAGGAGACGATTCGATGCGTTCCAGACGAGTGGTGTGGGGATTTTCACGTAATTGGTGTGCGCTGGCGCTGGCAGGCGTGTTGTGGGGCTGGAGTGGCGGAGAGAAGACGGCTCGTGCCGGCGATATCCCTCGATTCGATCGCAATGTGGCGTTCTTGAGTTCCTCAGGAGCTCCGGTCTACCTGGCGGTCGACATGCAGTCGAGCAACTTCCTGGGAGTTCCCGCCGTGATCGGAGTGTGGACCGACGGGCTGAACGTGCTGCCGTTCGCCGCCATTCCCACCAATGATCCTCGCCGCTGGGTCTGGCTGACGTCGGGCGGTCCAGCCGGCGTGATCGAATTCCATCCGGGACAGAATCCCTTTGCCACGTGGAAGGATAACGTAGGGAATTCCGGGACGATCGTCACGTTTTGAGCGCGGCGTGGATTTCATCGGTTGGTACAGCGTGACAGACCAGCGGCTGGGACTGATCCGGCTGAGACTGCTGCCACGTGGCGTACCAATAGGCGTCGGTGGCCAGGGCATCGACGTAGCGACTGCAACCGGTCCCGTGAGGACTGATGAACTCGGGAAACCAGCGGCTGACCCGGCGGAACGTCGTCGGGTCGCCGCCGGTCAGGTATCCGAGGCCTCCGAGTTCTTCGCAGGAGTAGCCGCGCGGCCGGCGGACGGCGGCCGCGTGAGGCTCGAGGGGCCGGACGCACTCGCCCCCGTCGTAAAACACCAGTTGCCGCGTTTCGCCACTGGCAGATCGCAGTGGTAGATCGACGATCGCCGTCAGACGGGTGATGGCGACGTCCCAGGTCAGACCTCGGCGGAGACACGCATCGGGCTCGAGCGGCTGCAAGGGCAACAGACCTTTGCGGTAATAAGGAACGACGATCGAATTGGAGCTACTCCAATTGAACGGATGCGTGCACAGTCCCAACCAGGTCGTCCCATCGGTGCCGTGATAGAGGAACGGATCTTTGACGTGACAGATTTCCGGCAAAGGGGAGCTCACGAGAGGTTCCACAGGAGCGCTGGCTAGTTCTTCCAGGCTGTCCGCGACGATCCGGTCGACGGTCCAGACGCCGGTACCCGGTTTCTGGAATCGAGCCACCTCGGGCACGTAGCGACGGTTGGACTTTTCGGAAGATACCAGAAGCTCGACCTTGCCGTCTCGCTCCCAGATGGCCGCTCCCTCGATCGAAAGAACG
>WFWZ01000404.1 GCA_015490875.1 Planctomycetaceae bacterium
ACGAAGGCGGCGAAGTACGGGTCGTATGCGATTCGCGTTGGGGAAGCGGCGCAGAACGTCGTCCAGGGTGGCCGTGGCGTGGCCGACATGGTCGAGAACGGCGTCACGTTGGAGAACTCCGTGCAAGTGCTGGCAGCCGGTTTCGCCACGGCGGGCGACTTTACCGGGACGCTGAGGAAAGTCCGAAAGGCGACGTCGGCGGTCGACGAGGCAGCCGAAGCGGCGAATGACGCCACCGTGGCTGCCAGAAAGGCCGACGCCGCCGTTGACTCGGCCGCGGCCGCTGGTAAAGTGGAGGTACCGGCCACAAGTACCGCCCAGGTAACAGCAGCCGATGCCGTTACCCAAGTCGACGTCTTGCCCAGTGGGCAAGTCGTTAGCCAATTCGACACCGGCCTTCCCTTCAAGGATTTTCAGGCACCAAGGGGAACAACGAGACAACTACGACTACCTAAAACTGATCCGTCGCTGACCGGTACGAACACGCTAGGTTACACAACCGCCAACGGTGACGTCTTTTTGCGGCCCGGACTGACACGGGCTCAGCAGGCGGCGACACTTCGCCATGAAGGTGTTCATTCATTCTTGTCAGTGGCGGATGACGCACCGTTGGCTGCGTTGCGACAACGTGCGGGTGTTGGGGCGTACAACAATAGTGCTTTTTTCAACGCTGCAGAGGAGATTCTTGCCGAAGGCATTGCTTCTGGAAGCCTGCGACAAGGGTGGCGTCATGCCTTTAATGGGGCTTACGCTGTTCGCCGAGGCACCCGTTTTGAGACCGTCGTTACACCACGCGCTTTCTTTACTGAGCTTGGAATTGGAGCAACTGGGTTGGGACTGTTTGGATATGGTGCGTACGAGCTTGGTGGCTTCTTGTTTGGGGATGCCGAATGATGACTATCCTCGAACGTATTGCAAGAATCTTTTTGGGTGGACAGCCCAAAAGCTGCCCTCTCATAACGTTGTTCCAAGAAGAAGAAAATGCGGAAAAAGCGATTGTTCTGGAGGAGACCGGCTTTCCTTATGGCGGAGTGACTACGTTGATGTGGTGGAAAACGAATTCTGGTGAGTTTTTCAGGAAGGTGCACGAGAGCTATGGCGCATCTCAATCGGCATCGGAGAGCGCAATTCCCATTGAAGGTGGCAGGGCATGCGTCGAAAAGATGGTCGTGCAGCTTAGCGAATTCAACCAGTTAAAGAACTACTCAGGACACGTGCGCGACGGCGTTGTATATCGTGTAGCTTGGGGAACAAGAGAGCGACAGCACACTTTGACAATCAGCAATCCACCTGCTGACAGCAGACATTACCAACTCGTGAAACAAGTAAAGGAGCATGCTCTGAATTAGCGGAGTAATTTGTCGCCCCAAAGGGTGGATTCACCGGTCAGTTCGGCAAACTTGATCCGCACGACATTAGGTTCTCTCAAACTACGGCTGGCGGTCGTGGCCGGGCTGCACAACTACGCGAGTCGATGAAGGGCGGTTGGAATGGCCCTGCCGTTGATGCCGTCCGAACTCCAGATGGAATCGTAACCATTGACAACACGCGCATCGCTATTGCGCGTGAACTTGGCATCAAGGAAGTTCGGGTGAAGATCAGACAAATGTCTGATCCGCTTCCTGAGTCGATGCTAGGTCGGTTCGGCGATGCGCGCACATGGGGTGAGGCGCTTCTTCATCGCACGGGGAATCAGAGGCCGCCATTGCCGCCGACAGGAACTCCAAACATACCGCGTCTGCCAGGAAGCTAGGAACTACCGATGAGCGAAGCGATCGAATTTCTGCCGCCGTGGAATGCAACAGGACAGTTTGCAGACAATCTTGTGAAAGAACTCGAGCGCGAGGTGACCGAAGGTCACAAGCTATGGCGAGTCCAAGTCAAAGCCATTGCGCAGCGAACGGATTCTGATGACGTGCTGTTCAAGATTGAGAATGGGAGCAACGGCTACGCCGTTGTCCACCTCACATGGAGCGGCGAGCCGGAAGAGGACACGAAGTGGCCCGACACGCGAATCTTTGATTCGCTTGAAGCATGGGCGACGGAGTGTATGATGGTCGATCACGAGGAATTCGTTGGCTCGAACGAATAAGCCGTCGAATCCGGTCTCCAATTGAGCGCGGTCACCACGGCGGCGGAACTCAGGACGGGGTCTCGATTCTTGCCGCGGGCGCGGAAAGCGTTGCCGCCCGTTCCCGCGTTGTTCGCCCGCTCGCCTGCATGCATGAATCACAGGCCGGTCCGCCCGTGCGCCCCATGTCCACAATATGACCTATCGCCGTCGGCAATCGCCTCTCGTTGACCGATCCGGTCGGCAACACGACGACCTGGACATACGATCCCCTCGGGCGCGTTCTGACCGATACGAACGCCAAAGGGGATGCGCGCACGTTCGCCTACGACCCGGTCGGCAACCTCGTGCAGAAGACCGACCGCAACGGCCGCGTCATCGACTATGCCTACGACCCTCTCCGGCGCAAGACAACGGAAACATGGGGCGACGGCCGGGTCCTCACCTTCCAATACGATGCAACCGGCCGACTCGTCTCCGCCTCCGATCCGGCCGCCACGCTCACCTACACCTGGGACGCGCTGGGCCGAGTCGCCTCCGAGACGCACGCCCTCGACGGGCTCCCCTCCCAGGTCGTCCTCTCCCGCAGCTACGACGCCGTCGGCAACCGAACGGAACTAGCTGCTCAAATCGGCCAAGACGATGACTTCGTCACGTCGACGTCCTTCGATCCGGCCGACCGGCCGACCGTGATCGAACAGTCGGGAACCGGGGTTCTCCCCAAACGGATCGAACTGGCCTACGACGCGGCCGGGCAACTCACCTCGCTGGCTCGCTTCGAAGGACTCGCCGATCCGCAGCGCGTGGCCGACACGACGTACGTCTACGATGCG
>WFWZ01000405.1 GCA_015490875.1 Planctomycetaceae bacterium
CGGTGCGCACACGTCCGGCCGCGATGTCGGCGAGAATCTGACGAGCCGCCTCGATTTCCTCGGGTTTTCGAGGATTGGGAACCGTCAGTGAAACCCGGACGGTGTCCCCAATTCCCCGCCCGATCAGTTGCTCGAAGGCGATCCGCGTCTTGATGATCCCTTCGGGAGGCATCCCCGCTTCGGTGACACCCAGATGCAGCGGCACGTCCGGTCGCTCTTCGGCGAACCGCCGATTCGCCTCGATCACCAGTTGCGGGTCGGAGTCCTTGAGCGACACGCAGTAGCGATGAAAGCCCAGTCGGTCGACCCACTCGCAGTGCTCCAAGGCGCTGGCGACCATCGGGCCAACCGTGTCTCCTTCCTCGAACAGATGCTTCTTCTCCGGGTCGATGCTGCCGCAATTGACCCCGATCCGCATCGCACAGTCATGCTCGCCCGCCACGTCGACCAGGAAGCGCACTTTCTCCTGCCATGGCTTCGATCGCTCATGGTGATAGAGGTGCCCCGGGTTGTAGCGGATCTTGTCGACGTGAGGAGCCACGCGAGCAGCCAGGCGGTAGTTTTCTTGGAGATCGACCGAGAGGTTCGCGTGGGTGCGTTTTCGGATTTCGATGAGCGCTTCGGCGTCCCGCTCACTGTCGACCGCGATGCGAACGACGTCCGCCCCCGCCATTGCCAGGTCCTGCACCTGTTGAACCGTGGCGTCGACATCGACCGTCTTCGTCGCCGTCATGCTCTGCACGGCGATCGGATGACCGGCCCCAATCGTGACGGTGCCGATGCGAACCGGGCGAGTCGGATTGCGTTCGATCGACGTCATAGCATGCGGCTAGGAAAGACGGGAAAACCAGGCAGTCCGGCTCAACACGGCCGTTCAGCTCGAAGTGTCCTCGGGAGCGTCCATGATGACCTTCGTCAGCGCCTCCACGAAGAAATACTCTCCCCACATCACCGATTCGTCAACACCAAGTTGCTTGGCGGTGTGGTAGACGCCATGCTTGAGGATTCCTTCCCAGCCGGGAGTATCGGTCGCCAAGTACTCTTCGGTCACCAACTGATCCAGCATGGCCAGGGCGGTCGTGCGATAGGCGATGGCTCGTGCTGGAGAGTCGGTCTGGCTCGCCAGATCCCAAAGCCCGCTGGCGGCGATGGCAGCGGCAGACGAGTCCTTCTGGGCTCCCCACGGAGGAGGCTGAGTCGTGTCCGCATCGAAGTCCCACCACGGTACGCGATCCTCGGGGAGATGAGCGATCCAGAACGCCGCGTTCCGTTCGGAAACATCTCGCATCTCGCCGATGTCGGTCAGGCCGTAGACGCGGCTGTAGCCGTAGAGCGACCACGCAAGTCCTCGAGCCCAACGGGAGTCAGCCGAGATCCCTTGATGGGTCGATTGACGAAGGAACTTTCCGGTCTCCAGATCGAAGATTCCCTCGTGGGCGGTTGAGCCATCTTCCCGAACCAGGTAGTCCCGCGTCGTGCGGCAGTGCGCGAGGGCGATACGGGCGAGGTCTTGATCGAGCGTCTCGTTGGCTGCATAGAAGATGAGCGGCACGTTCATCATGATGTCGATGAAAAGCGACTGAGGCCCCACGAAGCTGCAGAGGTAGCGTCCTTTGGGTTGAAAGCGCATTGCCAACGTGCGCCCCGCTTGGATCAGCACATCGTTGAGCGCCGAGTCGCCCGTCAGTTCGTACCAAGGCAGATAAGTATTGAGGAAAATGAAGCCCAAGTCGTGCACGTCGCGGTCGTGTTGTCGGTGTTCGAGCAGCTTCGAGTAGTGCTCGGCATGCTGCCGCCACCGCACATCGCCGGTCCGGCGATGAAACTGCCACATCATGCCGGCGAGGAAGCCGCCCGTCCAGTCGGTCCATAACTCGCCTTCGTGATGCCAGCGACCATCCACCGTATAGATGGGGAAGAAGTCAGGATGCCGTTCGATCAGCGCAGCGACCTGCCGTTCGGCAAACTCGAGTGCCTCTTGATAGCGTCGGAGCCGAGTTTCGTGTTCATTCATCGAGGCGAGCTTCCGAAAGGTACTAATGCGTGTAACAAATCCCGCCGGCGTTATTCCCATCTTCGGGCGTGTTGCTCTTGGACGGAAGTTTGGGGACGGCTATTTCGAGTCGTCAAGAACCGCCTGCCGGTTCGGATCGCCCGAAACGACAATTGGCGATGGGAGTTTCCAGGATGGCCGTCGCACCGAGCGACTCGAGTTCCTCCATCGCAGCGATGACATCTTTACGTCGCACCATCACGCGCACCGCACACCACGCCTCGTCTTCCAACGAAGTAACCGTGGGGGACTTGAAGCCAGGAGTGATGCGTTCGGCTTCCGCCAGCTTGGCTCGAGGCACATTGTACTCCAGGAGAGAATAGTCGCGAGCGATGACGACTCCTTCGAGCCGCCGGATGACGCGGTCGGCGATGTCGGCCCGAGACCGCTCGCGATTCTGAATCAGCACCGTTTCATAGCTCCCGATTTCGGACAGGATCCGCAGACCGTTGGAGGCCAACGTACTGCCGGTCTCCACGAGGTCGACGATGGCGTCGGCAACGCCCAGCGTCACCATGATCTCCACCGAGCCGCTCAAAGGAACGAGGTGCACTTGACAGCCATGGTCCTGAAAGTAGGCCTCGGTCACGCGAGGAAAACTAGTGGCGACGCGATGTCCATCGAGCTGTCGGACGTCGTTGGTGTCAGCCTGTTGGGGAACACAGACGGCCAGACGGCAGCGGCCGACGCCCAGCCGCATGCGCTCGAGGACGTCGACGCCTGCTTCCGCCACCAAATCGCTGCCGGTGATTCCCAGATCAATGGCTCCCTCTGCACACAACACGGGGATGTCATCGGTCCGAAGGAAGGTGATGTCGACCGGCAGATCGGCGACTTTCGCGAAGAGGGAACGGGGAGGGCGCCGAAACCGCAAGCCCGCCTGTTGCAACAGTTCCTCGGCGTGTTCGGAAAGTCTCCCTTTGCTGGGAATCCCGATCCGCAAATTGCTCATCGTCGCCTTCCTATTCGGGCCTGAGTTTCTCAGGGCCATCGTCGCTTTTCGGCTGCTTCTGCCGCGACGCTTTTTCCTCCAGACCCGAAACGCCGAAGCGCCGGGCCAGTTCTGATTCGACTTCGGACAACTCGATGTCACGCCACGCTAACAGCACCCACAGATGGTAGAGCAAATCGGCCGCCTCGTAGATCGTGTGCTCCCTTCCCGGATCGCCCGACTCACCGGCTGCTTCGACGACTTCAGCAGCTTCCTCGGTCACCTTGGCGCCGATTTTTGGCAATCCTCCTGCCAGGAGTCGAGCCGTGTACGACTCGTCGGGCGAGGCGCCTTTGCGATCGCGGATCACCGCCATCAGTCGATGCAAAACACCGTCTTCCCCAACCACGGTCGGACTCCTATCGTTGGACCTGTGCTTACCTGGCCCGGCGGTCCCGGCCCCGCACGCTCTGGGGGCCATGGTAGGGAGCCAACCGGCCAGCCGTCAACTTCCACTCCCTTTTTGTAGTGCCTTTCGATCCGGATGAACGACCGCGAGATCGACCCGAGCCAGTTTCGCGAGTGTTGGTTCCTCACGGGACCGACCGCCAGCGGCAAGACGGCTGCCGGGATCGCTCTGGCCAAGCGAATCGATGCCGAAATCGTCGTGATGGATTCGATGACCGTCTATCGCGACATGGACATCGGGACGGACAAACCGACGCCCGAGCAGCGAGCCGCCATCCCTCATCACCTGCTCGATCTGGTCTCGCCGACCGAAGAGTTCAGCATTTCCCAGTACCTGGAAGCCGCATCGGAAGTTGTCGAGTCGATCCGCCAGCGAGGGAAACGCGCGCTATTCGTCGGTGGGACGCCGCTCTACTTGAAGGCTCTTTTGCGAGGCATCGACCAGGGGCCGCCTCCTTCGCCCGCGTTTCGCGCCGAAGTCATGGCCGAAGTCGAAAAGTATGGCCCGGAAGCTCTGCACGCTCGCTTGGAACTTGTCGATCCTCTGGCCGCTTCCCGCATCCATCCGCACGACACGAAGCGGCTCATCCGAGCCCTCGAAGTCTTCCACGCCACCGGACTCCCGATCAGCCATCGGCAACGGCACTTCGACGAACCACCGGAAGAACCGCCGCAACATGTCTTCGCACTCCAGTGGCCGCGCGAGCGTCTTCACGAGCGCATCAACACACGAGTCCGCAAGATGTTCGAGCGAGGTTTTGTCGACGAAGTGCGCGCTCTGCTCGAGAAATACGGACAGCTCGGAAAGACCGCCTCCCAGGCGGTTGGCTATCGCGAGATTCTTTCCCATCTCGAGGGGAACCTCACGCTCGAGGAAACCATCCGCGCCGTGCAGACGCGCACGCGTCGCTTTGCACGCCGGCAGGAGACTTGGTTTCGCGCCTTTGCCGAACTTCGACGGATTCCCGCCGAAGACATGTCACCCGAAGAACTCGCCGAAACGATGGCCTCGACATGAGTCGCCGCCCATTCGGCTAAATCACCGTGCGCGATTGTGAGACATTGGCACCCCTATGCCGCATGGTGGCGACTCTAACATGGACGAAGACGTAGACTGGGAGGGCGAGGCTCCTGCCGAGCCGGAAAAGGGACTACTACGGCACCGTAGACACGGACTTGCAAGTCACAGATGGCCGGTGTCAGGACGGACGATTGCGGGTTCGTCCAGCATACAAGACGAGGATTCCGGCTCGGCAGGAGCCTCGCCCTCCCAACTCGGGGAACGTTGTTCTTGAATACTATGATTAGCTGCTTTCACGGCCACGCTACCCCAACAGGCTTCGTCAAAACTCCTCCTTTCGTCCGAGAACCGCGCACGGTGATTTAGCTCGACTTTTGTTGCTCGACCCACGTCACGAGCTTCTCGCGAAAAATCTTCGCGTTGTGCCGGATATCGGTCGGCAATGTCGGGCGCCAGTAGAAGTCGACGATGCCCTGAGTCGATTCATGGGACTCGGCCAACGCCCGCAGCTCGTTGCGCAACTGTTGCCAGTCGTCCTCACCGGCAGGTGCCTTTCCGGGCCACGGCTCAACGATCACGACCGGACGCTGATCGGGCCTTTGGCCGATGCCGACGAGCGCCGAGCGGTAGACGCGCGGGTGATTGTTGAAAATCGACTCGCACGGCACTGTAAAGAGCGTACCGCGACGCGTCACCACTCGATGCGATTTGCGACCGCAAAACCAGAATCGTTCCCGCTCGTCCAAGTAGCCGACATCGCCCATCCGATGCCAAAACGACCGGCCATCGGTGATCTTGTGCAGGGCATTGGCCTCCACGCGTGTCACATATTCTCGCGTCACGACGTCGCCGCGCACGATGAGCTCCCCGATCTGACCTTGCTCGACTTCGCGAGCATCCTCGAGTTGCTCGATCGGGTCGTCGCGAATCTCGATCACTTTCCAATCAATGCCGGGAAACCGAGTTCCCACGCACGTCCCCTTGCCGACTCGTGTCAACGCCGCTGTTTCTCCCAGGATCTCTCGACCGGAAATGGCGGCCACCGGCAAGGCTTCGGTAGCTCCGTACGGTGTCCACACATCGCCTCCGTCGGCAAGCCGAGGCACAATACGTTCGAGCACGTGGACGGGGACGGGAGCGCCCGCGGAAAAGACGTGCTTCAAAGGAGCCAGATCGATCTCTTTGCGATCGACGTAGGACGCGACCGTATTCCAGAACGCCGGTGATCCAAACGACTGAGTGACCTTCCACTCTCGAATCGCCTCCACGATGTGGGCCGGGTCCGCTTCGGCAGGCCGCGTGTAGTCCATCGCCGGAAAGAGGGTCGTCGTCCCCATCATGCAGTTGAAAAGACCGAAAAGGGGAAAGGCGGCCAGGTCGGTCCTTCCCGGCTTGAGCCCGAACCGTTCTCGGATCTCATCGATCTGCCGGGCGAACTGGCGATGGTCGTAGCGGACGCCCTTGGGAGGCCCGGTGCTGCCCGTTGTGAAAATGATGGCTGCTTGATCGTCGAGTGAACACGTTTCGTCGGGAAGGGAGGCCTCGCTGCGGCGGAGACGATCCAGCGTCGCGACTCCAGGACACCAGGTCGGACCGGCCACGACATGATACCGACTTCGAGGAAACCGCCGACGTAGCCACCACCGCGCCAGTTGCAGCTTGGGTGGGGCAATGAAGCCGTCCGGCTCTGCTTCGGATAGGCAGGTGAGGAGGTGCTCGCGCGGCATGCCCGGATCGATGAGGACCATGACGAGTCGAGCCTTCAACATGGCGACGACGGTCGAGACGAAGTCGATGCCGGGTGGGACGGCCAGCACGAGTCGGCTTCCTGCGGGAATTCCCATTGCCCGGAGCCCGGCCGCCAGACGCTCGCTGTCGCGCTCCAGTTGAGCGAACGTGATCATGCGAGCTTGGGTGGCCGATCGAGCCGACCCGAGTTCGACGACGGCGGCTTGCTCGGGGCGCGACGCGGCCACGTCGTGAAGGCGGAAGCCGACATTGGCATGCGTGGCTTGCATCAATGGACGCGCAGAATCGGTGGGGACATCCCGGCAATCGTTAATCGGCGCGGCTGGTCCGCGGTTCTTTGCAAGGTGCCGAGGGACGCGGTCATCGGGCTGCCCGTGGGCTTGGAAGTCCAGCCCCGCCCGTTCCGGTCGGCTCGGCAAGAGTCACCATTACACTGGACCAGCCTCCCACCGGCAACGGGGTTGGAACTCAGCTATCCCGACTCCAGCGGTGCAAGGGCCCTGCGGTCCGCCGCATTCGGCGGTTATAATCGCCTCCCATATGGATGGCCGAGCCTGTTTTCCGCCGGTACTCGGCGGGGGAAAGAGGAAGGACGGCGCGAGCTTGGTTTTCAGCAAAACGAGGAAACAGAGTGGCTCAAGACGAACGGCTGAGAATCGGAGCGGTCTCGTACCTGAACACGAAGCCGCTCATTGATGGGCTGGATTCCGAGAGCGATCACTGGCGGCTCGAGTTGGACCTGCCCAGCCGACTCGCCGACCGGCTCGAGGAAGGAACGCTCGATGTCGCTCTGATTCCGTCGATCGCTTACTGGCGGACGCCCGGCTACCGCATCGTTTCCAACGCGTGCATCGGTTGCCGAGGTCCCGTGCTGAGCGTCAAGATCGTCGGACACCGCCCGCTGGCCCAGATCGAGTCGCTGGCTTTGGACGAAGGGAGCCGCACGAGCATCGCGCTGGCTCGGATTCTGCTGAAAGAGCGGCTGGGGGTGACGCCCGAACTGAAGTCCTTTCCGATTGGTCAGCCACTGGAAGAGGTCGAAGCGGACGCCGTCTTGGTCATCGGCGACCGGGCCATGCACATCGAGGAGGACCGCTTCGCCGAGGTCTGGGACTTGGGAGAGGAGTGGGTCCGGTGGTCGGGCCTCCCCTTCGTCTTCGCCATGTGGGTCGCTCGGCCGGGAGTTCCCACTGAGCTTCTCGAAACCGTCCTCTCGGAAGCTCGCGACCGCGGATGTCGCGCCATCGACACGATTGCGGCGCGGGAGGCCGAACGGATGGGATGGCCGCTGGAGCGGTGCCGGCGATACTTGCGCGAGCACCTGCATTTTACACTGGGACCGGACGAGTGGTCGGGCTTGCAATACTTTTATGATTTGGCCGTGCGCGAAGGTTTCGCTCCGGCCGGCTGGGTTCCCCATCCTTCGGAAGTCGTGGTGCCATGAACGTCGACAAGATCTTGGAGAAAGCGGTCGCGGGCGAGCGTCTGGGCCCCGAAGAGGGACTAACACTTTTGCGTCAGGCCTCCCTTCCGGCACTCGGACGTGCCGCCGATGCGGTGGCGCGCCGCCTGCATCCCGAGCCCTACCGGACGTACAACATCGATCGCAACATCAACTACAGCAACGTCTGCACGGCCGTCTGTGATTTCTGCGCATTCTATCGCCCTCCCAAGAGCGACGAAGGATATGTCCTGCCGCTGGAGACGATCCTCGACAAAGTCCGCGAAACGGTCGACATCGGCGGAAACCAGATTCTACTCCAAGGAGGTCTCCACCCGACGTTGCCGCTGGAGTGGTACGAAGAGTTATTGCGCACGATTCGCTCGGAGTTTCCTACGGTCAACGTGCACGGGTTCAGCCCGCCGGAGATCTATCATTTCACGAAGATCAGCAAGTTGCCGCTGGAAGAAGTTCTCACGCGGCTGCGCGATGCCGGCTTGGGGAGCATTCCCGGGGGAGGAGCCGAGATTCTGGTGGACCGCGTGCGGCGAGCCATCACGCGCGGCAAGGTGCTCACCGACGGATGGCTCGAGGTGATGCGCTGTTGGCACCGGCTCGGCGGGCGAAGCACGGCGACGATGATGTTCGGCCATGTGGAGACGCTGGCCGAGCGCATCGAGCACCTGGAGCGGCTGAGGCAACTGCAGGACGAGACGGGAGGATTCACCGCGTTCATTTGTTGGACGTTTCAGCCGGACCACACGGCGATGGCCGACGTGCCGAAAGCCGGGCCGTTCGATTACCTGCGCACGCAGGCCGTCGCCCGGCTGTACCTCGATAATTTCCCCAACATCCAATCGAGTTGGGTGACGCAGGGTAAGAAGATCGGCCAGTTGGCGATGCTCTTCGGCGCCAACGACATGGGGAGTCTGATGATCGAGGAGAACGTGGTTGCCGAGGCTGGGACCGTTCACTATTTGACGCTGGAAGATATCCGTTCGAGCATCGAGCAGCTCGGCTACATCCCTCGCCAGCGCAACGTCTTCTATGAGCTGATCGACGAAGAGGCCGAACTGCGCGCCATTGCGGCGAACCGCGAACGCTGTGCAACGGCGTGATTGGTCGTCAAGGTCTGGAGTGGGAATGCAGCGCCACCACTCTCCACTTGCAACTTATCCGGCCGAGGGATCCGGTGAATGTGCCGGTTCGCTAGCCTGTTCTGCATATTGAAGCTTCCACTCGTTCAGAAGAGCGACAAACGTGTCCCATGGAACAGACTTGTCGACAAGAAAATTGATCTCACCTTGGACGGCCATGGGATCTTCTCTGAAGTGTATGCCGTGTGAACGCAGGTAGCTCGCAAGTGCCTCTGCATGCTTGGGCTTTGCAAACAGGGAATAGGCCTCCAATGCTTGCACTGGAATGATGTATTCGACCTCGCGTTGCCGACGTAAGCTCCTGCGATTGTACTCCACGTCCACGATTTCTTCGGCAGTAACCTCGGTGAACTTCCAGTCCCCTCGCCCGACCTTATAGAACACGAAGTATAGGTGCCTTCCTCCTTTGCCGATTGGGCCGCGGTCTTCCAAAACTCGCCCCTCAAAAGTTCGGCCAGCCATGCGAAAAGTCACCTTAGCGCCGACCGGGATTGTGGACGAACTCATAGTTTGCCTCCAGTTTGTGGTTACCACGGGGATCGCCCGAGCATACTAGTCAAATGGCATTGCAATACCCGGTCGAATCCATCAGCGAGCCCTCTTAGAGCGCTTCTCCACCGCCGTATCTGTGCAAGATGCACAACCGGCGCGGGTCCGAACACGGCGGGAGGGAAATCATTGTGGGCGATCGCGTTCCTCCACTCCATCAACTCGTCGAGCCGTGCTTTTCGTGTACCGTTCTGAGTATGTACCCTGTAGACTTCGTCCCAGAACGGTAGGCCAAACCGGCCGAAAGTTGATCCAATTTTTCCGGCTTGAGGATTGCCGCGACCGAATGGCTTCCCCTCGAGAAACTGGCTTCGCACTAAAGCTTGCAAAGGAGCTGGTACGTCCGCGACCAAATGGTCCACGCACTCGGAGTAAAGATCACGACAAAAGCCTTGAAACTCAGATGCAAGCAAAACGACATAGGCCCTATTGATTTGTTGGGTGGCATATCGCCGTCCGCGTCCGCTGCCACCCACACGAGTGTGTGCTTGCTCAATCTCGTCTAGTGCCCTGGCTCGTTGGTGACGCCATCGCTGCAATGAATGTGATGGCATGGTGGTTCACTTGACGGTCAAGTCAATTAACGCGACGCTCGTGCAATTCGCAAAACCAGTTTCGCGCGCCTTGCCAGCTACCCAGCGTC
>WFWZ01000406.1 GCA_015490875.1 Planctomycetaceae bacterium
CCCAAGGAAGACCGCTACTACACGCTGGCCGACCTCTCCCCGGTCGTTCAGACTCTGGCTCGGCGGCAGTTCGACGACTACGTCAAACGGGTGCGCATCTTCGTCCACCCGCGGCTTCGTGAGTCACTCGAGGCCGAGCCGACCGTCGAACGGCATCTCCAGGCAGCACTCGCGGAACTCGAGTAGCACCGCCCCGCATCCCCGGTGTGGCGGTGGCGTGTGAATTCAAGCGGCAGCGACCTTGGCAAAACTCCGCGCGGTCGCTACAACCGGGTTGTTTCAAGGAGCCGGCAGTTTTCAGCCGAGCCGACCAGACCCGAAAGCGAGGAAGCCGCTATGGCCAAGAAGCGGATCGATCAAGTCGATGTCGAAGGTATGCGCGTCCTGATGCGCGTCGACTTCAACGTGCCGCTCGATGACGATCGCCAGATCACCGACGATCGCCGCATCCGGATGGCCCTGACTTCGATCCGAAGCGTCCTCGACCGAGGTGGACGGCTCGTGTTGATGAGCCACCTGGGGCGTCCCAAGGGGGAAGGGTTTCAGCCAGAGTTCAGTCTGGCTCCGGTCGCCGAGCGGCTGGGAGAACTCGTCGCTCCCGCCCCCGTTGCGCTGGCCCACGATGTCGTCGGTGAGGATGCTCAAGCCAAGGTAGCCGCCCTGAACCCCGGCGAAATCGTGCTGCTTGAAAATCTCCGGTTTGAGCCGGGCGAAAAGAAGGGAGACCCCGCATTCGCCCGGAAGCTTGCGGCTTTTGGGGACATCTACTGCAACGACGCGTTCGGGACGTGCCACCGGCTCGATGCTTCGATGGTCGCCGTCCCCGAGGCGATGGAGGGCAAACCTCGCGTCGTCGGTTTCCTCGTCGCCAAGGAAATCCAATACCTGCACGATACGATCGCCGATCCCCAGCGGCCTTTCGTCGCCATTCTGGGAGGCGCCAAGGTCTCCGACAAAATCAACGTCATCCGAAATCTGCTGGGCAAATGCGACCGTGTTCTGATTGGTGGAGCCATGGCGTACACGTTTTATCTGGCCCAGGGAGGGCAGGTGGGCAAGAGCCTGGTGGAACCGGATAAGGTTGACCTCGCCAAGGAATTGCTGGAAATGGGCGGTGAGCGGCTCGTGTTGCCGCTCGACGTCCACTGCGGGGATGACTTTCGTCCCGACTGTGAAAAGAAGATCGTGCCGGCTGGCCAGATTCCCGACGGCTTCGAAGGACTCGACATCGGTCCGGAGACGGCGAAGCACTTCGCCAAAATCATCGCCGAGGCCAAGACCGTCGTGTGGAACGGCCCGATGGGCGTCTTCGAGATGCCACCTTTTGACGCGGGAACTCGAGCGGTGGCCGAAGCGATTGCCGAGAGCGACTGCATCAGCATTGTCGGAGGCGGCGATAGCGCCGCGGCCATCGAACAATTCGGGCTCGCCGACCGAGTCACTCATGTCAGTACCGGAGGCGGCGCCAGCCTCGCTATGCTCGAAGGGAAGCCCTTCCGCGCCGTCGAATTGCTGGACGATGCCTGAGCCTTTGAGGGACCGGCAGGGCGATGATTGCCGGAGATCTGGCCGACCAGGCGATCATCGGCCCCTTGCACTTTCAAACTTTCATTCAACTGGAGGGAGCCAACGTTGCTTAGGACGCACACCTGCGGAGAACTCCGCGCCGATGCCGTCGGTCAGGAGGTCACGCTTTGCGGCTGGGTCGATACGACGCGCGACCACGGCGGAGCCGTCTTTGTCGACTTGCGCGATCGCTATGGCAAGACGCAAGTCGTGGCAGCGCCCGAAAGTGGAGCCGACGTCGTCGAGGCGTTCAAGAAGTTGCACAGCGAAGACGTCATCCAAGTCCGCGGCAAGGTGGCGCATCGGCCGCAGGGGACCGTCAATCCGAAGCTGGCAACGGGCGAGATCGAACTGCGTGTCACCGAAGTCCGCACACTCAATCAGTGTACCTCGCCTCCGTTCACGCCGACGCAGATCGATTTGCCGAGCGAGGACCTGCGCCTGCGCTATCGCTATCTCGACCTGCGCCGTCCCGCGATGCAACAAACGTTGCTACTGCGCAGCCGCATCATCAAGACGATGCGCGATTATTTCGCCGAACATGATTTCATCGACATCGAAACACCCATTCTCGGTCGCAGCACACCCGAAGGGGCTCGCGACTATCTGGTTCCCAGCCGCATCCACCATGGAAAGTTCTATGCGCTTCCACAGTCTCCACAACTGTATAAGCAGATCCTGATGGTGGCCGGTTTCGATCGGTACGTCCAAGTCGCGCGCTGCTTCCGGGATGAAGACCTGCGAGCCGATCGCCAACCCGAGTTCACGCAGCTCGATATGGAGATGTCGTTCGTCGAAGCCGACGACGTGCTCGCGGTGATCGACGGCTTGGTGGCACGCCTCGCCAAGGAGATTCTCGGTGTCGACGTCTCCACGCCTCTCCCGAGGATGACGTACGACGAAGCCATGAGGCGATTCGGCCACGACGCGCCCGATCTCCGCTTCGACATGGAGATCGTCGATTGCACTGATCTGGCTCGGCGAGCCGACTTTCGCGTCTTCCGCTCCGTTGCCGAAGGCGGCGGCCATGTCCGGGGCCTCCGTGCTCCTGGTGCCGCAAGCCAGTATTCGAGGAAAAAGATCGATGAACTGACCGAATACGTTCAACAGGATTTCGGCGCCAAGGGGC
Organism: Planctomycetaceae bacterium; assembly: GCA_015490875.1. Lineage (GTDB taxonomy): Bacteria > Planctomycetota > Planctomycetia > Pirellulales > Pirellulaceae > S141-3. The sequence goes on from WFWZ01000406.1 coordinate 2,696, forward strand.
TCGTGTGGTTTCGAGTCGAACCGGACGGCACGTTGTGGGCTCCGGTGGCCAAGAATTTTCAAGCCGAACTGCTCGCGGAGATTGCTCAGCGTATGGAGGCTGAACCTGGCGACCTCCTGCTCTTCATCGCCGATTCGTGGGACGTGACGTGCAAGGCTTTGTATGGCCTGCGGAAACGGTTGGGAGCCGAACTGAAACTGTACGATCCGCAGACATTGCATTGTTCCTGGGTGGTCGAGTTCCCGATGTTCGAGTACGACGACGAGGAACAACGCTGGGTCGCCATGCACCACCCGTTCACCGCACCGCGTCCTCAAGACATCGAGAAACTCCAAAGTGATCCCGGTGCCTGCCGGGCTCAGGCCTACGACCTGGTCATCAACGGGTCGGAAGCCGGCGGCGGCACGATCCGAATTCACGATCCTCGCTTGCAACAGCAGGTCTTCGACTTGCTCGGCATCGACGAAGCCAGCGCACGTGATCGCTTCGGATTCCTCCTGGACGCCCTTCGCTATGGAGCGCCGCCGCATGGAGGCATCGCCCTGGGGATCGACCGCTTCGTCATGCTCTTTGGAGGGCTCGACAATATCCGAGACTGTATCGCCTTCCCCAAGACGCAGCGAGCCACCGATTTGATGACGGGAGCCCCCGGCATCGTCGACCCGCGACAACTGGCGGAGTTGGCCATCGAGGTGACTGACTTCGAAGACGACGAAACCGACGAAGCATCATGACCGCTCCGACGTGGCACGTCGTTCTCTACGAACCCGAGATCCCGCAGAATGCCGGCAACGTGGGACGCACCTGCGTGGCACTCAATGCCAAACTATGGCTCGTCCAGCCGCTCGGTTTCCAACTCGATGACCGTCGTCTTCAGCGAGCTGGACTCGACTATTGGAAAGACCTCCAGTGGGAAATCGTCCCCGATTGGCCGGCACTCACGGCGGCCCTCGGCTCGCAGGCCCGCTACTGGTTTTTCACCAAGCGAGCCTCGACGCTCTTGTGGGACGTCAGTTACACGCCCGGTGACGTCCTGGTCTTCGGAAGCGAGTCGCGAGGGCTGCCATCGAGATTGCTGGATCGCCATACATCGCAAGCGGTCGCGATTCCGCAAATCGGCCCGGTGCGCAGCCTGAACCTGGCGACGGCCGCCGCCGTGGCCCTCTACGAAGCCGCTCGTCAGAATCGGACCCACTGATCAGATGACAGCCAGGTGACAGCAACGCCGCTCGGGGAAAGCTGACACTTATTCCTTCTTGCGCTTCAGAACCATGAGCACCAAGCCTCGATCGTCCGCCTTCGTAGCGAACTCGGTTGGTCGCTCACCCCCTCGCTTGCGCCAGCACAATTTCAGCGTGTCCCCTTCGAATTGATAAATGCCGCGAGAAGGTTGTTCTGTCTTGCGTTCCTCACGATCCTTCGGCTGGAAATCGATCGTCTTGGGATCTTTCGACGAGTCGATTTCGATGGTCGCCGTCTCGACGACTCGATCCCCGATGCGGATTTCCATCGTCTTATCCTTAATGACGATTTGCATCCGTTTGAGCTGTTCGGCCGGTGCCTTCTGTCCGCCGCGGGCCGCGGACACGACCTGCCATGTGCCTTGAAACTTGTCCAGCTCCTTCTCCGCTTTCGCCACATTCGTCAGCGTGACCAAAGCGATGGCAAACAACGTCGACGACTTGACCAACATGAGGTTTCTCCTTTGGCTCGAAGAGAAGGTCCGAAAAGCCCCGCAAGCGCTACGGCTCGAATGATAACACATCCACGACTATTCTGTTACCGGACCGGCTCGAGCCGGCCAGAGTTGCTCAGACAACTTGAAGACTCGTCTCCACATGTGAAATGGCCAGCCCTATGCAGACAGCCCTACCAACCCGACGCCTGGGCCGAACCGGCCTCGAAGTCACTCAACTCGGATACGGCACGATGGGACTCCGAGGCCCAAGAACCTGGGGCATGCGCGTCGTGGACGACGAATCAGCCGAGGCGATCCTCCATCGCGTCCTCGATGCCGGCATCAACTTCCTCGATACGGCTCCCGATTACGGGGTCGCCGAAGAACGCATCGGACGCTTTCTCGCTTCCCGCCGCCGCGAGTTCATCCTCGCCACCAAGTGCGGATGTGATCCCGTCCAACATGCAGACCACTTGGAAATCCGCCACACTTGGACGCGCGATACCGTGATGCGCAACGTGGAAGCGAGCCTCCGACGACTCCAGACCGATGTCATCGACATTCTGCAATTCCACGGGGGAGACGCGGCCACGCTTCAACAGGCGGGATTGATCGACACCCTCGAACAACTCCGTGACCAAGGCGTCATCCGTTTCCTCGGGGTCTCAAGTTCGCTTCCCCATCTGCCCGACCTCGTGCGGCTCGGTGTCTTTGACACATTCCAAATCCCGTATAGCTGTCTATCTCCTGAGCACGACGAGTGGATCCGCCGTGCTGCCGAAACGGGGGCCGGCATCATCATTCGGGGAGGTCTCGCCAAGGGTGGCCCCGACGCGGAAATCCAGCGGCCGGAACTCAATCGCATCTGGGAAGGAGCTCGCCTGGATGAACTCGTCGAGCCTCCCATGACCCGAGCCCAGCTCATTCTGCGAGCCACACTTTCCCACCCGTGTTGTCATACGGTGATCGTCGGGACCTGCAACGAGGCTCATCTGCAAGAGAACGTCGAAGCCGCACGGCGCGGGCCGCTGCCGCCGCCACTCGTCGAAGAGATCTCGCGCCGGGTGAAGGACTACTTCGCAAGCGATTCGAGCCGCCGAAGCAATTGATCGCACTGAGTTCGCCAAACTGCGGCAGAGGACGCGGGCATCGCCGTACCGCGTAACTGTTCCAGCTTTGACTGCCACACACTTGTCACTTCGGTCGCCACACCGTCCGCATGACGTTTCGCCGCTCGCGCCTCCGCTGCTTGCCCCCGCTTCTCTGTCCGCTGCGACTTCCGCCGCCATGCGGCCACTTCGATCGTCGCTTCTTCCACGGCGATGCGAGCTTCGGCCAGCTGCCGCACCGCCGCCAATTGTTCCTTCGACAATTCCACCTGCGCGTCGATCGCCTCCACGGTGCCCGGCCAGGCAGGATCTTGTCGCACGACGACTCCCGCGAAGCGGACTTGCAGCCACAGCGGATCCTTGGAGCGCGGAAGCCAGCATAAACCCTCGAGGTCGGTTCGCCCGATCGGTTGCACACTTTGGTGATCTTCCAACGGAGCGGCGGTCACGGTCCATCCCGCCACGACGTTCCCGGGTGAGCGCAGGCGCAACCACGTCCCCGACGTGGCAGCTCGCTGGCCGACCCACCAAATCCTCTTCTCATTCGTTGACGTCCGGTTCGCCTCGCCGTCTCCTCCGGCGTAGACTCGCAAGGTAACTTGAGTCGGTTGCGACTCGGCGATGACCGCGCGCAGAGAACGACTGCTCGGCGAATCGCTTCCGTCGATTACCAGACGTCCGAACGCGCCCACCTTCGCCACATCCCATGCTGGGTCGGCGGCCATTAAAGCCGAACCCTGGATGCGGGCCGTGAGGAGGCCGTCGGCTTCGCCATCCACTTCCCCGCGAGCTCCGAAGACGGCAGCCACCCCGCGCAGAGTCGCATCGACCAGTTCTGCGGCGTTCGTCAACCGGACGGCCACTACCTGATCGGCACTCGGACCGACGATCCAGTCTCGCAGCTGCACGCGTACGACGGCGCGTCCGTCTACATCTTTTGCCAAGCGGCAGACAAACGTCTTATCCTCCTTGGACGAGATTCGGTCGAGCGTATCTCCGTCGCCACCCGTGCGGACCGCTACTTTCTCCACCCTCCACAACGTTCCCGCTGCCGCGCGAAGTCCCGCCCCGACGGAATCGGCCCATTCCTGAACCGCCTTGTCTTTGAGGTGGTCTCCTCCATCCAGCACCACCGCGATGCGATACGGCCGCAGTTCGACCGGCTTTAAGTCCGATCCGCGAGCCAAGGGCAGAGCGCCAAGATGTACCAAGGCCAAGACGATCGCCGCGACCGCCGTACTTTCAAATTGCATCACTTTCCCGTGGTGAGGCATTTTCCTAACGCTCTGTTTCATAGTGCCACTGTTCGATGCCGTCGTAGAGACTCACGGGTTGCTGCGGTGCACCCGCCAGGTTCTTCTGAACCAAGCAAAACTCTCGAAACTCCCACAGCGGAATCAACACGGCCGTCGTTGTCGCGGTGGCCGCTACACGGTCAACCTGCGAAGGAGACAATTCTGCGTCACTACCGGACTCGGCAAGTATCGAAGCGACTTCGACCGGGGGAAACCCCAACGGGCTGTTTTTCCTTAGAAGCAGCACCAGATCACGTTGGGGCTCCATGCCGTACCAAGAAACGTACGCGATGTCCCACTCGCCGCTTGGAGGGAGTGAATCCAATGTGCGTATCGTGACTTGCGGCCCGAGCCCGGCGAGTTCCCACTGGCGCCGAAGCGCTTCGCAAGCCCGGATCGCCAACGGATCGGAGATGCACACCAATGTCAGCTTCGGTCGGCTTTCCTCCCCGGTCGCCGCTCGCCACGCCCGCCGCAGGCCGGCCACCATGACTTCTGGACGATATCGAGGCACAACAGGTCTTTGGTCTGACGCACCTCGAGGAATCGGCAGGGCGGATGGCCAACCGATCGCATCACCATCCGCCCCACCCGTCAACTCATCCACAATCCGCTGCCTGGCGATTCCGTCTCGAATGGCTCGGCGCGCCAGCGGATCTTGCAACCAGGTTGCTCGAGGATTCACCACGAGAAAGTGCACACTTGTCCGTCGGTATTCATGCACCTGGTCACCGAACTTCCGTCGCCACGAACGCACTTCCCACGGCCAGATCCGGTCGACGAGAGCCACATCCCTGTCACTCCAAAGTTGCTCCCATTGGCCCTCCTCGATCAGCCGCTCGATCACTTCCACCGGCCCGGACCCCGAGCCGCTTGGACGCCGCAATCTCGCCCACCCTTGTGGAGTCTTGGCGAGTTGGAAGGGGCCTTGCGGTGCCAGCAAAGGAGCTCGCCGTTTGGTCACCCAGTCGCCCCAATCGGCAGGTCCCGACGGAACGAGCTGGCGCACGCCCACGACGAGGATCGGATGGCGAGACCACAGTTCCGCCTCCAGATCACTTTCGCGAAGCGGCTCGTGCCACAGTCGCTTGGCGCGCCGAGCCAGGGAAAAGGCTCGAGGCCAGTCACCCTTCTCCGCGGCCGTTTCGGCCTCTCGTAGGCACGACCGAGCCACCGATTTCAGCAGAGACTCCATCTCGGCACGAGCCGGATGATCGGGGTAGTAGCGAGAAAACGATTCGTAGCGCGCATAGGCCGCGCGGTCCTGTTTTCGTTCCAAGTCGCGCTCGATCAATTGCCGAGCCACAGAGGCCATCAATGACGCCGCTCCGTTGTACATGCGATCCCGCTTGGCGATTTCGAGCAACACGAGCCAGGCGTGTTCCCAATCGCGCTTCTGAGTCCAGCGGCGGGCCTCGGCAAACCGAGTGGCCAGGTGAGCTTCTTTCAGGCCGGGAAATTTGGGGGAGAACCGATCGAGAAATCGCAGCGCCCGGTAGGCCGATTCAAAGTCCCCTTCTTCCGTGTCTTGGCGAATCGCTTCCAAGACTCGCTCTTCGAACAACACGATCTTCGCAATCGCTTCTCCTCGGATTCGGTAGGTTCGATCGGGAAAGCGGAGCAAGTGCACTTCAAAAACTCGATCTGCGGCGATTTTCGTGATCGGTTTGCGAGGTTGCAACTTCAGCGGCTCGACGCGAAACTCCTCGGGGGGATCTTTCAATACGAGCGTATCGAAGGGACGGCCGTCGATGAGTTCCTCGTTCGCGGCAATGTTCTGAGCCACCGCGCGCAACGGTGCGACGAGGAACCACATTCCTATCCACGCAGCCACAGTTCTTCGATTCGTGAGGAACTCCACAATTCTCATGACCGGTTTCCCTTTTCGGCTTCCGATTTCGGCCGACTTTCGGGCTTCCACGTCTGGCGATCGGTTTCGCGAGTGGTTCCCGACGCGTCGATTTCCCACAAGACGACGTCGCCGTCGAGCCAAGTGGCAAAGCGAAAACCTGTTCCGGTGGAGACGGGAGGCCCCAAGAGTCGCCCTGTCAGTTGCCCATCGCTGAGGATCACAGGGTGGCGCTGGTCGCCCGGCCATCGCAGCAGGCGCAAGCGGCGGGCACTGTAGAGCCACCACTCGTCTTGCCTCCGTGCGGGAGCCAACCGGTCGTCCCGTTCCCCTCGCGCGCCGGACGCTTCCCACGACCAACGATTCTCATCAGCCTGTGGCTTCAACCGCAATAGGCGTCCATCCGACGCCATGGCCAGACTCGATGGACCACCTCGAGCGCCTACCTGTTCCAGCGACACATCGACCGTGCCTCGCGTACGAATCGTGCCTCCATCTCGCTCCCAAGCCTGCACCTTCGTCGTTCCATCCAGTCTCCGCTCTGCCAAGACAATGTCGTCGCGAAGCAGCACAGGCGGTGCGATCACCGAGGCAATGGCATGTCCCGAGAAGATCGCTCGGCAATTGCCTTCCTTCAGGTTCAACGCCCACAAGACAGAGCGCTGACCGGCGACCCAATAGACCGAGCCGGCTTCATCGAGAACGCCCGGGCCGGCTGGAGGAGAAGGCAAGGCAAATCGCCGGAGTGACACACCTGTGTCTGGGTTGAACAAATGGCAGTGTCCCTCGGCCGTCAACACGAGAATACCTTCGGTCGCGGGCCGCAGGTCGACGGGCATCGAACTCAGTTGAGCACTCCAGCGGATGTCGCCTCGGCCGTCAAAACAAAGTAGGCCAGGTGGCGATGCCGTGGCGATGGCGGCTCCTCCACCGGCTAGCGAAAGTCCGGGCGGAGACAGCGGCAGGAAGCCTCGCTCAACAGCTGCTACGATCTTTCCTTTCCGGTCGGCGAGGACAATCGGACCGTCGAAAGCACCTCCCAGCACAGTCAGCCGAGCTTGAGGCGTGTTGGCACGATGGAGGACTCGTCGAACGGGAGACTCCGGCGGCAGGGGATCAAGTGTTTTCTCACTTGCGTCCGCGTGGATCGTTGCGGCTTCCCGGCGTAGGATCTCTTCCAGAACGGATCGAAAAGTCGATTCCCGTGCCAAGGACGGATAGGACGCGGCCAGGGCATCACACTTGCGAAGCGCGGCCGCCCATCCGCCGTCTCGCGCCGCTTCGCGAATCACCTCCCGTACACGACTTCCCTCTTGCGCGGCCTCGATCTGCTGCCGGAGCTCAGCTACTTCGATCGCGCGCCGAGGGAGGTTGAAAGCGTTGCGGTAAAGGGGAACCACACCTTGAGACAAGATCGCCAGCAGTTTTTCGGTTCGATCCAGCGTTTCGCGACTACGCGCAAACCGCCGCCGTCGGAATTCGGCCCACGCTTCTTCCAGCCCCGATTTGGCGGCCCGTTGTAACAGTTCCGACAGAGGACGCTGCACAGCGGGCTCCCAGAATGCCGATTCAGCGCGAGCCAATTCTCTTTCCAGCGATGCGACCCATGCGTCGGTGACGCCCTGCCGAGAGAACTCCTGTTGCCAGTGGGCCAACTGCTTCCAAGCCGCGACTTCGGGACGATACGGGCTTCGGCGGTTTTCGTGCAGGAAACGCTCGGCTTCCACCGCCAATCGATCCCATTCTTGTTTCTCGAGGTGCCGGAGGGCCCGATCGGGCGTCGCCACATTCGTCGGCCACAGACCAATCATGATCGGTGGCAGCGCGAACAAAACGAGCCAAGCCAGTAAGATGAGCGCCCAACGCACTCGAGGCCCCAAACCTTGTCGCGCGGGACGCGAAGCGAGCGAGTGAGCGAGGCCACTGGCCGCCGGAGTCGGTTGAGCGAACGGATCGCCGGCCACTTCATCCAGCGATGCGACATCGGCCAGCGAATCCAACGGTGAGAGTCCTGCCGCTGCATCCTCTTCCAGATCCGGTTGGTCCAGGTCGGGAAGGGAATTGAGAGCATGAGCCGGTTCCAGCATCGGCAGGGTATCGGTGGACTCGAGCGGCTCGAGCGATTCAAGCGGCTCAAGTGGTTCCAACTCCTCCAAAGCCGCCGGCGACTCTGCACCTTCTTGGGAATCTGCCGACAGCTTTTCCTCTTGCGGACCGCTTGGTCCGAGGATTTCGATCGAGATTTCTCCGAGCGAGAGGAGGCCGCCGGGAGCCAACGTGGCACGCTGGACGAGCTTCCCGTTGTACTTGACGAATCGCACCGACTTGGCCGCCACGACCGTCCACTGGTTTCCTCCCCCGGGCACGATCCCGAAGTGAACTTCGCGGATCCCCTCTCCTTCAATGCGGACATCGGCCTTGGGTCCCGACCCGAGTTTCACGGTGCGGTCCGGAGGCAGTGACACCACCTCGTCCGTCCCATCGGCTCGATGAATCCTCAGTTTCCACATGGTGTGCTGTTCTCAGCTCGCTTGTCCCACACCCACGCTACGACCCGTTTTCACTCGTGTCGATTACCACCACGACGCGCCTGACGCCGCGACTTTGCAGCCACTGGACGACGCGCTCGACGGCCTGAGCTCGTGCTTTCGGATGAGCGGCGATGACGACTGGTTGTCGCGGTGTCTGCCGGACCGATCGGCACCACTCGACGAGCGAATGATACTCCTGCCCGCCGCTGACCAGTGCATTGCCTGCGGTGACGCGAACCAAAGGAGTTGCCGTAGGGGAAGACATACGGCCACCGCGGACGATGCGCGTACCGGCGGAGGGGAACTCGCTGAGCTTGGCGGCAATCAATAGCAGAGTAAAACCGCACCAGAGGAGGAGGCCGGTAACGATGTGCTTCCAGTTGGTGGCCGAGCCCGACGGAGTGTTCACGACTTGCTGTGTCTCTTACGAGGTGAGGAAACGACAATCCAATCCGCAAGGCCCGCGTCAGGGATCGCCTTGCTCAGCCGCTGTTGCACGGTGGCCACATCTCCGATCGACACTCGAGGATCGACACGCAGCAAAAGCCGTTTTCCCTGGAGGCGCGATCCCCAGGAGCGGAGCCGGTTCGTCGACAACCGAGACAGTGGGACCAGAAGCGGATTGTCGCCCACTTGCACGACCGATTCTTCTTCGCCGGGCAGAAGCCAGAGATTGGCAGTATTTGTTTCGGGAATATGCGTGCCGGCGTCCAGACCTATGCGGATCTGCCAAAGGGCCCCGGCGATCACGAGTCCGGCGCCGCACCAAAGCAACAGGGTCGCTTTTCCAATCGGTTGCTTCATGGTCGCTCTTGCTGCCGTTTCACGTACACTTCGTACCCTCGGAACGTGTCTCGCAATCCAAAGACGGTTCGCCGGATCTTTGTCACGGGGCGTTTCTGGAATTCCTTTTCGAGTGTTTCTAAACGCTTGCGCGTCGCTTCGGGAAGAAAATGGAGCACGACTTTATCGGCCGCATCGATGTCCGCGTTGGCAAGGAGGACTCGATCGGCGGCGACGAGATCTCCTCGACTCCACGTCAGGAAGAGGCGGGATTCGGATGCCCGTGGCGCTCGACGCGCTTTGGGCTTGGAGTCGGTCAGTCGCGTGGCATATGCGATCGTTTCGTCGTCGACGACGACTCCCAACTCGATGCCCAGAGCATCGAGTTGCTTGGCGTAGTCGCCGATCGTCAAGCCGGGATCGAATTCGAAAACCCAGCGTTCCTCAGGGGGCACCTCGGCGGACGTGGCCTGTTTCGTTTTCTCCCGAAGTGTGTCTGTTCGAAACGCGTCCAGCCGATCGTCGTCGATCCATCGCTCGTCCAAGGGTTCTCCGGCATCCGCCACCCCCGTGTTGACGCTCCATCGGAGAGGCGCTCGCGTTTGTCTCGTGGAAGAAACTTCCCACGCAATCTGTACGGGCTCGCGTCGCTCGGCCAACCGACGTTGCACAAAAAACACGCCTCCAAGAAGGCCGGCGATGGCCAGAGCGGCCAGGGCGAACGCGAGGCGGCCGCCGGTGGTACCATCCGCTTGGCCTTCTTGTTCGGGCTGATTTGTCTCTGAAGGAGATGGGATCATCGATCCATGGATCTTTGCGTCTTTGCGTCTTGGCGCGAGGCTATGTCATACTTCCAATAAGCCTCTCATGGAGGCGCTGAGGGGTCTCTCGCAGAGGCGCAAAGAGCGCAGAGTTTTTTTTGTCTCCGCGTTCTTCGCGTCTTTGCGAGAAACAACCTGCGTCTCTGCGAGAGACCAATCGCGTGTTTGCAAGCCGTTGAGTCTCTTCTCCTGTTGGTGCTCCCTCGAAAACGTTCCCTACCACGCACCCGAGTCACTGCGACATCTCAGGCCGAACGTCGCGGAACCACGCACGCCAATGCTCGGCCACTCGACGTCGTGTCTCTGGATCGGAATGGTCATCGATGGTTGCCGGTGCCTCGGACCGAGCCAACACCTCAAGTGCTTCAGCGGCAGCCTTGGCAAGTTCCGGCTTTCCCGTTTCCACTTGCTCGATCAGCTCGGGCACCGCATCGAGATCTCCGGCTCGTTGCAGTGCCAAGGTGGCCAACTTCGCAACTTCGGTATCTCGTACGTGCAGAAGGTCCTTCAGTGCGTCGGCGTGCTGCCGCAGTTCTTCGGGGCGAGCGAACCGAGCGGCATCGGCGAGTGCCTCGACGGCAGCCGCGTAGTTGGCTTGCGCTCCTTTGAGCAAGATTTCCAAGACTCGCGGCAAGGGGGCCTCCAGCGGCATCACGACAACTTTGCCGTCGCGGACGCGCAGCTTGGATCCGGGAGGCAGTTCGCGCCCGGCCTTCCACTCACCGCCTCGGTAGCGCCGGACACTGGTGCGCTCAAGTGTCTTTCGCGTCGAGCCCATCAAGAAGAGGGCGCCGAAACAGGTGTCGGGCACGGGGCCGGCATTACTTTCCCAGTGGCCATCGGGGGCCTGAGTCTTCAGCAGGTAGCGGGCACCGCGGACATACCATTTGTTGCGTTCGGCGGGGGACAGCTCGAGATTGGTTGCCTGCACGTCTGCGTTCCGAAGGCTTTCGTAGCGTTCTAGTGCATAGAGCGAATAATGAATCCAGGTCTTCAGGTCGTTGACGTCATAGTTCTTTTCGACCCATCGATTGGCGGCCGAGATCACTTTGCCGAATGTGCGCAGGGGGATGTCGGTTTGGACGGGCGCAGCCTGTTGGTCTTCCACTAGCACGAACGCTTTGGGAAGGCCGTCGTTGTACTTGCGCTTCAGCCGGCGATAGCCGACGCGGTCCTTGGTGATATAGAGCGACCCGAGAGCGGCGACGGTCAGACTGTGGCGGACGCCCGATTGCTTGACGCGTTCCCCAATCGCATACGACGGTTTTCCCTGGTATCCGAAGCCGCCGCTGGGATCTTGCGTGCGCAGGAGCCACCTCGCCACCTGGTTCCAGACAATGGCCGGCGTTTCCACGCCGGCTTGATCCTCGGCTTCCCATAGGCCCAGGACGGCGTACTGTGTCATCGATGTGTCACACGTTTCGCCGTGAGTGGGATGAGTCCGGGGATAGCCCCAGGCTCCCGCCGGCTTCTGGCGGTAGTGGAGCGATCGGGCGAAGGTCTCGATCTCCGAACGGTAACGCGAGGGATTGAGAGCGACGAGGAACATGAGCGAGATCCCCGTCGAATAGATGTCGAGTGTGATCTTTTGGGCGCCGCGGCGGGCTTGCGCTTGCACGGCGTCGAGCGCCTCTTTGACTTTGGGATGTGATTCATCGCGTCCGGCCTTGACGAAGGTCAGTCCCACGAGGGCCTTTCCGCCGACTCGGTTTTCACTTTGCTTCTCGAGGAACGCCAGTGCCCGCTCGACGGCCTTTTGAACACGGGGATGTTTCGGACTGAGTTGGCCCAAGGCGGGTGCGGCAAACAGAACGAGCGTCGCCCCAAGAACACTACCCGCTCTCGCAAGCATCCCAACTCCAGACATGCGAGCCCATATCGCTGACATGGAGTGCTCCTTCCGCGGCCTGCCCGAACGGCAGGCGTTTCCGACGAGTCGCGACTTGTACCAACGCCAAGATCACTCTAATCGGCCCTTTGCGCGGCTGTCAAGCAGAACGGTGACCAGGCCAGCGCCGGTAGTCCGTCGTCTGCCCTTTGTCGTGGCGTGCCCATGGTGCACCGAGGGAGGAGACAAGGGGTTCCGAGAAGTGGGTCGCGATCCGGCCTCTCAGCTTCAACCTAGCCGCCGTCGAGGTTCCATGTGCCTTTTCGCGTTTTTCTCACGATTTCCCAAGTTTTTTGCGCATCGCGTCCCACTTTTGGCAACCAGGTTCTTAGACGCATTTCCTACAGCCGGTCACGCCCGGCAAAGGGAGGCACTCATTCACGACGGCGGGCCGTTTGGTCACGCCGATGAGGAGGTGTATGGAGTCATGATGCGGTTTTATGCCTTGCGGCCCGTTGGAGCCGCCACTGAGAAGCGACTCGGAAGCGATCTCGAACAACAGTGCCACAAAGACGTCGCTGGCCTGAATGAAACCGAGACCCTCCTTAGGGACGCGTCGGGTGTCCGTCCGATCGTACCCTGCCGAGTCCCACGTGGGCGGGCTCCCCGGGCCGCAGGCAACCGGCTCCTATTGGTTATGGCCGCCATCGTGACAGTCACCACGATGGCCGTTCCTTTGCAAGCGTCCATTCTGAGTGGGAGGATCTTCATCAACGAGATCCACTACGACAACCGCGGACGCGACGTCGACGAACTGATCGAAGTGGCGATGCCGGTGGCTCTGAGCACGGCAGATGTGCTGCGCCGCCTGCGCGTGACGCTTTACAATGGTTCAACTGGCCGACCGTATGGGCCACAGATCGCCTTGAAAGATTTCGACTTTGATCCGGCCGCCGATCGCGATGGCTACCGATTCTTCTACCGGTTCTATAGCTCTCTGCAAAACGGCGCACCCGATGGAATGGCTCTGGCCTTCGATTCGGATGCGGACGGCCGGTATGAACAGGTCCAGTTTCTCTCGTACGAGGGAACTTTCACGGCTGTCGGAGGAGACGCGGACGGCTTAACATCGCTCGACATTGGTGTGACCGAATCGGGGTCGGTGCCTGCGGGATACTCGCTGCAACTGGGAGGCACCGGGCGCCGCTACGACGAGTTTCGATGGCAGGCCGCTCAAGCAGCCACGCCGGGAGCCCTCAATCGAGGCCAATCCTTCGCCGCCGGACGTTCAGCCGTTCCCGAACCTTCTTCATCGATCCTCTGGTGGTTTGGGATCCTCGCGACCGCAGGCGTTGCCTATCGTCGCCGTTGCACACGATGCCAATGGCGACACGCCATCGTCACCGCTCCCGCGGCGGGATCGGGGACAGGAGTAACCTCGAGCGGCCGAGTCTGCGCTGCGTCCAACTGAGTCAGCACGCGATGGCGGAAGGGGGCGTCGTGGATCAGGACACCGCCGGTCAGCGCAAGATGATACGCGCCGTCCTCGAGGGCGAGTTGCCGTGTGACCTGGCCAACCATCTGAGCCAGGTCGGATGCCGCAGTTTCCGCGATGGCGTCTGCGACGCTGTCTCCGGCTTCGGCTTCCCGCAAAACGATGCGAGCCAGCGACGCGATCGTTGTGCGAGTCACCGATGGGTCGTAGATGGCTGCGATCAGATCGGAGACGGCGGGACAGTCGAGGTGCTCGAGGAAGGCCGTGAGCAGCCTTGTCCGCGGACCTCTTCCGTCGGCAGCGCGGACTGCCGCACGCAGACCCGCCACCGCGATCGCATAGCCGCTCCCTTCATCGCCCAACAGGGGCCCCCAGCCGCCGCAGCGGGCGTCGCGCCCTGATGTGTCGCGGCCGTAGGCCAGGCTGCCGGTTCCGGCGATTAACGCGACCCCCACGCCCTCGGGATTGGCCGAATAGAGTACCGGTTCCGCATCGTGCACGACCTGGACGTGCTCGGCAATCTTCGCCTCGCTGGCCCAACGCAATAAACGTAGACGCTCGGGAGCCCGCCCTGCGCCGGCCACGGCCAGACATGCCGCACTCACCGGCTGAGGCGTCAGGTCTGCGGACGCAAACGCCGACTCGATCGCAGCACAGATTGTCTCCCCCACCGCGTCCTCACGGTGTTGGGCCATATTGGCCGCCCCGGCCGCACCCTTGCCGACCAGTTGGTAGCCCGCTTCGCCCAGCGGCTCGGCCAAGAACGCCACCGTCTTCGTGCCGCCTGCGTCCACGCCGATGACGTATTCCATTTCCATAGTGTGCAAAGTCGCGTCGTAGAAGTTGCCTTGGTTCGAACCGTTTCCGGGAGGTTGCTCCTCCGTTTCTCGGCACTCCAGTTGCCCGCCCAGCGGCCCTCGTTGGGCACGACCGATCGCGCCCTCGGGGCGTCTGGCAGCACTACTCTTCCAGTACGCGGCGCAAGTGACCTTCGTGCCGCTCGAGCAGCCAGCGTGCCTCGTCCGCAGAAACGCTCCGGTGATGGCACACTAATGCTACTTTGACTTCTCCGCCCGCTCGTTGCAACAATTCCGTTGCCCCTTCGTCGTCGAGTCCGGTGAGGGTCTTGACGATCCGGACGGCTCGAGCCTGGAGTTTTTCGTTGGTGGCTCGCAGATCGACCATCAAGTTCCCGTAGGTTTTTCCGAGCCGGATCATCGTGCCGGTTGTGAGCATGTTGAGGACGAGTTTGGTCGCCGTGCCCGCTTTCAGACGCGTCGAACCACTGAGGATCTCCGGGCCGACGACCGGCGTGATTTGCAGGTCGCTCACCTGGGCCAATTCGGAGTCCTCGTTGCAACTCAGGCCGATCGCATACGCCCCAATTTGCCGGGCGTATTCGAGGCCTCCCAGGACGTACGGCGTGCGGCCGCTCGTGGCGATGCCGACGACCACGTCATCTGCCGTCAGGTCGATTTTCTCAAGGTCCTCGCGGCCGAAGTGTCGATGGTCCTCTTTCCCTTCGACGGCTCGAGTCAGCGCATCGACACCCCCGGCGATGAGCCCCACGACCATCTCCGGGGGCGAACCGAATGTGGGAGGGCATTCGGCGGCGTCGAGGACGCCGAGCCGCCCGGAAGTGCCGGCGCCCAAATAAATGAGCCTTCCGCCTCGCTTCAGACGATCCGTAATCACCTCGATGGCTCGTGCTATCGCCTCATCCACGCGCCGCACAGCCGCGGGCACCGTCGCATCCTCGTCGTTCATCAGTCGGACGATCTCAAGCGGCGAAAGTCGGTCGATCTCGTGGGAACGTGGATTGCGCTGCTCGGTCGTCAACCTCGCTAGTTTCTCATCGAGTTGCCGGAGTCGTTCCGGATTTCTAGGTTCCCGTGTCACCGTTGTGTCTCAGTCAAGGGAATGAGGGTGCCTTTGCGTTCCGTTCCGCTGCGGCGATCCAGTGGAAGGCCTCAAGCGGCACTGCTATCGTAGCGGCACGCGGTGACTGGGCAAACGGGATTGGATGACAGACGGCATGTTGCACCCCCTGGATATTCTGGTCTTGGCACTTTATCTAGGTCTGGCAGTCTGGATCGGTGTGCGCGTGGGGCGAACCGCCCAGGGACTCGAAGGCTACCTCTTGGGCAGCCGGTCGATCCCGTGGTGGGCCATTCTCGGTTCGATCGTTGCCACCGAGACCAGTACGGCCACGTTTCTGAGCGTTCCAGGGATCTCTTTTGCCAAGAAAGGCGACTTCGGATTCTTGCAACTTGCGGTTGGGTACATCGTCGGTCGCGTTCTCGTCGTGGGACTTTTTCTCCCGGCCTACTTCCAAGGCAAGATGCTCACGGCCTACCAGGTGCTCCGCTCTCGCTACGGCCCACCGGTCCAAAAGGCGGCATCTCTTCTCTTTCTTGCAGCACGCAATCTGGGTGACGGACTGCGACTCTTCCTGGCCGCCGTGGTGCTTCGACAAGTTCTCGGCATCTCCGTCGAATGGTGCGTTCTGTTGGTTGGCACCGTGACGATCGTCTACACGCTGTTAGGCGGAATCAAATCCGTGGTCTGGAACGACTGCGTTCAGTTCGTCATCTACATCGGGGGAGCGCTCGTCGCGCTGGCGCTCCTAGCTCGACAACTTCCCGAAGGGTGGTCTTCGATTTTCGCTTACGCCGAGGCGCACGATAAGTTTCGCATGTGGCACTGGGGATTCGACTGGAACCAACCCTACACGTTTTGGGCGGGACTCATCGGCGGCGCCTTCTTGACGTTGGGCACGCACGGGACCGACCAAATGATGGTCCAGCGTCTCCTGGGCGCCGGCTCCCTTCGAGGCGCTGCCAAGGCGCTGCTCTGTTCGGGCGTCGTCGTCTTTCTGCAGTTCGCCCTCTTTCTATTCGTCGGCGTGGCGTTGGCCACCTTTTACCATGCCTTCCCTCCGGATCAGCCGTTTTCCACCAACGATGCTGTCTTCTCCCGGTTCATCGTCGAAGAACTGCCGGCGGGCTGGGGGTTGATCGGACTCATCCTGGCCGCCGTCTTCGCCGCCGCCATGTCGACACTCAGCAGTTCGCTCAACGCCTCAGCCTCGGCCGTGGTCGGAGACTTTCTCAAGCCGCTCAAGAAGGAGACGTGGTCCGATGCGCGTTATGTGATGGCCAGCCGATTTTGGACCTTGATCTTCGGTGTCATTCAAATGGGAGTGGCGGTGGTCGGGAGCCATCTCTCGCAGTCGGTGGTCAACGAAGTCCTGGCGATCGCCGGTTTCACGGCAGGCATTATGCTGGGGGTCTTCGCACTGGCCATGATCCTCCGCACGGTCCACTGGTCGACCGGACTGGCGGCGATGGGGGGAGGGGCCGTCGTGTTGATGGTCGTCCATGAGCGAAGCCACGTTGCGTGGCCGTGGTGGTCGGTGATCGGAGCTGCCGCCACGATCGGCTGCGGACTCGTGTTTGCTACAATAACCTGCTGGATTCGTTGGAAGCGGGATGAGCTCCCGGATGAGGACGCGTGCGCGTCGAACAGTCTTGAGGATCACCGGACGGAAAGGGACTCCTGATGCATCGTTGTTTTCGATGGTATGCGCGTGGCAGGAAACTATGGCTTGGGTTGCTGGCGTACTTGTCGATCGTCACTGCGTCGTTGGGATCCGCGTCGGCCGCACTTCCGTGGGAACATCCCGAACGGCTAGGGCTCGATCCTGCCCCCTTCCAGCGCATTGCGCCGCTGGTAAAACAGTGGTTGGACCGAGGCGAAATGGCCGGATGTGTGGTCTTGATCGGGTATCGGGGACACATTGTCTATTTCGAAAAATTTGGTCACCGAGCCCTGAAACCCAAAGCCGAACCGATGACGTGGGGAACGGTCTTTGATCTGGCCTCACTGACCAAGCCGATTGCCACGGCCACCAGCATCGTACAACTGATCGATCGCGGTCAG
This sequence comes from Planctomycetaceae bacterium, assembly GCA_015490875.1. GTDB lineage: Bacteria > Planctomycetota > Planctomycetia > Pirellulales > Pirellulaceae > S141-3. Next base: position 20,027 of record WFWZ01000406.1, read on the forward strand.
ATCCGACTGCACGATCCCGTGGCTCGGTACCTCCCCGAATTCGCCGCCAACGGGAAGGAGAAGATCACCATCTTCCACCTGCTGACTCACCAAGGTGGCCTCATTCCCGACAATCCCCTTGCTGACTACGAACAAGGCCCCGAAGAGGCCCGGCGGCGCATCATGCAACTGAAGCCACTATCACCACCGGGCGAGCGTTTTCGGTACACCGACGTGGGCTTCATCGTGCTGGGTTGGGTCGTGGAAAAGGTCAGCGGCATGCCACTTGACAAGTACGTGCGAAAGGAAATCTTCGGGCCGCTCGGCATGGACGAGACCTGGTACGTTCCCACTGCTCCGTTTCGACGCCGGGCTGCGGCGACCGAGCAGCGGGAAGGTCACTGGATGCGTGGGGAAGTTCATGATCCTCGAGCCTACCGACTGGGCGGCGTCGCCGGCCATGCCGGGCTGTTCTCGACCGCCGATGATCTGGCCATCTATGCGCAGATGATGTTACAGCGAGGCACCTACGGCGGGAGGCGCATCTTGAGTCCTCGAGCGGTGGAGATGATGACTAAAGGCTATCGCGTCTCGAGCGGCTACCGCGGCCTCGGTTGGGACAAGCAGACCGGTTACTCCTCGAATCGCGGCGAATGGATGACGGCTTGGGCGTTCGGCCACGGCGGGTTCACCGGAACGTCCATTTGGATCGATCCAGGACTCGACCTCTTTGTGATCTTCCTTTCCAACCGGCTCCATCCGGACGGCAAAGGATCGGTCAATCGACTGGCGGGCCGGATCGGGACGCTGGCTGCCGCTTCGGTCGTGACTCGTCCACCGTCCAAGAGTGGAAAGCAGGACGAGGCTGTGTCACTGGAAAATCTGCCTTCCGTTCAAACTGGCGCCCGTGTCCTTGCGCAGCAAGAAATGCGGCCGTTGCTGGGCAAACGAGTTGGACTGATTGCCAATCACACTTCTCGGTGCTGGGGCAGCTATTCGACGGGGGAGGTACTGAAGGAACATCCCGACGTGAATCTTGTGGCGCTTTTCAGTCCCGAACATGGCTTCGCTGGAAAACTCGATCAGGCGAAGATCGACCACGGCACCGACCCGGAAACAGGACTTCCCATTTACAGTTTGTACGGCAAGACGCGCAAGCCGACCGCCGAGATGCTCGAAAATATCGATGTGCTCGTCTTCGACATCCAAGACATCGGTTGCCGGTTCTACACGTACATCTCCACGATGGGGCTGGCGATGGAGGCGGCTGCCGAACATGGCAAGGAGTTCGTCGTTTTGGACCGGCCCAATCCGATCGGAGGCACGATTGTTGAGGGGCCTCTGCTCGATGCCGGCAAGGAGTCGTTCGTCGGTTACCACACGATCCCAGTACGGCACGGCATGACCATCGGCGAGTTGGCGAAGATGTTTCAAGCCGAAAAGAAACTGAAACTCAAGCTGACCGTCGTCCCCATGCGGTACTGGACCCGGAATCGGAGGTTCGAGGAGACGGGCGTTAAGTGGATCAACCCGTCTCCCAACATGCGGAGCCTCCAGGCGGCTGCTCTTTATCCGGGCATCGGTCTGCTCGAAACGACGAACCTCTCGGTGGGGCGTGGTACCAAGCAACCGTTCACCGTCATGGGAGCTCCGTGGCTCGATGGCGAAGCGCTAGCTCGTCACCTCCGGCACCGGCATCAGGGGGTAAAAATCGAACCGGCCACGTTCACACCGACGGCGAGCAAGTATCAGGGCGAGCGCTGTTCAGGAGTGCATTTTTACGTCACCGACGACCGCAAATTCCGTCCCGTTCGCCTCGGATTGGATATTGCGTTGTGGCTGCGGGAGCACTACCCCAAGCAATGGCAGATCGATCGGCTACCGAGGTTGCTGGGCAACGATCGCGTCTACCAGATGATCAAAAAAGGTGAGCCACTGAGCGATATCATGGAGGTGTGCGACGAGGACGCTCACTCCTTTCTCGACAGGCGTCGGCCGTATCTGCTCTATCCGTGAAAGGCGACGGTTCGTGTTCACCGGCGGCTTGGACCAGGTCCTCACCGAAAAGCCTCTTTGGCGGAACCAGCGACTCGGGCTGCTTGCCAACCAAGCATCCGTCACGCGCAACGGCCGGTATGCCTGGGATGCGCTGGTTGCCGCGGGGTTCAACCTTCGGTGTGTCTTCTCCCCGCAACACGGACTGTGGGCGGAAGAGCAGGCGAACATGATCGAGTCGGATCATACTCGGCTGGCACACTTGAACCTCCCCGTTTTCAGTCTCTATGGAGAAACGCGAACGCCCACCGACGAGATGCTCGAAGGAATCGACCGGCTTCTTGTTGACTTGCAGGACGTGGGCACTCGAGTCTACACCTTCCCGTGGACACTTTGGCATTGCCTGGGAGCGTGCGCCGAACGCGGCATTCCCGTAACGGTTCTGGATCGCCCCAACCCGATCGGTCGAGCCGTTGAAGGCCCGCGACTGGAGCCAGACTTTACAAGCTTCGTCGGTGAGGGGCCGATTCCCATGCGGCATGGCCGGACGCTGGGGGAACTTGGCCGATGGATGGTTCGACGTCGGAAGCTCGATCTCGAATACGCAGTCGTTCCGGTTCTCGGATGGGAGGATGACACACTTCTGGCAGTCTCCTGGCCGGTCTCCCATTGGGTGCCACCCAGTCCCAACATTCCGACGCCTTGGACAACGCTCCCCTATGCGGGGATGGTCTTGTTGGAAGGAACGAACGTTTCCGAGGGGCGAGGCACGACGCGGCCGTTCGAAGTGGCGGGCGCCCCCTACGTCGATGCCGACGAACTGGCCTGGCGACTCGAGGCACTTGATCTTCCCGCGGTCACCTTCCAACCGGTGCGGTTTCGGCCCACCTTCGACAAGTGGGCCGGCGAGTGCTGCCACGGCGTGAGGCTCAACGTGGAAGACCCTCTCCGCTTTCGTCCCTACAAGACGGCCGTGGCGATCATCGGGACGATCGCCGAGCGTTGGCCGGACGAATTCGCGTGGAAGCGTCCACCCTACGAGTACGAAACCGAGCATTGGCCGATCGACATTCTTTCGGGCAGTAGCCGGCTGCGCACATCGATCGACACTCGAGACAGGCCGCTGGGCGAACTGGTCGAGGAGCTGAGCCGTACCGACGAAAACGGCTGGCTCGAGGCACTATCGAGCGTGTGATTTGAGGCAGGTTCTACCTCAGATTGGTACAAACTCAGTACACTTATTCCGAAACAACGGTCCGGCGGCGTCGAACCCATTCCCCGGCAACAACTCCAGGTATGCGAAAGGAACCGTGATGGCGAAACGAACGGGACTTCGATGGCTCTCACTAATCACACTCGCCGTGCTCGCGGTGGTCTCAGCGCCGCAGGTGAGATCCGAAGAGCCTCGTGCCAGGTGGCAGACTCCCCCGCTGCCGAGACTGCTCGACGCACGCGACGGCCGCACCAAGCAGCCGATTCCGTGGCCGGAGACTTTAGATCGCCTGGCTGAAGCCGAATTCGTTTTCTTGGGTGAGACGCATACAGATGAGACGACGCATCGGGTCGAACTCGAGGTCTACCGTCAGTTAGTCAAGCGGCGCGACGGCAAGGTGGTCCTGGCGCTCGAGATGTTCGAGCGCGACGTCCAGGAAGTGCTTGACGACTATCTTGCCGGAAAGATCGACGAACCGGCGTTCCGCGCGAAGGCGCGCGTGTGGGGCAACTATGTCTCGGGCTATCGCCCGTTGATCGAATTTGCAAAGGAACACGGTCTACCCGTTGTGGCGTCTAATTTTCCTCGACCACTCTTAAGGAAGATTGCCCAGGGCGGAGAAGAGGCATGGAAGCAGCTCCAACGGGAATCGCCGGCGTGGGTGCCCCGGCAAGTGTTGCCTCATTCGAAGGAGTATTGGCGGCGCGTCGACAATGCGATCCGAGGACATCTGGAAATGATGCGGCTGCCGACCGACCCGGAGGCTCGGCGTTTCAGCACTCAGTCGCTTTGGGACAACACGATGGCCGAGTCATGCGTTTTGGCGGCCGAGCGACATCCAGGTTGGCTTGTCCTGCATATCAACGGCGGTTTTCATTCGGCCTACCACGACGGCACGGTTCGTCAATTGAAGCTTCGATTGCCCAAAGCGAAGATCACCACGGTGGCACTCGTGACGGCGCTCGATCCTCCGGCGGCCGAACTGCGAGGGAAGGCATCGGCCGATTACGTCGTTTTCGTGGAGTCGCGGGCGCGCGACAGGAACGAAGGACGATGGGGGGTGACTGTCGGCAAGGATCAACCGTACCGGTTTTCGCTGCCGCACGGGGCGAGTGACACGCATCGGGCGCCGTTGCTGATCTGGCTCGGCGATGACGGTTTGAACTCTTCGGACGGCATGGCGCTCTTGAAGGGACGGTTCGGAGAGGATTGGGCGATCGCCGTTGTGGAACCGACCTACCGGCAGACGGAGTTGGACGGATCGGAAGGAGGGCGGTGGTTCTATCCTGACACGTTTTCATCGGACTTAGGCACGGCGACGGGTGCTGTCGAGAGAATCTGGGGATATCTTTGCCGGCGGTTCCCGGTCGCTCCGAGTCGCGTCGTTGTGGCTGGAGAGGGGACGGGGGCGACGGTGGTCGCCGCGATTGCCGCTCATAC
>WFWZ01000407.1 GCA_015490875.1 Planctomycetaceae bacterium
CCGGATCGCCACGGATCTGCGTCGCGGGGGCGTTGGAGTCGAGTTGTACCCCGAACCAAAGAAACTCGGACAGCAACTCAAGTATGCGGACCGCAAAGGCTTTCCTTTCGCGCTGATTGCCGGCGACCGGGAGTTGGATCAACATGAGTGCCAACTGAAAGATCTGGCGACGGGCGAAAGCGTCACGCTATCGCTGGCGGATGGTGCCGAGGCGGTGGTCCGATTCGTACGAGAACATCGGGCTCGCTGAACGACGGGGCGGCGAGGAGACGATGGGAATGACGCAGGCCGTAGCGGAATCGCTGCGCCGAATAGTCGCCGAGTGCGGCCGCGACAGTGACGAGCTGGCGCCTCGATTCGCCGAATCGCTTTTGCACGCGGCGGTCGAGGCGGGCGTGAGCGACGTTCATGTGCAACCGTATCCCGAGTCGCTATCGATTGCATGGCGCCGCGATGGGTTGCTCGAGTCGGTCGGGGAATTCCCCGTCGAAATCGCACCGCGCATCGTCACCCGTCTCAAGGTGCTCGCCGGACTCCTCACCTACGAACGTCATCTGCCTCAAGAAGGGCGGCTGCGTGAGGGGCCATCGGGAGTGGAGATGCGCGTCAGCGTCTTTCCGACGGTTTCGGGTGAACGCGTGGCCATTCGCCTCTTTGCGCCTCGGACCCAGTTGCTCCACCTCGACGATCTCGGCTTTACTTCCGAGGACATGGCTCGGTGGGAGCGCGTCCTGGGAGACCGTCACGGACTGGTGCTCATTACCGGCCCGGCCGGAAGCGGCAAGACGACGACGGCTTACGCCTTGATGCGGGAACTCGTACGGCGGCATGGCGGGCAAGTCAGTCTGATGTCGATCGAGGATCCCGTCGAAGCGAGACTCCACGGGGTCGCCCAGTCCCAGGTCCACGAACCGGCCGGCTTCACGCTCGATGTCGGCCTCCGCTCGCTGTTGCGCCAAGATCCGGAGATCGTTCTGGTCGGCGAGATCCGCGATCCGACGACCGCGCGGCTCGTCTTTCGCGCCGCCTTGACGGGGCACCTGGTGATCACGACCTACCACGCCGGCAGCAGCGCGGATGCCTTGCGCCGCTTGCTCGACATGGGCATCGAATCGTATATGATCAAGAGTGGCTTGCGGATCTTGTTCCACCAGCATCTTGTTCGGAAACTTTGCACCGGATGTGCCGAGCCCGACGAGGATCGCGACGATCTCGGGTTGGGAGTGACACAACAGTGGCGTCCGGTCGGCTGTGCGGAATGCGGACAGAGCGGGTTTCGAGGTAGGCTGCCGATCACGGAGTCTTTTCCGCTGGCAGCGCTCAAGGAGCCGCAAGGCACCTGGGAGCGGTGGGATGCGGCGGCGTGGGAGCAGCAGGGGCGAAAGGCGGGGATGCGTGACCGGTGGCAGGCGGCGCGGGAGGCGATCGAGGCAGGGCGGACGACCCCGGCAGAAGTGCGGCGCGTCATGGGTTGGGAGTAAGATCGAGGCTGAGGATGGAGCGAAAACTCGACTGGGAAGACGCGGCGCTCTTTTGCGAGGAACTCGCGACCTTGGCGAAGATGGGCATGCCATGGCACGAGGGCGTGGCAGAAGCGTGCGCCGATCTGGTGCCTCGGATTGATCAGCATTCGCACGGCGTGAAACGGTCTCTACTCGGATCGGACGACTTTCGGGGCGTGGGAACCGACGTTGATCAGTTACCTCGCCCGTTGCGAGCGGCGATCGACGTATCGGTTGAAGTCGGGGAGGCGGAGACGATCCTCAGTCGGTTAACTCCGCTTTTGCTGCGAGCCGGCCAGTGGCGGCGGTTGGTCCGTCGAGCCTGGATCTATCCGCTGGTTACGTTGCTGTTGGCGATCTTCGTTTGGTTTGGAGCTCTCGCGTGGATTGTTCCTCAAAGGCTGGGGGCAACCGAGCACCGGGCAACTTCTCAGGGAGTGGCTCGAGTACTCGTATGGCTTTCGGAACATCTCGCTTGGACGGGAGCGGGACTCTTGCTGGGAGCATCGCTGGCGGGAGTCATGGTTTGGTGGCTTCGCCGCGATCGTTGGATCGCTCTTCCTCGTCGGGCAGGGGAGCTGGGAGCGGTTGCGTTCTTTCTCGATGTGTTGGCCGTGTTCGTCTCCCGGCGTCTTCCATTGCCGCGAGCCCTCACCTGGTCGGCCTCGCTCGTCGATGATCCTCGCATCGACCGTGATGTGGAACGCATGTGCAAAGGTTTGGAGGACGCGGTGGCCACGGAAGAGCCGAAACAAGTTGCATTGGGAAAGTCACACCGAAGGCGCGGAGTGGGATTGCCGGCTCGTTTGGTGTGGCTGGTTCGATCGGCCGAGTCGGCGGAGTGGTTGGCCGAGGAACTGGAGCGATTGGCGGGGGAATATCATGAGCGCGCGGAGGTCGCTCTCGAACGTGCGACGGTCTGGACGCCCATTGCCATCACCGGTTTCGTAGGAGGAACCGGAGTTCTATTGGCCGTTCTGTCGGTGTGGGTACCGTATTTGGACTCGTTGCGTGAGGCGTTATCGCGGTGACACGAGACGCAGAGTTGGCGGCGGCCGGAGCCTTGGCGACTCTGGTAAAGCAACGACGTGCGTTACCGGAAGGTCTGCGCGCGATGGCCGAAGATGCGGACGTGAAGGCGCATCGCCGACTGTATCTGGAGTTGGCCAACGCGGTGGAGAAGGGAGCCGACTTATCGGAAGCGCTGGCGGAGATTCCTCGTGCTTCGGCCGTGGCCATTGCCGAGCTTTGTCGCGAGTTGGACAGTGCGGCAGCGCAGATGGCCGCTCTCACAGTATGGACCTCATTCCAGCAGCGTAGCCGCGTGGAGTCATGGCGGTTTCGCCGGTGGCTCGCCTATCCTCTCGTCGTGCTGCTGCTTTCGTTCGTCGTGTTGATGGGTTTTCAATGGCAACTGGGGAAGGTCGTTCAGGCTTTTTCGTATATGTCCGGTCCCGTGGACATTCCGTGGCTTATGATGATTTCACTCTCAGAGTTCGTGGTGAAGCAGTGGCCGTTGATACTTGGGGGTGCCGTCATGGTGACGGCGATGGGCGTGTTCGGATTTCCTCGAGCCCTGCGTCAACGTATGCTGCTGGTTCTTCCCCTGTATGGTCCAGCGCTCTATTGGCATCTATGGTCGATGTTTTTTCGACTTATGGCCTCGCTGATGGCCGTTCGCGTTCCCCTCCCTACGATCACGCGGGCACTGGAGAAACACTTCTATCATACGGCTATTCGCCGCCCTGCTCATCAGATTGCGGCGGCCGTGCGGTTGGGACGGCCATTGGTAGAGGCATTCGAGCGGACGCGACGTTGCCCGAATGAGCTTGCCGGTGTGCTGAACGGAGCGGGAACATTGGAGGAAACGCAAACGGCGATCGAGCTGATAGCGGACATGGCTTACCAAGAGTGGCTGACGCGAGTGAGGATGCTTCAGCGCATCGTTCCCGTCGTGTTGTTGGTGTTGGGTGGCGCCGTGATCGGAGTGGCTTTCATGACGATGACGCACTTGATGATGACACTGTTCCAAGCGTTGGGTTCCATTTGATCTGGGATATCGGGAACCGAACCTGTTCGAGAGGTGGAAATGGGCGGCGCGTGGATCTGGGGAGTTTGGATGGGCGGATGCCTGTTGGTGGCAGTTGCCGCCCATTGGCTGATTTCCAGAAGCTGGCGGGCTCGCGTTCTTCCCCGCGTTCGTTTCTTTGCCGGCGCGGTCCTCGGCGCGATTGCCCTGGCAGGTTTTGCAGTGGCGGTTCCCGTGTGGGGGCCACTGGGACTCATTCTTCTACTGGTATACGTCGTCTATTTGATCCATTTGGTGGTAGTATCGCGACTGAGTCGAGCTCGCATGGTGGCAGCAGCCAGTGCTCGCGGGATTCCCATCGACCGAGTGCTCGCGGCGTCGCGCGTGTCGATGAGTCCCTTCGATCGCAAGGCGTGGCGACAAGCCGTCCATATTCTGGAATCGGGGGGCACACGGGAAAGTGTGCTGGCCGCTCTGCGCGTCCCGAAGTCGCTTCGTCTCCTACTCGGCTACCAGGCACTCGTGCCAGGTAGTATTGGTGACGACGACGTGGCACGAGCGTGTCAGCGCGAATTCCGACTGGCAGATGCGTGTCAGCGTCGGGGAGGCCACTGGCTTTATGTTGCCTTCAGTACAATGGTTTCCGTGTGTGCTTACACGATGATTGGGTTCGTGTTTGCGACACTGTGGATGGAGTTTTTCGGCGAGTCTTCGGAGCGTGCATTATCTGAAGAGATCGGTCTGTTTTGGGCGTGGCCACTCGAGCACTCGACCCAAATCTGTGGCATACTGACCGCGGTGCTGGTGGTATTTGGAATGACGGCCACGGCGATCGGCGTGCTCCAGTTCACGGGCATGGCCCCCTTCGCCCCTTGGCCCACGCCTCGCGCGATCTGGGTGATGCGCCTCTTGCCGGCGGTTGCAGCGGCCGTGCGGCAAAGGGTACCGCTGACGCATGTCGTGGATTCTTGGAAGGAGTATCGGTTGCCATGGCCGATGCAGCGATTGATTCACGACCTGCGGAGTGCTGAGGAGTCGGGTCGTTCGTGGGTCGACGCGCTCTTCAGCGGCCGCGGCATGTCGACTCGGGATCGTCGCTTCGTCGAAGCGGCTATGACCATGAACAATCTGCCGTGGGTATTGGATCGGATCGCCGACCGAATCGCTTTGGATCGGGAAGCGAGGATGGAGGCAGTCAATGCGGTGTTGTTTTCGGCGATGATGCTCCTTGTCGCGCTACTCAGTGCGGCGCTCCCGGTGTTGATGGTGATTTTCCTGGTTGCTGCCATGAGGGTGGCCTGAAGATGATGCGTCGTGGATATACTTTGGTTGAAGTGATGATGGCGAGTGCCCTGCTGGCTCTCGTGATCTCAGGGAGCATGGCTGTGCGCCTTCGTCTGGAACGTTACGAGCGCCGAATGGCTCTGAAGATGGAAGCACTGCGAGTTACTTCCCATGCTCTGCATGAAGCTTGTGCCGAGGGACCGGAAGCAGCGACGTGGCATGGGCGGCAGTGGCATATCAATGCGGCCGACGGTCGTACCCGATTTCACGTACAATGCGAAGTGAAACCGACTGGTGACGGGGATCGACGGCGCGTACTTGTGCAGACTCGCTGGACCGAACCGGGAACGCGCGTGAAACGTTCGGTTAGTTTCGTCGGTTGGGTTGCGGCTGCCTCGCACAAGCATCCTGGAGAGCGTTCGGATGAAGATTCGTAGTTGCAGCGATCACTGCCGCGCTCGCGGTACCACGCTGGTCGAAGTGTTGATCGTCGCCTCGATGGCCACTGCCATTCTGGGCGCGGGGGTGATGCTTCTGGAGAGTTGGATCGCCCAAGCGGAACACTTCCGAGCTCAACGAAGGAAGGTTCGAGAACACGAACGGCTTGCGGCAGCGATGGCAGACGACTTGTGGCAGGTGCGCGATGTACGCGTCGAGGGGAGGGAACTCGAGGTTCTGCTCGATGAGGCTCGCAAGGGAGGTTGCTCGGTGGTCTATCGACTGGACGACGAACGAGTGGTTCGAACTGTCCGCGATGCAAAGGGGGAGACGATCCGACGTGACACATTCCTTATGAGTGTGGATCGGCGATGGCGATGGAAAGTCGAGCGAAAAGGAAAGCGATTCCTCGTTCGATGCGCGGCGTCTCCAAGCCACTTTTCCGAATCGGAAGGGGAGGGGGCTTCTCGGCGCGATGTCCTGGTTCTTTCCGGGAGGTTTTCGAGATGACATCGAAGCGCGGCTTTGCGATGATCATCGTCATCGTCGTCGTGTCCGTCGTGGGCGGGCTGATGCTGTCGGAATTGCAATCGTTGCCGCGGCGGAGTTTCGAATCGCAGCGAGCCGAAATGCGCATGCAGACGGAGTTCATTGCTCGAGCTGCATTGGAGCAGGCTGCAGACCGCTGGGACGCTCGCGATTTCAAGCGATGGGTTTGGATGATTCCGGAGGGCGACTTGGCTCGTCCGAACTGGAAGGCACGAGTGGAAGGAGAGTGGATCGAGGGGGAGAACGCCACGAAATCGTGTCGAATCCGCGTCGAGTTTTGGCAAGGAAAGCGGCTCGTGCGAACGTGGCAGCGTACCTGTCACTTTCCGACTCCAGCGAAGGAGGGGCCCGATGTGGAGCCTCGCCGCTCGCAGCCGCCGTCATGACAGACATTGGTCCTCTTTTCATCGAGGTAGATTCGCTATGGCCGTAAACGGAGCTCCTTTTCCAAAGCGTTTTCTTCGGCGGGCATTCACGCTTGTGGAGATGCTCGTTGTCATTGCCGTTATCGGAATTCTCGTTGCCCTATTGTTGCCGGCCGTCACCATGTCCCGTGAGGCCGTGCGGCGCATGGTGTGCAGTACGCATCTGGCCCAATTGGGATTGGCCTTGCATCAGTATCAGGATGTCCATTTGGTCTATCCTCCGGGAACTATCGAAAAGCAGGGGCCGATCCAGAATGTTCCCAAGGGCTACCACTTTTCATGGACGACGTCGATTTTGCCTTACCTGGAACGTCGCGGGCTCGACCGGGCCATCGATCGAAGCGTCGGGGTCTACGCCAAGCAAAATGCCTCGGTGTATGACGCTTCTGTTCAGATCCTGTTGTGTCCTTCCGATTATCAATCGACGAGTCCGATGACGTCGAGTTACGCCGGCGTGCACCATCCTACAGAAACGCCGATCGACGCCGATAACCTTGGCGTCTTCTTTCTCAATAGCCGGTTGACGCCGGATGACATCGCCGACGGGCTGAACCACACCTTTTTCTTAGGAGAGAAAGTGGCTCCGAAGGCGGGCGTGGTTCTCGGGTGGATGTCGGGAACCCGGGCGACGCTCCGCAACATGGGACATCCCCTGCGTGGCGAGCTGGAACCGATGCCTCCATCCAACCTCTTCGTCGGCGGATTCGGCTCGATGCACGCGGACACTGTCCAGTTCTTACTGGGAAGCGGTGCGGTCGTCTCGATTCCCCGGCGAACCGACTTGAAGCCCCTACAACAACTTTCCGATCGGCGCGACGGGGCGTTGGTCGATGAAGAGCTGTACCTCTCGCAGTAGAGTCCAGCTTGTTTCGGCTATCGGCTCGACCCGGTTGCCGACTTGAGCGTCGGAACGGGAACCGTGCCGTCGAGATAGCGCCAGTTCTTCAGGAACGAGATGAGATCGGCCATCTCTTGAGGCGAGATGTTTTTTTCGAGTCCTTCGGGCATGAGACTGATTCCGTCCGAACGAAGCGCCTCAATGTCGGAGCGAGGCAAAACGGTGACTTTGGCTTCCGGCTCTTTCAACGTGATCGAGGAGACGGTTTCGGTCACCAGGATCCCTGAAAGAACGCGACCATCTGTCGTCAGCACGCTGTAGCTGACGTAGTTGTTGTCGATGGCCTGATTCGGTATGAGGATGTCGGTCAGGAATTGTCGAGCCGTTTTGACGCGGGAGTCGCTGATGTCTGGTCCCACATGCACTCCGACTCCGGCGACCTGATGGCAGGTAGCGCACTGTCGCTTGAAGACCTCCCGGCCTCGCACCGGATCGCCCCCCTGATCGACGACCTTCGCGTAGCGAGCCACGACGGCCTGCCGATCACTCGTCACCGTTTGTTTGGCGATCGCGGCCACACGCTGTCGGAGTTTCGCATCGCGATGCCGCAGCAACCGGTTGGCACGGGATCGGTCGAGTTCCGAAAAGCGGATTTGTTTTTGTTCGAGCGCCTCGACCAGGAGCTGTGTACGATCGGTGCGGGCGAGGAGACCGTCGAGAATCATGCGGCGAAGCGCCGGAGGCTGGGAGGCGTAATCGTCGAGCAGTTGACGCCAGCAGTCCAGGTCGCCGACGCGGATCAGGGCACGGAGCGCCAGTTGACGGATCGCAGGAAGTTGTTCGGGATCGAATGCTTCTTGCAGCCGCGGTTGGCTCTCGGGTGCATAGGCCAACAGCGCGAACGCGGCGCGTGCCGTGGCCGTCGGCTCTTGGTTGCTCTCCAGAACCGCACGCACCTGTGCCTCGGCCGCTTGCACGATGCTCTGCCACGCTGTCTGCAGGTCCTTGCGACCGGTGCGCTGGGCCAGTGTCGACCAACTCAAGCGGCGCCGTGCCAGGCCTTGCGTGATGCCCATTGCCACAGGGAGGCGTATCGGGTCGGGGACGTCTTGAAGCAGGGTACCGAGTTTCTCGGCTAATTCATTCTCCGGTGCCCGCCGGCCGGCATCTTCGGCCAGCTTCTGAAGAGGCTCGAGGGCAACCGGTGGAAGCGAAGCGCCGAGGAGCGGACGGAGTGTGGCCAGGGGCGAGGGGGAAGCCAAGAGCCGGACGGCCGACCAGGTCCACGGATCCTCGGGCGAAGCCAAGGCGATCTTGGAGGCGAGTTCGGCTGGCACTTTGTCGATCCCGGTCAGGCTGAGAGCGACTTGAAAGCGGACTTTGGCATCCGGGTCATCGGCCATGGCGATGACCTGATTGCGAACAGCCGGCATTTCAGCAAGTCGTGATTCGGCAACGACGATGGCCTGGCGTCGCACCGAGGGATCGGGATCTCGCAGGGCGACGACCAGCGTGGCCTCTTCCAGTCGGCCGGCGGCTTCCAGGAGCCAAAGTGCGTGGATGCGCCCCGTCGGTCGACTCTGATTCGGAGATTTCAGGAAGGACACCAATCTGTCTGACGGAAGTTCCTTGAGCTTCTCCAGGAGAAGGCGTGCTGCCGTGTCGTGGACCCAAGTCGTTGGGTGGTTGAGCAGCTCGGCGCACTTCGCCCGATCCTGGAGTTGACCATAGGGAGGCTTTGCAGGTCGACTGTCGCGCCGCGTGATCCGATAGATGCGGCCTCGGTCGTCTCCCCAACGCAGATCGGGGCGCTGCTTCAATTCCGTTGGCATAAATTGTGGATGTTCGATGACGGCGCGGTACATGTCGATGACATACAAGGCGCCATCGGGCCCCGAGACCAGATTGACGGGGCGAAACCAGGTGTCGTCGGTTGCCAGGAATTCCCGGCCTTCGGTTGCCGGTTTCGACTGGTAGGTGGCTCCAGCTTCGCGCACGATTTCACGGTGCACAAGATTCCCGGTCGGTTCGCACGTGAACGCATTGCCGCGGTATGATCCGCCCAGCGTTGTGTCTCGATAGATGAGAACACCACAGGCGGCCGTGAATTGCCCAGCGTGCAGGTTCGACGTGGTCCAGGCCTTGGAGATGGGATAAACTCGCGAGTCGAATCCCCAGGCGGCGACATCGTGAACCACGGCCCCGATAGGAACGTTGGGTGCTTTCGCCAGATAGCGGTTTTCGATCACGATATGCCGCAGCGGATTGCGATTGCTGCAAACGAACCGCTCCGCCGCATCGTTGAACGTCAGCCCGAACTGGCCGATCCCTGAAATCGCTTCATAGTGTCCCGTCAAAATGTCAAACCGAAAGTCGCGACCCGAAATGGAAACCGGCTTGGCGTCAGCCAGGCGTGCATCGACGACGGTCCCGCCTCGCAGACCGTTGGCAATATAGACGTGGTGGTCGACACCAAGGGTCGGATGGTTGGCACGAAGCTGCGAGTTCTGCTCGGCGAATCCCCGGTACCACGTCTCTCGAAAGTCGGCTTTCCCATCTCCGTCCCGATCGGCGAAGAAAGCGACCTGGCCGGCCAACGTCACGATGACGCCGTCGCGCCACGGCTGAACACCGGTGCAAAACGGGAGCTGGTCGGCGAATGTCACACCCTTGTCATAGCGGCCGTCACCGTCAGTGTCCGTGAGGATACGGATGCGTGAGAGGAAAGGTTGACCATCAGGAGGGCCCAAAGGATAGTCGCGCATCTCGACGACCCAAAGGCGACCGTGTTGGTCGAAGCGGATCGCCACGGGATCCACGACCAGAGGTTCGCTGGCGACGCATTCGATGCGGAGTCCGTCATCGAGTCGGAAGCGCGCGAGCGCCTTCTCGACCGAAAGCGGCTCGGAAGCAGTGGACGATCCGCCGACCGACAGCATCACGGCGAGCGACAGAAACAACAGTGGTGCTCGAAAGATAGTCGCGAACGTAGGAACGTGATTCCGGAGGGAAATCATGGCAGTCATGGAGGTAGGTTTCAGGTGGGAGGGGGGAACCGAAGCCGCTCACCGCACTGCAAGACTCGGTAAGGCTGTCCGAGTTCTTCACAGGTGCGGATGAACAGATCGGGGGATGCCGTATTGAATGTGAACATCTCGTAGTGGCAAGGGACGGCGCAGGCAGCGCCGATGGCGTGAGCCAACTGCGCGGCCTCGTCGCCCCACAGGTTGCCCGCGACGCGCCGCCGAGGTTCGCGGCCGTTGATGGGCAGCAGGGCCACGTCGATGTGCAGCGGCCGCAACCAGTCTACCATGCCCGGATAGCCGAGGGTATCACCACTGTGGTAGATGCGGTAGCTTCCGAAATCAACGACATATCCGAGACAAGGGAAGCCATGCGGTGTGGGCTCGAGCGACTCGTGCGCTGCGGGAACGGCAGTGACACGAAAGGGCCCCAGGGAGAGAGTCTGGCCTTCGCGAATGCCTGTCAGTTGGTCGGTGGACGTTTCCAGGCGTTCAGCTGAAAACTCGAGATTGGCCTGGGGAACGAGGATCGTCAACTGTGGATTGGACTTCCACAGAGGTCGAATCGTCTCTGCGTCCAAGTGATCGGTATGGCGGTGACTCGAGCTGACCACGTCGATGCCGGTCAGGCGTTCGGGGGCCACGCAGCGGCGCGTCATGCGGACGTGTGGTTTGTCGCTCGAAGCGTACTTGTGCGTGAGCGAATCGGAGAGATAGGGATCGAACAGCCATGCGCGTCCCTGGGAGAGGACCAGGAAACCGCTCTGGCCCAGCCACCACACGTCGAGGTGCTCGCCGGCGTCGCGCCGGCACGCATCGATGTCGTCAAGGAGAGCGTCGTCGGCGAGAAGGGGTTCGATCAATTCCATGGGCGAACGATTTCGAGAGGCTTGCTGCGGGAAAACGGCGAATCGGGAGGGCTACTCGAAACCTCGTTCACGGCGCACCTGGCGGACACCGGCGACGAGGTTGGCCAGCTTTTGGCGCGCGGCCCAGCGTGCAGTTTGGCTGAGGCCGCAGTCGGGTGCGAACGCCAGTCGTTCGGCGGGCGCTAGTTCCAGACATCGCCGAACACGCTCGGCGACGTCCTCAACCGTTTCGATGTAGTAGCTTTTGACGTCGATGATCCCGACGGCCACATCGAGTCGCTCCGCGATGGTTCCGATCAGTTCGAGTTCGGCGAATTCGCGGGAGGCCATTTCCAGGTGGATTTCGTCGACGTGGAGTTCGAGAAAGTCGGGAAACATGGGGGCGTATCGGCGCGGAGCGACAGCGCGTCCTTTGTAATTGCCGAAGCAGAGGTGAGTCGAGAGCCGGCAACGTCCGCGAACCGACTCGATGGTCCGGTTGAAGAGATCGACCAGGCGTCGGCGATCGAGTCGGTAGGCGTAGCAACTCATGGAAGGTTCGTCGACAGTGATCTCCGTGCATCCGACTTCGACGAGTTGCTCTAACTCGGTGCGGACGATGGGGAGGAGTCCTTCGGCGACGGCGATGCGGTCGGGGTATTGTGTATTGGGAATGAGCCGGCCACTCAGCGTGTAGGGGCCGGGGACACTTGCTTTGAGTGCGACGTCGGGCGGTGCGATCTCTTGGAGACGCTGGAACTCGGCGACGGCCCCCAGGCCTTGGGGAGCGACGAGTGTCCCGATGATCCGGTGGCGGCCGCGCTGGTCGTGAGCGGGAGGGCCGAATCGGCGAGGGGGGTCGACTTCGCGCTGGATGCCTTGTAGGTGGCCGTAGAAGGAGAGGTTGAAGTCGAGGCGGGATTGTTCGCCGTCGGTGATGCAGTCGAGGCCGGCAGCCAGTTGGTCGTGGACGGCGGCGATCACGGCATCGCGCTGCAGTTCTTCTCGATCGGCGGGGCCGAAGCGTTCGAGATGTTCTTGAGCGAATTCGAGCCAACCGGGGAAGGGATAGCTGCCGATGACGGTGGTGCGCAACGGGCGGGGTTGCATGGCGGGCCTCTAGGAAGTCGGGGAATCGGGACGTAACCAGAGCTTGGCGATGCGGCGGCCATGTTCGTCGTATGCCTTCTCGAAAGCCTCCGTTGATTCGGTGCTACCGGCCAGACACGAAGCGACGAGCACCGGGGGAGGCGAACCGGCGTCCGCGAGTCGCCGGGCCGTTTCGGCTTTGATGGCGTTGATGAGGGCGGTTCCTCCGAGCGTCGAGCCGGGTGCCACGGGATAGGGCAGCCCCGGAATGGAAACCATGGCATCGCCTGGGGGAGCTCCCGTATCGAGGACGAGATCGGCGACGTCGGGAAGTTTTCGTCCGGTGGGATGACGACTGGCGGACGCCTCACAATGCGCAAGGCTGACGATGGCCACGACGCGAATATGATGCTGTTGCAACAGTTCGGCCATTTCGATCGGTACGACCGTACAGCCGCTCGAGGAGACGATCAAGGCACTATCGTTGGAAGAAAGCTCGAAATTGCGAAGGATGCGTTCTGCCAATCCAGACTGATTTTCAAGGAACATGGCCTGGCGTTGGCCGTTGGCTCCAACGACGAGATTGTGAAACGTGAGCGACAGTTCGACGATGGGATTGAAACCGGGAAACGAGCCATAGCGCGGCCACATTTCTTCGACGAGGATGCGGCTGTGGCCGGCGCCGAAAAGGTGCACGACGCGCCCGGCGAGAATTGACTGGGCGAACCAATCGGCGGCGCGCTCGATGGCATCGAGTTGCCGTTCGACGGTTTCCAATAGCGAGTGGGCATGCTTCAGGTATTCTTGGGCGGGGGACGTCATGAGGACTTCGGGGAAGGAGCTGGTTGGGGTGGCATGGCGTCTCGAACGGACCAGCCGCCATCGACGGCCAGGACTTGTCCGGTGACGAACTGCGATTGAGGTGACAGGAAATAGACGACTGCGGCATCGAGGTCAGCGGGGCGGCCGACGCGTCCGCCATCGAGAGCCTGGCGGTGGCGGACGTAGTCGAGGATGGCCGGGTCGTGACAGGCTCGTTCCGACATCGGAGTCTCCACGAGTGCAGGAGCCACGGCGTTGACGCGGATGTGGTAGGGGGCGTAGTAGGCCGCGCACGTGCGCACGAGTCCCTCGAGGGCTGCTTTGGCGGCGGCATAAGCGTGCGTGGCGAAGTAGGCGGGGGCGGGGTATCGAGCAAGCACCGAGGACATGAGGAGCGCCGAGCCTGGAACGCCTGATTGCATCCAATAGTTGAGGGCGGCATGGAGTGACCAGGTGGCCGAGTCGAGGTTGAGCGTGAGGGTTTGCCGCCACGCCTCGGCCGAGACTTGATGGAGGGGACCGTCGCCGAAAGAACGCCCACTTCCGCCGGCTATGTGATACAGCCCATCGAGTCGGCCGAAGGACTCCGTGGCGCAACGCACGGCTTGTTTCGCCGTCTCGGGATCGCGAGCGTCTCCAGAGATGCCGATAAGTCGGTCGGGCATTTGACTCGTGAGTCGGCCCACACGAACCGGGTCTCGTCCGACAGCGACGACGCGAGCTCCTGCGTCAAGGCAGGCCTGTGTTGCCGATGCTCCCAGCCCCCCGGTGCCTCCCACGATGACGATGACTTGGTCTTGCAGCGGCGGTGCGCTCATCCGTGCAGCAGCTCCTTATCGTCCGCTGGGTACTACGTCCGCTTCGAGAAACCGCTGCAACTGCCGGCGGTAGTGCCGGTGATCCGGATCGAGTCGGATGCAGCGGCGAGCCAACTCGACGGCCCGGTCGCGATTGCCGCGGAGAAACTCGACTTCGGCCAGCGTGTCGAGGTAGGTGGCGTTGTCCGGCTCGAGCTCGACAGCCCGCTCCGCAAGTTTCAACGCCTCATCGAGTTTCCGACCGCACTTGGCGTACATCCAGGCGAGGTTGTTCGGATAGAGGGCCGCTTTGGGAAACATCTGACACATATTTGACATGACCTTGTCGATTGATGCAAAGAGTCGATCCGCATCCTTCCGTCTCCCGAGTTCGACGAGTTTCGGTACGAAGAATTCGGCGATTTCGATCGACGTCGGCGCTGCAGCTCGAGCTTGCTCGGCTACCTGGAGTGCTTTCTCGACTCGCCCTTGTTCCAGAAGGTACTTGGCCTCGTGGAAGCGAGTCTGGAAGACGAAGTAGGGGAAGTAGGATCCACGCATCCCGAACTCTTCGGGATCAATGGCTTGCCAGAGAGTCCAACGCCAGGCCCGACGAAGATCGTTGTTTGTGGCCACGTCGGCATAATCGGAGAGGGTCAGTTGCCGCTGCGTCCAACTGTAAAGGGCTTCATCGCGACCGGTCGGACCAGCGACGCGCAAGACGTGGCGGAGTTGATCAACGGCTGCTTCGTCCCAATGTCGGTTGACCAGTTCCGAAGCGATCTCGATCCGATCGAGTGGATCGAGAGCGAGTTGGTTGGCGGTCAGCAGCGCTTGGGCGGCGCGATCCGAATCTCCTGCCTTCTCCCAGCAGAGCGACTCGAGAAAACGAAGGAGGGCAGATTCGGCGTTCTCGGTCGATTGTTGATGGTACAATTCGGCTGCTTCGCGATATTCTTTTCTTTGGGCCAACAAGTCCGCACGCAGGAAATTGTGGTCGCCACTAGCGTCGTAATCGTCCAGGAGTTTCACGGCATCATCATAGAGGCCGTAATGTCGGAGGGTCTCGACGAGGAGGGGAAGAGCATCGGCCAACCTTGCCGGTTTCTCTTTGAACATCTTCCTGGCCGTGTCGAGAACCCAAGTCCTTAGTTCATCGGCACTCATCCGACGCTCCAACAAGTTGGCAAGTTTCTCGAGCGTGCGGCGGAAGGGAACGGTGGCTTCTCCGAAGGGGTCCTGGGTTTCCGGCCCAAGAAAGACACTCCACCAGAAGCGAGCCAATTCGCTCTCTTCGCCGAAGACGATGGGAAGGACCTCTTTGGCCGAACTTCGCGTGAAGACGACGGCCGCGTGCTGCAAGGCTTGGTCTCGCAGACCCATCTCCAGCTCTCGCTCGATGATCTTTCCCGCTTCAGAGACGAACAGGCGGGCGGAACGTTTGGAGGAGTCCTGAAAGAGCTGATCGAGGGGAGCGGCAGCCAGATCCGAGCGGCCGGCACGTCCCAACGTGCGGCAAACTGTAAGTAATGCGGCAGCGGCGGATGCCGAATTGCCCTGCTTCGAGGCCTCGGTGATCTTTCTCGCGAGCCACTCTTGGAGTGCAGGATCGTCGAAATCGCGGATTCCCAGCCACTGGAAGGCAGCATCCCACCGATCGAGACTCTTGGTCAGTTCAAAGTAATCCAGCGGGGCATCCTTGCGGATTATAGGAAGAGCTTCGTCGAAGCGACCGGAGGCGAGAAGTATGCGGGAGAACAGACGGCGTCGTGTCGTGTCTTTACCGGTCCAACGCCGCAGCGTCTTGAGAAGTTCGGCTGCTTCGCGCTGCTTCCCGGCTTGGTCCTCAAAGACGAGCAGATATCCATAGCGAGGCCACTGGTCGGCAGCGGGTGGTTCGTCGTTGAGAGGGAGTTTGCGAGCCAGACGATCGGCTAACTCGTCGAAGCGGTCTGTTTCACACAAGAGGAGCTCGAGTAGATCGGGATGGGACTCGGCGATCTTCCGAGCCGTGTCGATCGCTTGGTCCATGTCGCCGTGAGCCCGATAGAGCATGGCCAGTTCCTGCCAGTGGGCCGGAGAGGGATCTTGGCGACAGCGGGCTTCCCACTTCGCGATCGCCTTGGGAAGCCGGCCGGTGCTGACCAGAAAGGAACGGTACATCGACGCCGCTTCGGCGTTGCGCTGGGCGTTCTTTTCCAGGAGCTTTTCGGTTAGATCCGACTGGCCGGAAAAGACGAGGTAGGGAAGAACGATTTCCACCTGCGACTGGATCCAAGGTTCGTTCCGATCGAGGCTGAACTGAAGGAGACGCACGGCCGCGTCGGGATGGCCTTTGGCCAGGAGCGTCTTGAGGATGCTGGTTTTTTCGCTCGAGGAGCCTTGAAGGTAGCGCCGGATGGCTCGCACGACGTCCGCGAGCAGGCGACCCGTTGGCTTTGGCAGCAAGGGGAGCGAGTCCGGGACGCTCTGGAGTCGGCGACCCGAAACCGGGACCGGGAAATTGCTCGTCGAGCTCGCCTGTTACTCG
>WFWZ01000408.1 GCA_015490875.1 Planctomycetaceae bacterium
ACCGCACTTCGAATGCCAGGATGCTGCCGATGCAGCGTGGATTGCAAACCAACGTAGCAACTGCTTCGTCGTTCAACCATCGTCGATACTGGTCCTCCATCATGGCAGCTCGCACGTCCAACTCTTCCCGCTCGAGAATCGCCAGTGCCTCTAGAGCCACTCGACAAAGGATGGGATTCGCCGTGTAGGAATGCCCATGCAACAAAGCCCGATCCTTTCGGCTCGAGAGAAACGCCTCGAAGATTGCCTCGGTCGCGACGGTGACCCCCATCGGCAACAGCCCGCCGGTCAATGCCTTGGAAAGACAGACGATATCCGGCGCAACTCCCGCTCGCTCGAACGCAAAGCGCCTTCCCAACCGACCCAATCCCGTAAAGACTTCGTCGAAGATGAGCGGCAACGCGCGCTCGCGACATAGACGCTCCACATGCTTCAACCACGCCTCTGAGTGAACAAGCATACCGGCCGCACCCTGAACCAGCGGTTCCACAATCACACCGGCGACGGTATCCCCGGCGCCCTCCAAGAGGTCCTCGAGCTGCCGGGCGCACGCATCGAACGATGCTTCTCCCTCTGGGCAAAGACGCGATCGATGGACTGTCGGCACATCAACCCATAGCACCTCAAACAACATCGGACGAAAAGGCTCGAAGAAACCGCTTTCCGCTCCCACCGACATCGACCCGAACGTGTCGCCATGGTAGCTGCCTCGAAATGCCACCAGTCGCGTGCGCTGCGGCTCTCCTCGGTTCACCCAGAATTGGCGAACCATCTTCAGAGCGACTTCGACCGACGTCGAGCCGTTGTCGCTGAAAAAAACACGCGTCAAGGAACCTCCGAGCATGTCAGCGAGTTTCGCTGCCAACCGAGCCGCCGGCTCATGACACATCCCGGCAAAAAGAACATGGTCCAAACGGCGCTGCTGACCCGCCAAGATCTCCGCGAACTCCCCACGGCCATGCCCAAGTGTGTTCGTCCACCACGATCCAATCCCATCGAACAACCTGCGGCCATCCGCCAAGTGCAGGTAGCAGCCGCGTGCGGCCACCACCGGCAGGCGTTCTTTTTCAAGAGCATGCTGCGTGAAAGGATGCCACGTATACCGCCTATCGAGCTCCTGCCAGTCGCCACCAAGAGCACTCACAGTGATCCGACCCCGGCCCACGCATTCCAACACCTCCTCGGCCAACGTCCGGCAGACCCGATCCAAATCACCGCCCGCGCGAAAGCTCTTCAATCGAGGGAAAGAGAGAAAACAGACATGCGGCATCATCCGTCTCAAACTGGCCACATTATCCGGATGCTCGTCACCGCACAGAATCACCGCTGCCGGCGGCGTCCCATTGTTCTCCAACGCTTCGATCGTCAAACACGTGTGGTTCAGTGTCCCGAGAGTGGTACGTGCGACGACCAGCGGTGCCAATGATACACTCGCAAGCAAATCGCGCCACGTGCTCCGCGCATCATCCAACGGTACCAACAGCCCTCCTGCTCCTTCGATGACCCAATCATGAGAAGCATCCGCTTCGAGCAACTCCCGAGTGCGCGTCACCAGCGCCGACAACTCTGGAGGCTCACGCCCTTCCAAAGCTGCCGCCTGATCGGGAGCACGAGGCGCACCGTACACCCACGCCGACGGTTCCACGGACACGTGAGATTCGCCGAAAGATCGAACGAAGGAAGCGTCACTCGGCTCGTCGTCCACGCCCGTCTGAACCGGCTTCCAGTACCGTACGGGACGCCCCAAGAGCGCCAGTCCACGACACAAAGCCGCCGACACGACCGTCTTTCCGACACCGGTATCCGTGCCAGTGACAAATACATGGCATTTGTGTGGCCGATCTCGATCGTTCATGTACGAGGCCTCCAGCCACGAATAGCATCCACCAGACATTCCAGTTGATCATCCGTCACGGCGGCCGTCAACGAAATTCGTACGCGACAGGTCCCCTCGGGAACGGTCGGAGGTCGAACTGCGCGGCAGAAAAAGCCAGCTTCCAACAAATGTCTAGACAGATCCAACGCCGCTGCCGCCGATCCCACAATGATTGGAATAATGGGGGAGTCCCCCCCGCCGACGTCCCCATTCCCGCAACGCAGTGACTCCCGAAGGCGTCCGGCAAGCTCGCGTACGCGCCGTCGCCGATCGTCCCAATGCGGCATGCGCCTAAGCGTCAACAATGCCGCACCGGCAAGCCAAGGAGAAGGCCCCGTCGTGTAAATAAAAGGCCTGGCCGCATTGATGAGCGCCTCGCGAAACCACCGTGGTCCTGAAACAGTGGCTCCCTGCAACCCCCACGCCTTGCCCAAAGGGTTCACCGTCACGATCTCTCCCGCCGGCAACCCCTGTTCGTCAAGCCACCCTCGACCGCCACGGCCGAACACGCCGATGGCGTGCGCTTCGTCAACAACAAGCAGCGCCTCATATTCGCCGGCCACATCGCACAGCTTTCGCAAGTCGGCCGCGTCTCCGTCCATGCTAAAGATGGACTCCGTGAGAATCACTCTCCTTGACGCTCTCGAATCCTTCAGCGCATCAACGAAGGCATCGATGTCACGGTGCGGAACAACGGTCAGACGATCCCGATCGAGCCGAGCCAGGCGGCACCCGTCAATGATACTCGCGTGGTTGAGGCAATCCGAAAAGAAGTGGACATCGAGTCTCGCCAGCGTCTGCACAACCGCCTCGTTGGCCAGGTACCCTGACGAAAAAAAGAGGGAAGCTTCCGTCCCCTTAAACTGCGAAAATGCCTCTTCCAACTCCGCGTAGATGTGATGCTCTCCACCAAGCAAACGGCTGGCTCCCGCACCAGCCGGCTCGACCAAACTGCTTCGCAGTTCCTCTTGCCACGCTTGATCGGCTACCAACCCCAGATAGTCGTTGCTGCAGAGATTGAGGACTCCGTCGGGAACCGGCGACAGGCTGCGGCGCATGCGCTGATCCTCGAGTTCTTGAAGCCACGCCGCCGCGGCCCTCCGTACCGGCTCACCCCCGTCCGATCCAACAGAAGCATCGGAAGTCATGGCAATGAGACTTCTGATCGATCGCCCAAGGACGTCTCATCAGCGGCGGCCGGCTTCATTCCCAGTCGCCGCAGCAACGCGGCATCCGCGTCATCGCCAGGATTGGGCGTCGTCAAAAGACGGTCGCCCGTGAAGATCGAGTTGGCGCCCGCGAGGAAACAGAGTGCCTGAAGCGAATCCGACATTTCGGTCCGTCCTGCGGATAGACGGACGCGACTGGTTGGGAGAACGATGCGCGCCGCGGCAATCGTACGGACAAGCTCAATCTCGTCGAGTGGAGGAACGTTCTCAAGTGGCGTACCCGGCACACGTACCAACAGATTGATGGGAACACTCTCGGGATGCGGCCGAAGATGCGTCAGCTCTTCCAATAATCCGGCTCGGTCGTCCCGACACTCACCCATTCCGACAATCCCTCCGCAACAGACGGTCATCCCGGCTCGCCGAACATGCTGCAACGTCTCGAGACGGTCCTGGTACGTGCGCGTGGTGATAATCTGAGGGTAAAACTCCGGAGACGTATCAAGATTGTGGTTGTAGGCGTGAACTCCGGCTTCTTTCAGTCGCACGGCTTGTTCATACGTCAACATCCCAAGCGTCACGCAAACTTCCAGCCCCAATGAGCGCACCGCCCGTACCGCATCAAGAATTCGCTCGAATTCCGATTCCCGCTCAGGAACACTCCGCCACGCAGCGCCCATGCAAAACCGTGTCGAACCACGCTCCTTCGCCTTCTGCGCTTCCGATACGATCGCCTGCGTGTCCAACAGGGGGTGGCTATCGAGTGCCACATCGTATCGGGCACTCTGTGGACAATACGCGCAGTCTTCGCTACAGCCTCCCGTCTTGATCGAGAGAAGCGTACACAATTGAACTTCGTCGTCGGGAAAGTGGAGGCGATGGACACTCTGAGCCGTCCACACGAGCCTCATCAAAGGCAGATCCATCCACTGCAGGATCTCATCCCTCGTCCAATCGTGCCTCGGCTGCGCTAACGCCTCGATCGAAACAGGCATCCTCACCATCCTCTGATTCCATCATCATCGTCACAGACTTCCTCGTCTGACGGCGGTCTTTTCCCAGCAACTGGACCACCGACCCCCGATTCCTCTGACACCACCGAGCCCTACAGCTTCTCGCGCACAAACCGTGTCATCAACTCCCGAAGATGGCGCGATTGTGCCGGCTGGCGAATCCCATGGCGGCTCTTCGGATAGACCATCAACCAAAACGGCTTCTTGGCCTTTTGCAATTCCAACACCAATTGGTAGGTGTTGGCAATGTGCACATTGTCGTCCTGCGTACCATGGATCAGCAAGAGGTCTCCATGGAGATTCTTGGCGGCCTCAACGACGCTCGAATCGCGATACCCCTTCTTGTTCGTCTGCGGCAGCCCCATGTATCGCTCGGTATAGATGGCATCGTAGTTGCGCCAATCCGTCACCGGAGCTCCCGAAATGCCCATCTTGAAGCTCTCAGAATGCGTCAGCGCATAGGCCGTCATATATCCTCCGTAACTCCATCCCCAAATGCCGATCCGGTCACTGTCGACCCACGCCTGTTTCTTCAACCAAGCGATGCCGGCTTCGATATCTTCCAGCTCATGTTTCCCCAAGTCCTCGTGGATCGGCCACGCCGCCTTCGCTCCTCGCATACTGGCCGAACGGTTGTCGCACATCCAGATACAATAGCCTTCTTGAGCCAGCATCTGATGCCAAAGGTACGTGGTGCCTCGCCAGGCGTCGCGCACCGTCGGGGCCTGAGGACCACTGTAAACGTGGATCAGCACCGGGTACTTGCGGGTGGGGTCGAAGTCGGGTGGACGAATTAGCATGGCATCGAGGGGTTCTCCGTCCGCAGCGGGCACTTGCAAGAACTCCGGCTCGTGCAGCGCGAAATACTTTAATCGGTCATCGAGATACGGCATGACTTCGCGCACGCGCGGCCCACCCGTTTCATAGAGTGTAACCGACATCGGCCGGTGCACGCCGCTGACCACGTCGAAGAAATACCGAAAGTCGGGGCTGAACCGCAGCGAATGGCTTCCCGAATCTCCTGTAAGCCGCGTCGGTTCACCCCCGCCCAGTGCAACGCGATAGCCGTGAGCCTGCAAGTTGTTCTCGCGGAATCCGGAAAAATAAACCCACTTCTTCTCTTCGTCGACTCCATATAGCCGCTGCACCGTCCACTCGCCACTCGTCACCGCCCCCTGCAACTCACCCTTGCCACTGTAGTGATAGATGTGCTGGTAACCACTCCGCTCGCTCAGCCAGAGAAAGGAACCGTCTTTGAGCCAATGAGGTGGCCCAAGCACGCTCACCCACGCCGGAGTCGTCTCCCGAAAGAGCCGAGAAACCGAACCGCTGCGAGCGTCCACTGCACACAGGTCCAACCACGTTTGAGCCCGGTCCTGCAATTGAACCATTACCCGGCGCCCGTCTGGAGCCCAGTCGACTCGGGAAATCAACAGGTCTTCCAGGGAATAGTCGAACAAGTCGGCCCAACGGGGTTCACCTCCCGCCGGAGAGACGATTCCCAGCCGGACCTTCGGCAGAGGATCACCGGCCTTCGGGTAAGGTGTGATCTCATGCCGCTGTCGCACCGGAATGTGGTCGGTCACCGTGTATCGATGAACGGGGGACTCGTCCAATTGCAAAAAAGCGATCGACTGCGAATCGGGACTCCACCAAAAGGCCTTGTAGTTGCCTCGCCCATACAACTCCTCTTGATAGACCCAATCGAGCTTGCCACTGAGAATGTTCGGCGAGTCCGAAACGACCAATGCCCGCTCGCGACCGGACATGTCGACCACGTACAAATCGTCGTTCCGCACGAAGGCGATCCACTTGCCGTCGGGGCTCACTTCCGCCAACTCTTCCGGAGCCGTCGTCGCCGTCAACCAGCGCGCTCGCTTCTTATCGGGAAAATAAACCAATAGGTCATTCCGGTGCACCGCGATGATTGGTCGTTTCGAAGGAAGCTGCCGAGCGATCTCGTCGACCACTCGCCCGATCGTGGCCTTGTCGAAGCCGGGCAGCTTCTCCAAAGCGGCCGTCACGTCGCGCTTGTCCGTTCCGTCCAAAAGCGTGTACGCTCCGGTCTCGGCCGACACCGCATACTGTCGGCCATGAAACGTGATCTTGTAACGGTCACCCTCGGGAAGCCACGAAGGGATCGTAGGCCGACCACCAAAAGAAATCCGGTATTTGGGACCATAAATCTTATCGAGTGTCAGGTGTTCGGCCGGCACAATTCGGTCCACAGGCTCGGTCGGCAACTTCACCTCCTGTTGCACGCGCACCACCGGATAGACGTCGCCGGTATCCCACCGATCATCAAAGAAGTTCCACGTGACCAGGCCGTCCTCGGACTGGGGTTCGAGCAAATAGACGGCCAGCACTCCCAAGGGCTGGTCGGTACGCACCACGTACGAGCCGGCTGGTAGCGTCCGATCCTCGGGCGCCGCCTCGACCTCAGCCGTCACCAGCGCATGCCCTTGAAACGGGCGTTTCGCCCGAGTGATTTTCCGAGCTGAATACGTGAGAACGTCAGCAGAAACATCCTCCGTTAGTCGTTCCAACCGAATCCCATGCATGCGCAGGCGATCGGCGACACGGGAACAGTCGAAAGGAAAGACATAAGCGTAGGGCCGAGCGACCGTCAGTGTCGGCTCGAATCGGCCCCAAAACTCGACCGTGAAGTCCTTCGGCGTTTGCAACTCGGGGTCCTCGGGATCGTACCCCAGCGCCGTCACTTTCTCATCGAAAGCTGCGACCTTCGAACGGAGGGGAACCGTGGCCGCCGGATTTTCTTCCGCCTCTTTTAGGAGCTTCACGACTTGCTGACGGTTGGCCACGACGTGATCGATACAGGCCCGCACGAACTCGCCGGTCGCTCGCACGCGGTCGCGGTACTCGGCATAGGAGTACGCCTCGGAAAGAATGGACAGTCGCCCGCGCAGTCCCATGTACTCGGTGCTGTACCGTCCTTCATTGCCATAGGTATCCCAGCGCCGATACTCCTTGTCGAAGTTGCCGTAATAGAATGTTGCGATATCTTTTTCTTCAAGCGTCCGCGTCACGGCCGGCATCATCGTTTCGCGCAAATAACGGCGGATCGATTCGGGAGCAGCCGGGTTGTGCGGCACGTCATACGTCAACAAGTAACGGTGACGCGACCCGTTCGTCGTATGCGTGTCGATGAACAAGTGGGGATTCCACAGATTGAAAGCTCGCACCAAACTTCGAGCCTCAGGCGATTCGAGCTTGATAAAGTCGCGATTCAGATCGAGTCCCTGGGCGTTCTCTCGGCGGCCCATCCCTTCCGCTGGACCGTGCTGCCCCGGACGATGTTCCCGACCCACACGATCATTGCCGTCGGCGTTGTAATTGGGAACGATCACCAGCACGCACGACTTCAACCACGGCGAATCCTCCTCGAGTGCCAAATCGCGGACCAGCGCCAGCAACGCCTCTTTGCCCGCACATTCACCCGAGTGGATGTTCCCGAGCAAAAACACGACGAGCCGTGAATCCTCCTCGAGATCCTCCGGGCGGTCGACGGGCGGCCGAGCCACGATGGCAGCGGTGATCGGACGATCTTCGACGGTCCGGCCCATCTCCCAAAGCCGCACATGGTCGGCTCGGCGAGCACACCGCTCCAGGAATGCTTGAACTTCCTCCGAGCGGGAAGTCCTCTGATAGTCTGAGCTTTCGGCGACCGTTCGCAGCTCGCTCGGTACCGTCGCCTCTCTTTGAGCCCAGCCAGCTGAGGCGGCCGACAGACAAGCGAAGGCGACCAGCCCCATCAGCCAGGGGCGCCCCTGCCCATATCGCGGAACGTACATCTCTGGTGCATCTCCATCGGTGGTTCCCTCAAGAAGCGGCTCGACCAACATGGGACGTGCCGCCGCCTCCCCTCGCCAGCTTATTCCGTGAATGCACCCTATGCAAACTCCGGGGAACTATTTCCGGATTCGACTCATCTATATGTGGTAAGACCACGCCAGAATTAGGTACATTGAGGGAGAGGATGGGGGTTCTCAGGTTCCGCGGGCAGGAAAGGGAGACGGCCATGTCGAGGCGATACGTATGGGCGACGGTTTGGGCACTCTTGGTGTTGGGGGGACTCTCGACCGGGCCGGTTGCCACGGCTCAGGAAATCGGGTTCCGCGAGACATACGCGCTGGCAGAGGACCGCGCGGCCGTACTGAAACGGCTCGTTCCCGGCACCGAAGACTACTATTACTATCACTGCCTCTACTATCAGCAGACGCAGCAATTCCCCCGAGTCGACACACTGCTGGCCGAGTGGGAAAAGAAGCGAGGTCGAACGGCGCTCTGGAAAGTCATCCGAAACCGTCAGGCCCTGTTGACATACTCCGACCATCCGGCCGAGACCATCGAGTATCTGCGCCGCGAATTGGGACTCGCCTTTGCCGACCACGGCTGGACCTCCAACGGTTCCGCGCCGCGCTTCCCCTCCCGGCTCGATCCAAGCTTGATCGACCGAGACACTATCGCCCGCAACCTGCTGAAGAATCCCCGAACGCTGAGTGGCTTTAGCGAAGCCGCCCACTACTGGCTCGCCACATGGAAACTCACCCCTTACCAACGCCACGCGTTCCTCACGCAGCTCAAGCGTCCCGACGTCCCGGGGCTGGTGGCGATGATCGACGAGGATCTGCGATCTCGGATGACCGCCGGGTTCGGCCAGTTGGATATCCATAAGCGGCTCACCCGGCAGCAAATGGACGAGTTGGCTAAGCGGAATCCCACGGTTCTGAGCCAGGCACCCTTTGTCCAAGAGTACCTCAAGCGCCTGGTCCCCTCTGCTGATGAGCGTCCCGATGCCGATGAGACACAAAAGCGTCACCTCGATCGACTCCGGAAGTTCGTCCAGACGCTTCCTCCCGTGCACAATTCGTTGAAAGCACACGTCCTCTATCACCAGCTGAAGTTCGACCTCGAACACGGCAAGTTCGACAAGGCCTCGTTCCTCGCGTATTTGAAACTGCCGCGGCGCAGCCCCCACGTCAATCCTCAATTCCTCCGACAACCCGAAACCAGCCGCTACGCCGCGAACCTCGGGGCCAAGTTCGATGAGTTCACCCTCCGGCCGCCGATCGGCGATGATCGCAGCCTCATTCAGGCTTATCTCGAGCACTTTTTCCAGAAGGAAACAACGTTCGATGAGTATCTGCCCTACCTTAAAGACTCCTTTGTCCGCCGAGTCTTCGCTGAAACGAAGGTCCTCTACGGGCTCGGCGATCCCCAAGAGTGGACGAAGTACCTCTCACCCGCCGAATACACCGAGATCAGCGAGCGAGTCGAATTGCGATTCGCTCCAACGAATCGCAAGCAATTCGGCGTGTCCGACCCCGTATCGCTCGAACTCGACGTCAAGAACGTTCCCACGCTCCTGGTCAAGGTCTACCGCATCAACACGTGGAACTACTACCGCACGTACAAGAAGCACGTGCCCACCGACATCGATCTCGAGGGACTCGTGCCGACATGGGAGCAACGCCACGTCTACCAGGAACCTCCGCAGCGGCGCGTCCGACGGCGATTCGATTTCCCGCAGTTGAAAGAGCCTGGTGTCTACGTCATCGATTTCGTCGGCAACGGCAAACAGAGCCGTGTCGTCGTTCGCAAAGGGCAACTGGAATATATTGCGAAGACAACACCCGCCGGCGTGCGCATTACCGTACTTGGCGAGGACGGCAAGCCTCTTCCCAAAGCCACGGTCTGGCTCGCCGGACAGCTCTATCATCCCGACGAACGCGGATCGGTGGTCGTCCCGTTCTCGGAAAAACTTGGCACGGAGCCCATGATACTCTCGCACCACGGCTTCCATGACCTAGCGCAACATCAGCCGGTGTCCGAACAGTACGATTTAGATGCTTGCTTCCTAGTGAACCGCGAATCGCTGATTGCCGGAAAGGAAGCGACCGTTGCCGTGCGAAGCCGTCTGTTATTAGC
>WFWZ01000409.1 GCA_015490875.1 Planctomycetaceae bacterium
CCTGGCCGAAAGGCGAGCCGGGTCGTACTCGAGCAGCAATGGGACATAGCGCTCCAGCGTATCGGGATGGCGCCCGCGACTGGGAAGCACAACCGGCCTCCCGACATGAACATGGTTGACCACGCGCATCGGCGGCTTTCGGTGTACCGTTACCGAGACTTCGTAGTCCCCGGGACTCAAGTAGATGTGTTCCGGGCCCGTCCCCACGAACGACTGGCCGTCGCCGAAACTCCATTCTACTTTTGCTTTGCCGATCAGGCCTCGCGTGACGACATCTTCGAAACGAACCCGAATCATCGGCTCCGATGCTTCCTCCAGCATGACTTCTCCCAAGACTCGCGGCATGAAATCGACGATCGGTCCGCGCTCCCGATGCTTCGGATAAAGCGCCGGCAGCCTCCTTACGTTCGCATTCCCGAAGACCTCCGTGGGAATCGCCGTGACCTGGCTAGCGCCAGGAGGCTGCCACGCCGCAACCATCACCGCCGCATCACCGGCTGCCGCGTGCCAGTAGTCGAACGCATGCAAGCCTCGCTTCAACGTGACGGTTCCTCCGATCCGAGCCCGTCGCATGGGACCGTGCCGGCCCGGAGCTGAGACCACAACGTTGCCATCGATGAGCAGAAAGCTGCAATCTTGGCTCGATGTGTAGAAGTGGTACGTTCCCTCGCGCTCGATGCGGAGAGTTCCCGAATAATGGGAAAAGAAGGGACGCGGTGCTGGGTCTAGCGGATTGTAGGCGTGAAACACTTGCGCCACGTAGTCCTTGCCGATCGGCTCGGCAGCGGCGAAGGCACGGCGCAGCGACTCGAGTTGATTCAAGTCACAGGGCTTCCAACGCCGCGTCTCCAGCACCAGGCCCTCCTTGACGGTCCAGCGCGGTACCTCGGACTGGACTGCTGAACCGCCATAGTAGACGTAATAACGCGACTCTCCTGGCTTGGTCTGCACCGCGAGGCGACAATAGTCGCCCGGTCCGATCTGGAGCCGCTGCATGGGTACCGGTCCTTGCGAATCGTACACCGCCAAGTTGGTGCCGTCGGCGGCCATCGCGCCATGCGTGGAAAACTCCGCCACGATCACTTTCGGAAACGGCTTCAGCGATGTCGCGTCGATGACGCGCCGGAACGAAAACGAATCGCCGGCAAGCCAAGGAGGAGACTGGGCTTGCAAGGAAAGGGAAGCTGAGACGAGCAAGACTGGAAAGAGTAGGCACTCGAGCCTCATGCACTTTCGAAGCCTGTTAACGCGTGCCATGGCGAGTCTCCTCTTCGCTCTGCCGCTTCCCTGCGCCCCGCCGCGAAACTAAATCCTGACTGTTCAGAATACCTCGTTCATAATATCATGGAAGGAGTGGCCCGCCTACTGTTGCTGTGCTCGATCGGAGACGACGTCGCGATCGCCGCCGATACGTTGAGAGGACTCGAACCATGCCGGCCGAAGAAACCGTTCGCCACAAGCTCGATCCCGAAGAAGCCGTGCGTCGGGTCGCCAAGGCCCGAGAGTTGCTCACGACGGAGGTTCACAAAGTCATCATCGGGCAGGACGACATGATCGAGCAGATGTTGATCTGCCTCTTCGCTCGCGGCCACTGCCTGACCATCGGTGTCCCTGGCCTGGCCAAGACGCTCACCGTATCGACGCTGGCCAAGGCCCTCCACATGAAATTCAGCCGGATCCAGTTCACCCCTGACCTGATGCCGAGCGACATCACGGGTACCGAGATCATCGAAGAAGACACGGCGACGGGAAAGCGTCACTTCCGGTTCGTGCGCGGTCCCATCTTCGCCAACATCGTTCTGGCCGATGAGATTAACCGAGCGCCTCCGAAAACCCAGTCGGCTCTGTTGCAAGCCATGCAGGAGCACCAAATCACGGCTCTGGGCACCACGTACGAACTCGACGAACCCTTTCTCGTGATGGCCACGCAAAACCCCATCGAGCAGGAAGGCACCTATCCGCTTCCGGAAGCCCAGCTCGATCGGTTCATGCTGTCGGTCGATGTCGGTTACCCCAGCCGGGACGAAGAACGCGAGATCGTTCGGTCGACGACGCGTAGTGGGAGTCCTCAAGTGAAGCCGGTACTCCGAAGCCGCGATGTGCTCAAGATGCAGCATCTCGTGCGACAAGTGCCCGTCACCGATCATGTCATCGATTACGCTGTCGATCTGGCTCGAGCCACGCGACCGGATGAAGCGGACGCCCCCGACTTCGTCAAACAGTGGCTGGCTTGGGGTGCTGGTCCGCGAGCCGCTCAGTACTTGATCCTCGGTGCCAAGTCGCGAGCCGTCTTGCATGGGCGGTTCACTGCGAGTTGCGACGACGTGCGGGCACTCGCGCATGCTGTCCTTCGTCACCGCATTTTTACGAACTTCAACGCGGACGCCGAAGGCATCGATGCTGATCAGGTCGTCACCCGGCTGCTCGAGACCGTCCCGGAACCTTCGTACGAACATCCGCCGAAGTCCCACTGACCTTCTGGTTCGCCACGAGCGCCTCGGCGACCAGCGCGACCAGGACTGCTGCCAGCAGCAACTCCCACAGACTTCCCCCTTGACGCACGCGGTGAATCGCCTGCAAAACGTCGGGGCCATCGGCGATCACGGTCACCGATTCTTTCCCTGGTTTCGCTTCGAGCTCCTCAGCGTCCCAATACGACGCATCCGACTCGGTCCGATCGACGTTGATGCTGAACGCCCGGTCCGAACGCTTTGGCCCCAACAAGCGGACCTCGTACACTCCCGCATCGAATGTATCTGCGTATTGAAGAGGTTCGCCAGGTGGGACAGGAGGCTGGACGATCACCTCTCCGTCTGGACGCCGAATCTCCCATCGGTCCAGCTTGTCCTTCCGATCAAGCGAAAAAGTCCACATGGTGCCGGCCACCAAATCTTCGCATCGTGCGTCACTGCCAGCCAGATGGAACGTCATGCGAGCGACCAGGGGAAGAAAGATCGGCTTGAGTGGCAGGTTGGTCCAGTCCGTATGCATCGTCGTTCCCAACCAGACCACGCGACCCTCTCCGACACGGCGTTCTACCAGCAAGGGTTCTTCTCCGACGCGAGCCAGCACTCGAGCCGATTTCTCCGGATCGGGGCGAACCGAAATGAACGTGCGCACGAGCACAGATTGGTAGAGGGACGCTGGGTTGGCCAATGGGCGAAGCGCTTCGTATTCCTCGTCCAGCCATCCGATGTGGGGAACCTCTTGGCTGCCGGAAGACTCCCCACCGTCCCCTTGGATCTCCCGTCGTTCCCCCAGTTCCAAGGGCAACAAAGAGCCGCCAGCGCGCCGGTTCATCTCGTTGTACGCGTCGCTTGCGACGTCCTCGCCGGCAACCCAAAAGAGGTGACCTCCTTGACGTACATACTGCTCGAGGGAAGCCACATCTCCCAGACGATCTACGGGAAGATCGACACAAAAGATGACGTCGTAGTCGGCAAGCGACCGCCCGGAAAGCTCGTTGACGGTCCAAGAGTCCAGCTCCAATGCCCACTCGTCGGAAACGACATGCAACGCCTCCTTGAGATAAAACGCAGCGTCGAGGAATGGCACTGCGTGGCGGCGCGATTCCACGACGGCCACGCGAAGACGATCCCTCAAGATAATGGCGAAATGATGGCGGTCATCGAGTTTCAGTGCGTCTTCATCGAGCAACCGGATCGTGCCTCGATGAATGCCGGGACGATCGATGGTGACCGTGAAAACATGATGTGCGGACTGACCCGGTTCCAGCTCGATCACCGGACTCGCCGCATGGCGCACTCCATCGATGTGCAGTTCCAAGTGTTTCGCTTGCCGCACCGCACTATGGTTGACCACCTGCACTGTCACCTCCGTCGGGACCTTGGCGACAGCCGCGCTCTGAGCCACCCGAACCTCGCGAATCGCCGCGTTGGGAACCTCCGATTTGCGAACGTCGACCACGAGGACAGGAATCTTGATTGGCTCGGCCGCTCCACCACCATCCGAACGGGAAGGAGCCTCCGCGTTCCAGGATCGCTTCTGCAAATCGGTGATGACGATAATCTCGCGATTGGCATATTCGGGCGTTTGCAACAGCCGCCTCGCCTCTTGGATTTTCGAAGCGAGATCGGCCCCTTGGAGACTGACTCGGCACTCGCCCAGTGCCTGCAAAATGATCTCATGGTCCGTGTATAACTTCTGCTGGATCGGGAGTTGCGGACCTCCCGTGACCAACAGCGCCACGCCATCGCCCGGTCGAAGCTGCGATACAAGTTGCTCCGCCACGTTCACCGCTCGTTCGAACCGCGGCGTGCCACCGACCACCGTCGCCATGCTCGCCGAGTTGTCCAGAATGATGACGATAGCCGTCCGAGCATTCATCCGGAACAAAGATGCCGATGAGGTCCAGATCGGCCGAGCCAGGGCGAGAGCGATCAACACCAGTGCGGCGATGCGCAGCAGCAACAGCAACCAGTCGTGGA
Source organism: Planctomycetaceae bacterium (assembly GCA_015490875.1). Classification (GTDB taxonomy): domain Bacteria; phylum Planctomycetota; class Planctomycetia; order Pirellulales; family Pirellulaceae; genus S141-3. The sequence goes on from WFWZ01000409.1 coordinate 4,449, forward strand.
TGTACTTGCGCCGTCGCGTTCGCTGGACGCTTACTGCCAGAAACCGCAACGTGCTGAACGGAACCACCGAGGCTTGCTGCCGGTGGATCATGTGCAGCAGCACGGGAATGGCGCCGGCGGCTGCAGCGATCAGGAACAGTGGTTCCATGAACGTCATAGCCGCATCCTCAATGCCAGGTGCCGCGAAAGCATGAAGTCATAGGGAACGGACGTGTCGGTCATCACATATTCTGCACCGACATCGGCGCACCCTTTCCGAAAGAAAGCGACGAACGCTTCTAGTTGTTTCCGGTATTCGCCGCGGACATACGCGGGATCGACTTGCAGTCGCTCGCCCGTCTCCAGGTCCTCGAACTGCATGGTCTCCCGAAACGGAAACTCCAGCTCCGTCTTGTCGAACACGTGGAAAACCATCAACTCATGATGGCGGTGCCGAAAATGGTGAAACGCTCGTAACACCGATTCCGGTTCGTCGTACAGATCGCTGATCAGGATGATCAGGCGCCGACGCGTGTAGCGGTCGGCAAGCTGGTGCAGCGTTTCGGCGATCTGCGTGGTCGATCCGCGCCTATTGGCGCCGTGGTCGCGAGACTCAGCCAACTGCTCGAGCTGTCGCAGCACTTCGCCCAGATGACGAGCCGACGACCGCGCCGGCATATCGAGCCGCAATGTCGAATCGAAAACGGTGAGTCCCACGGCATCCTGCTGGCGCGTCATGAGATAGGCGAGAATAGCCGACAAGTACGCTCCATACTGAAACTTCGACGGGGCATCGTCGTAGCGGTAATTCATCGAACCGGAGCCGTCAAGCAGAATCTGGGCTCGCAGATTGGTTTCCTCTTCGTACTGCCGGATGTAGAGGCGGTCGGTACGCGCCAACGTGCGCCAGTCGAGATGACGGGGATTGTCGCCCGGCGCGTACTCTCGATGGTCAGCGAATTCCACGCTGAAACCTTTGTAGGGACTTGCGTGGAGCCCACTGATGAAACCTTCGACGACGCCTCGAGCCACGATCGACAGATTCTTGACGCGTGCCAGCGCCGCCGGTTCGAGAAACCGGTAGCCGAACGATCTTTGAACGCGCCGAGTGCCACTCATCGCAGGCGATACCTCCTTCGCAAGATCCACTCGGTCGTCAGAACCGCCACGAAAAGCAGCCAGAAGAGGCTTGGCTGGTAGAGTGGCATCTCCAATTGCACGCGTCGAGCGTGCTGTTTGTTGCGGAGCGACTCGATGAGCCGATCCGCCGTCGTGATGTGGCTGTACCGTCCGCCGGAAGCGGAAGCGATGGCCGTCAAGGTCTTCTCGTCAACATCGAGCCGGTCGAACTCGAGATTGGGACGGCCCACTTCGACCGTCAGGACTTCGGCATCGATCCGTTTTCCGTCGACGACGGCCGACACGTGGACTTCATGCCGCCCCGGCGGCAAAGACTCGAACGTGTGCTCGTAGTGCCCAGCAGGTCCCGGAACGAGGGACAACGGCACGCGTCGCGTGTGGGTCTTCGAAACAGCGATGCGAGCCGTCACCTTCGCATCGTTGCTCCCTTCGCCGCGGTCATTCCGTACGAGTGCCGAAATCGTAACAGGAGCCCCCGGCTCATAGTAGCGCCGGTCGGTTTGAACGGTCACACTGGCCGAGGCCTCCAGCGGAGCGGTGCGACCAGCCAGCCAGCGCACCAACTGCCCCCAAAAACGCAGGAAAGGAGAATCGCGATCGGCAGCACGCAGCGCCTGATGCCACCGGCGCGTCGTGTCTCCCGTGAAAACCGCCGTTCGGCCCTTTCCGAAGCGCTGCACGGCCAGGACGGGCATCGGTTTTCCCTCGATGGCGATGTCGGGGTGCACTGCCAGCACTGACGCTCCCGGCTTGAGGCCCTGAATGCGAACGCACCCTTGAAGGGGCGGCAAGGGCTCGACAGCTTCTTCGCCCGTCACTTTCGGAAAAAATTTCACGATATTGGCGAAGACGGGGTGGCGAACGCCTTCGAGCGTCAGTTGAGGCACGAAGGGAGTCGTCGACTGTTCCATCTCCCGACTGCCGACGAAGACAGGGAGGATCGCCTCGACAGGAGTCTCGCCATAGCCTCCAGGACCGAGCGAGTGATACCCGCCCATCATCAATAGTCCAGCCCCTTCCGACACTCGCTTCTGCAGCAGCTTCATCTGCTCGGCATCCAGGAAACTGCTGTCCAGGTCGCCGATCAGGAAGACGTCGAACTTCTCGAAGGTCTCGGCATCTCGCGGAATGCTCGACAGGGAAAGCCCCTCGATGTTGGTCCTTTGCGTGAAGACGTTCGGGCGCGTCTGGACAAGGGCGCAGTATTCGATGTTGGGATCCTTGGCGAGAAACATTCCGGTAATGGCCCCGTACTCGGCCCGAAGCGTCCCTTCGATGTACAGCACGCGAATGCGCGCATCGACGACCAGGGCCGTCGCGGTTCGCTCATTGTTTTCCGGAATCTTCTCGCCCTGCACGGCCGGGATGCGCACCGTATAGCGATGAACGCCTTTCGACTCGGGAACGAACTCGAGTTGCACTGGTGTCGACCCTTCCGCATCATCTAGAGTCACCTTCTGCGTTGCCACAGTAGTGTCATCCTCCTCCAACACCACTTCGACGATGTGTCCGGGCAACCCCGAGGCATCAATGTGGGCGGTGACACGGACTCGGTTCTCAAGTGTCAGTTGCTCGGGCAGGTCGAACCCCGTGACGCGCACATCTCGAAACGTGCTGCTCTCGTGCAAGCTGCTTCCCGTGGCGATGGTGTAGATGGGAACTCCCAATCGCTTGGCGACATCCTCCGGAGAACCCGCCGCATTGTGGACACCGTCGGAAAGAACTACCAAAGCTTCGAGTTGCTCACTCGACGCCTGACGGCGCCCCGCACGGAGTGCCTGCACCAGGGAGGTGGCGGCGCCGCGAGCCGACTTGGATAGTCGATCGGGGCCGGGAACAGGTCGGGCCCTCGAATCAAATGCGAGCAGCTTGAGTTCGAAGCCGTGGTCGAGTTGCCCCCACCAACGAAGAAGGTGCCGCCGAGCCTGGTCCCATCGAGTTTCCCCGGAACTCCCGTCGGAGACACTCATCGAAGAAGAGGAGTCGACAAGGAAGACGACGGTCCGGCGTTCGGTCACCCAGCGCTCCGCCGTCACGACGGGACGGAAAAGGAGTAGAACGACCAAGACGATCGCAATCGTTCGCAGCCCGTAAAGGATTCTCCACTGCCGAGTGGAGAGCTCTTCATAGACCCGCCGGTAGAAGAACGCAACGATGGCGAGAGCAACGCCCAAGACGGCCACCAACGTGATCGGAGCGTAGCCGTGTTGGAGGGTGACATGAATCATGGTCGCCAGCGTTATTCCTTCCGGCGATCAACGCCTCTTCTCTGCTTTGGGCGCCTCGACCGACGAGCCGCTCGTTCGCCGGCGCGTTTCCCGAGCTCGCTCGACCGCCTTCTTGCCCAATTCGACGCGTCGGACGTAGATCAATTCTTTCAACGTGGTGCCGATCGGTCCCTTGTCTCGCTTGTGCAACACGAATCGCTGCGGTTTCTGGGTCTCTGTTTCGCGAACGTAAATCGGCGCTGAGAGCGGGCCACGGATAGAAGTGCCGTCGCGCAATGTCACCGTGTGTTCGTAGATGCGAGCCGGGTACGTCCTCCCCGTATAGACTTTTTCATTCGAAGCCGCTTCGCGAAACCGCCACTCACGTTCGAGCCACTCCTTTTGGATATGGCACTCGATCCGCCGAACCTCCTTCAAGGGAATCTCGCGGAACTTTTTGGTCTTCGGATCGTAGATCTTCAACTTGGCGTCTCGAGTCAAAAAGATCTCCCCGATGTGAAGCGAGCCGTCTGAAAGTTCGAGGACACCCGGTAGCCCATCCAAACGTGCGGCAGGACGAGGACCGAAGGGGTTGATCGCCGGAGGCTCGTCCGCGACCGCAAAGCCGCCAAGAGCGGCCGAAAGGGCCAGCACTATGGTGGCCATCCATCTCCTCGCGCCGTCCCATAGATCTTTGGATCGAACCCACGACAACATACTCATGTGTGTCACTCGACTTTTCACTTGGCGCACGCCATGTTCGCGACTGGGGTTTCTCCATCCTTTCTAGTTATTCTAGCAAGAACTGCCCGCTTTGAAATGTACACTTCAAAAGTAGTTTTTATTGGGAAAAAGGGATGCGCTGGCTTCGGTGAGGGCTTGAAATCTGCTATAATGGGCACAGGTCCGGCGGGGGAGTACCGACTTGGTTTCGAGCGAGTCCCAGGGCTGGCGGTCGAGTGGCAACGGAGAGCGTCTCTGGCCTGCTCGTCCCGTCTTGGGACACGGCGGATCTCCGGAGGACAGTGCCATGGCCACAGCGAACGACGAGCGGGGCCGGAGAGAGGAGCTCTCGCGGCGGGCGTTTTCGAAACAGTTGGCCCAAGCATACGTCGCGGCACAGGTGGCCGGAGGGAGTGCCGCGACATGGCCGGCGATCGCATGGAGCCAGGAGAATCGCGGGCCCATCGACTGCGGGCCGCCGCCGCGAGCGAAGCCTCAAAGTCGCACGGGAGGCGAATCGTTTCCGCCGCTCCCTCTTCCCGTGACGCCTTTGCGACGAACCGAGAAAAAGCGTCCTCCGGCTCCACCGGCACTCATCGGAAAGATGGCGATGGGGAAGATCCGGTGGATCACGCGTGGCGGAAGACGTGTGCAGTATCGCGATTGGATGAGCGACCCCTCCGATGTGAAGACCCTCTTGGAGTGGACGAACCAGAAACTCGGCATTCGCTATCGGTCGGTCGAATCCGATTTCGAGCATTTCTCGTATGATCCTCGAGAACTCCCCGCACTCTTGTTCGCCGGTCACAACGCCTTCACGCTCGGGGAAGAGGTCCGGCAAAAGCTGGCTCGTTACGTTCTGGATGGTGGAATGATCATCGGCGACGCCTGCTGCGGTTGGCAGGATTTCGACGAAGCATTTCGCCAGGAAATGGAAGCGACCTTTCCCGGCCGGCCGTTGAGGAAGATCAAGCCGGACGATCCCCTTTTCGCCGCCTACTACAAGCTGGGAGACTTCCAGTATCAAGAGGCCAGCGGCGAACGCCACGTCGATGCGCCGTGCCTGGAAGGGATCACGGTGGGCTGTCGACTGGCGGTCGTCTATTCTCCAGTCGATTTGACGTGCGGCTGGGACGGACACGATCATCCTCGAGGCAAACGCGTCGTCATCCCGCAAGCCCGCCAGATCGGCGCCAACTACGTCACCTATCTCCTCGGCAACTATCAGCTCGCGCGCTTCTTAGGGACGACGAAGATTTACCATGAAGCGCAAGCGCCGACTCGTGATGATTTCGTCTTTGCTCAGTTGATGCACGAAGGGGATTGGGATCCCGATCCGAGCGCCGTCCACAATCTGCTGAAGTTTGCGAGGGATCACTCGACGCTCGAGGTCAAATTCAAACGAGTCCACGTGCGGCTCAAGGATCCTCAGGCCGCCACCTATCCGTTGCTCTACATGACCGGCCATGATGAGTTCCAATGGGACGACGAAGAGGCAACGCGGCTCCGCCGGTACCTCAAAGCGGGAGGCATGCTGATAGCCGACGCCTGTTGTGGCCGCTTGGCCTTCGACACCGCGTTTCGACGTGAATTGTCCAAGGCACTCCCCGAGAGCCGACTCGAACCGCTGGCTGCGGACGATCCGCTTTATCATCTCCATTTCGAGAAGAAACGTGTCGAATACACGGCGAGGACACGGCAGGACTTCGGCGACATTTCGGCTCCGGCGCTCGAAGGGATCCGACTCGACGGGCGCCTCGCCGTCGTCTACAGCCGATTCGACTTGGGAAACGGATGGGAGCAGTTTCCGCATCCCTATAGTTACGGCTACAGCGACCGGGATGCACTCGAATTGGGAACGAACCTGCTGGTCTACGCCGTGACCCATTGACGCTTCGGCAGGCCAACCAGCGCCCGAATCGGCAGCTCGATGAAAAAGACAACGACCCGACGATGAACGCGGCAGAACGAACGATCGAACGACTCGAGAGTACCTCGCAAGCGTGGTGGCTGTTTTCTTTCTTGGGGCGAGCCTTGCTGGCGATCGCCGGTGCCCTCGTCGTTCTCCAACTGGTCGTCCTCGTCGACGTCCTTTTCCGATTGCCACCCGCCGGTCGCTGGACGCTCCTGGGCGTGTGGGGATTCTCCATCGCTGCGCTGGCAGCCGCCGTCATTTGGAAAACCGTGAAGGGGCCTCGCAGCGTCGAAGCGACCGCCCGACGGATCGAGCAAGCGTTCCCCAGTTTGGGAAACGACTTGATCAATCTCGTGCAGTTGGCTCGGCAAGTCGAAACGGCCGGTGGGCGTTTCTGTCAGGCTGCCATGATGGACACGGTGCGCCGCGTGGAACAGGTCGAATTTCATCCGCAACAAGCCGCAGCGTCCCGTTGGGATCGGCTTCGATTGGGACTCCAGACGCCCCGCGATGTCTTCGAGTCCGCCACGATCGTGCTGGCTGCCATCGCCGTTACCTATGGCCTCGTCGCCTTCGTCCCTCGCTGGTCTTCGGCCCTTTCGCGCGTTTTGCATCCCTGGTCGGATATTCCCATGGTGGGGTCGGTCGAGATTCTGAAGGTCGTTCCGGGCGACGGGGAAGTCCTCGCCGGGTCGGGACTCGACATCCGTGCAACGATCCGGAATCCTGATGGCAAGCACCATCGAGCGGTCCTCTCCATATTCGATGACGCTGGGAAACGCAAAGACATCGCTATGGTTGCCAACGATGGAAAGGATACCTACGTTGCCGCGCTTCCCAGTGTTGTCCAAGGTTTTCGGTATCGCATCTCGATCGGCGATTCCCAGACTCGCACTTACACGATCACGACAATCCAAAAGCCAGTCGTTGAGCGAGTCGACATCGAGTACCGTTTTCCCACGTATCTTCGCCGGGAACCCGAGCGACTCTCTCAGCCTCATGGGGACCTCGAGGCGCCGCAGTTCACGGTGGCTCGACTGACGATCCACACGTCGACTCCGATCGCCCGTGGACACGTCATCGTCGGCGGACGCGAAGAAGGCGGTCTTGTGAGCGACGATGGTCGGAAGCTCCGTGTTCGGATGTTCCTGGAGGAATCGGGCACCTACACGATTCATCTCTTTACGAAATCGGGCCACACCGATCATGCGCCGCGTGTCAATCAGATTCGCGTCCTCCCCGACCGGCCTCCGCAGGTGCGTTTGGTCAAACCGCCACCGGAAAGTACGCTGGCTCGAACGGCATCGCTCCCGGTCGCCGTCGAAGCTTCGGATGACTACGGCCTTGAGTCGATTCGCATCGAGATGCGTTTGGACGGGGAGTCCGAGGATCCAAACGCGGCCCCGATCCGGATCGCCCAGACGTGGAAGCAACTCGAGGGAACCCCGCGGACCGCTCTGGCCGCCGAAGTGCCGCTCGACTTGCCCGGGATCGGCCAAGCCGAGTCGCTCCTCGTTCGAGCCGTCGCTGCCGACGGGCGGCGGTATGGCACCGACTTCGAGCCTCAAGAGACGGCCAGCCCGTGGCACCGGATTGTGTTAGTTACTGCCGAAACTGAAGCCGCTCAGCGACTCGAGCGCCTCGATGTCTTGCGCGCACGTCTGTGGGAGATCCTTCGATTGCAGTTGCGCGCACGCCAGGCGGCAGCCGCTTCTCTTTCTGAGCTTACTGAGGCCCAAGGCATCGGTCGCCGACTTGGCGAACAGCAGACGGTCATTTATCGGCGCAGCATGGCACTAGTCGAGGAGACCCAGCCGACAAGCGAAGAAGAGCGTTCCATTCGATCGGCCGTAGCACGCCTGGCCAGCGGGCCGATGGTCGACGCGATTCGGCAGTGTGAGACGCTGGCCGGCGTCGATGAACTGGCTCAGTGGGACTCGGCATCTGACGAGTTGCGAAGTACGCAGGATGGGATCATCGAGGCGCTTCGGCGCCTGTTAGGGGAGGCTCGGCGCGCAACCGCCGAGACGCTTGCCGAAATGAAAAAACGTTCCGGTGGCGATCTTCCCGCCGACGTTCAGGAAAAACTGCGAGAATTGAAGGACAAACTGGCCGAGTTCCTCAAACAACAGAAGAAGGTCATCGAGGCGACCAAGGATCTGGCTAAGAAACCGGTCGACGATTTTACCGAAGAAGACGAGCAGTTGTTGAAGGATCTGGCAGCCGCCGAAGATGAATGGTCTCGGTTCATGGAGGACTTTCGTTCGGACTTGAGCAAGCTTCCGGAGCAGGACTTTGCCAATGCGAGTTTGCTGGAAGAACTCGTTGAGATTCAAACCGAGCTGAAAATGGCCGAGGGGGCACTCACGAAGAAGACGGCGAAGATTGCGGTCCCGCTGGAACAGCTCGGGGCGGAAATGGCTGAGGAGATGACCACCAATATCGAAAAGTGGCTCCCCGATACGCCCGACCGGGAAAAGTGGAGTCTGGAAGAGCCGCCCGATGACTCGATGAAGGAAGCTCCCATGGCCGAGCTGCCAGGCGAACTCGAGGATCTCGTGGGCGAGCTGATGGAGGAAGAAGAAGACTTGTTCGACGAGATGGAGGATGTCTCCAGCAGTTGGGCCGATTCGCTCGACAAAGGGGCAGGCTGGGATGCGGCAGACGGACCGATTTCCAACATGAGTGCTCGAGGGGTGACGGGGAATCGTCTGCCCAACACGAGCGAAATCCGGGGCCGTAGCGGCGAAGGCCGGCAGGGGAAAGCAAGCGGCGAATTCGTCGGGGACACGGCGGTCGGCAAGGGGGGCCGCAAGACGCCCAGTCGCTTGACTCCCGACCCGAACGTCAAGGGGCAGATCAAAGATGTCAGCAAGGATCCGGTGGGAGGCGCGACGGGAGGCGGCAAGGAGAGTGGCCAGGGCGGCGAGGGACTCGAAGGACCGTTGCCTCCCCACCGTCAACGGGAACTCCAGCGACTCGCCAATAAACAAGCGGCGCTTCGGAACAAAGCCGAATCGATCGACCTGCGCTTTCAAGTGTTGAACTACCACGATACCGACTGGAAACGGCTGATGGAACAGATGGCGGCTGTCGAATCGGATCTGCGCAGCGGACATTACCGCCAGGCGTTGCGCCGGCGGACGGTCGTATTGGAGAAGATGAAACGGACGAAGATGTACGTCGATGGTGAACTCGAGATCCGCAAGGATGCGACGCCCAGCGTTCCTGCGGACGTGCAGAAGGAGATCCTCGGCAGCATGGCCGATCCCTCGCCCGCCGGATGGCAGCGACTCAATCGCAAGTACTACGAACAGCTTTCGACGGGGAAGTCCACCGGCCGCCACGAGCCATCGGAGACCAAAGGCCCATGAGACAGAGCCTCGCCTATTCACTTGCCCTGGGAATGCTCTTGGCGGTGGCTGCCGGAGCGCAGGAAGCCGAACCGGTGCGCGAACGCGTGGTCATTCCCTTCGACTTCGAGTCGACGTTCGACGACGGCCGCTATGGCAAGATGGTCGGCGACATGATCTGGAAGAAACTCGATCGTCGCGGCGGGTTCGTCATCCCCGAATCGATGCTCGATGTCCGAGCGTGGTGCGAGCGAAAGAAGATGACGCCCAATCCGAAAACGCCGCGCGACGAAATGAAGCGTCTCGTGCGCGACGAATTCGGCGGCGATATCGGGATTTGGGGAAAGGTCGAACGTGTGGAGGGTTTCTCGAGCGACGTTTATGACCTTTGGATCTACGTGGTCGACTTCTCGCATGAGCCGCCTCGAACCATCTACGAAACCAAGGTCCGGACCAAAACGGTTAGCGAGATTCCGCATGTCTATGTCCGCGAGGCGCTGGACAAGCTCTATGGCAACGGAGAAAGAGTTGCTCAATCGAAGGACGCCGACGCCGAATACCGATGGAAGACCGCGGAGAATCTCGTGGCCGGCGATTTCGAAAAAGGGAAATCCTCGCCTGTTGGTTGGGATCCGCTTCCCAAGTATGTCCGATGGATCCGCGAATCTTCGAAAATGGATGGCAAAAAGAATCGGTTCATCCGGTTTTCATTTCCGGCGAGTGTTGCGGCGACGTCGGGCGTTCTCTATTACAGCGATTACTTTCCGGTCGAGGAAGGAGCCACCTATCGGTTCCAGTGTCGTTGGCGCACGACCGGTTCGAGTGTCAAAGTCTTCATCAAGTGTTACGACGAAATCCCGACTCGGTTTCGCAAGACCGATCAGTCGCAGCGCGGGGCGTATGAGAAACGCGAGGTGTACCGCAGTCAACAGAATCTGAAGGGCGAGCCGGGCCAGTGGCATGTGCATACGGAAGACTTCACGCCCAAACACACCCATTACACTCCCAAATGGGGCCGCGTGATGCTGTATGCCTATCACCCGGCAGGGACGGTGGATTGGGACGACATCATCGTGAAACAAATCAAGCCGGCACCGAAGGGAAGACCAAAGGAGCGGCGGCCGTCGCTGGAGACGAAAGTGCGCAGCGAGGATCTTCCGCGGTCGAAGTGAGGGTTGTCCAAAGGATGTCGATGTAGTGGAGGCGGGAGTCGCACGGGGAGAGTCTCGGACGAAGAGAAGCGAAGCGGGATATCATGATGGATGATCTTGCAAAAGGCGGCGAGGGTGAAACGCAGGAAAGCGGCCCGTTGGAGGTGCGTCCCGATTGCTACATGGTCGGTTACCGGAACCCGGCAGCGCTCCTTCAATGCAACACGTACCTCCGTTCCTTTCAGGGGGCAGGAGGAGCCGTTCACGTCTGTGTCGATCCGGGTTCAAGGCGCGACTATCCCGAGGTGGAACGGCATATCTGCGAACTCGTGGGAGACGTCGGGGAAATCCATTCGTTTACGCTCAACCACCAGGATCCCGACGTGTCGGGAAATGCGCCGCTCTTGTGCGATGCCAACCCGAACATCAGCGGCGTCATGAGCGAAGAGGTGTGGCGGCTGGTCCAGCACTTGGACGTGCGCCCGAAGCGGTTGCATTTCGCCAACACCGAGCGATCGAAGTGGATGACGGTGGGAGACCGTTTTCGCTGGCAGGTCGTGCCCACGCCGTTTTGCCACTTTCGAGGTGCGACGGCGTTCTATGATCCCGAGTTGCGGACGCTTTTCTCGGGCGATCTGTTCGGTGGATTCAATCGATTGGGTCTGGTGAGACTCGAGGCGCAGGAAGATGACTGGCTCGGAGTGGCCCAGTTCCATCAGATCTACATGCCCAGTCGCGAGGCCCTGCGGTACGCGGTGCGTCAGATTCGAGCCCTCGATCCGCCAGTCGAAGTGATCGCACCGCAACACGGCTTCGTGATCACGGGCGACCTGGTGCCACTCTTTCTGGATCGAATGGACAGCCTTCCTGTCGGCCTCGAACTCTTCACCGGCCAGCTCGACCAGTCGTGTCTCGATCGCTATCGCGAGATTCTCCAGCGAGTGCTCGAGGTGGCGGACGAAGTGATGGGAGCGGAGGACGTGCGGCGTCGTCTGAGTGACTCAGAGCCGCGCGACAACTTGCCGCGGTTCGTCTCCGTGCGCGGAGAAACGGTGCGGCTCGAGCAGCAAGGCTACACGGCGATGGCTCTGGTGTTTGCGAGGCTAGCGCGCGGCGAGCCGCCGGAGTTTGCGAACCGGCTGCGCGACACGATGCTTCAGGCGTGCGCTCAGGCGGAGGTTCCCGTGCCGCCGATCGGCCTGGGCGTCGCCGAAGGCGTTGCCATGGACCGAGTCGGCAGCGACGGAATCCGGATGGAGTAAAGGGGAAATCACATCCGGAGCACGAAGAAGGTGCCACGCTGGCGACTTTGACCTCTCACGAAACGCGTTGACGTGGTCCACAGCGTCTCGGCGATATCGCACTGCGCGAAGTATGGTCAATGACCATCGGGCAAAACCGGCAGCACTTTGCTCTTAAGGAATATCGAGAAAGTATGTCCCTGGCACATTGTCTCCGTCTTGTTGTCGTCTGCGGGATTCGATGGTGGCACCGTGACCTCTAGTTCGTCCGTCCCGCCGTTCCTGTACAGCCCCTTTAGATCGAAGTCAGCGCGGATCAAAACGGCTTCCATGTCGGGGTTGCTGTCAAGACAGCCCACATACGTTGCTTTGCACTTTCTAGCCTTCTTGGATTCCCTCTTGCTGTTACTGGTGCTGCAGTGAAGGGTCGCCTCAAACTCCCATCCGAGTGTCTCTAGAGCTTCCCTAAGTCCGATGCCTACGACTACGAAACAAAAGCGGTGTTCTTTGCTCTTACCGAGATTCATAGAAATGGACTGGATTCCCATGATACGAACTCTTAAGCCGGCCATTTATGATCCTCCACAAGCCAAAAGAACAGGGGATGCCCCCTGACGATGCTGGCTACGTCCGCGGCGTTCGGATTTCCGCAGATCAATACTCCGCTGCCAGGCCCCCATTGTAGACGCTCGGCAATGCAAATGGGAGTAGCCCGCCACTTGGCCGTCTCGCGGCGGGCTCAACGAGCCGGGGAAACTTGTTGATGGCTCGATTTGGCCCGGCCCGGGTCACGACCCTTTTGCCTCCGCCTCTTGAGCGACGCGTCGAGCCTCTTGCAGTAGGTCGTCGAATGTTCCGCTGGCGGGGTTCTTTTTTCGGCCTTCTTCGAGTCGCTGCACGGCTTGGTTGGCCAGCTTCGCCGCTTCGGCTGGATGCTCAAGTGCCAGTTCGACCTGCGCCGATCGCGTCCATACTTCGCCATACGTCCGCAGGATGTCGGGGTCAGCCATGTCGCCATCGGAGAACGCCTCAAACAGCTTCCGAGCTTGCTGGAGGTCGCTCTGAGCTTCCTCGAACTGTTTGCGTTTCATGGCCGTATGCGCTCGGACTTCCAAGGCACTTGCCAGGTAGCGCCGGTAACTTCGGAAATCGGGATACTCCTTGACCAACTTTTGCCACAGAGCAATGGCGTGGTCGGCACACGTGCGAGCGGCTGCCAGATCACCATCGGCTGCGAGAATGACGTAGGCTTGTTCCAGGTAGATACGAGCTGTCGTGTGCCGCACGGCTCGAGTTGTCGGTTTTTCTGCGCGCGACTCGATGCGCTCGATACCCTCGTTGATACAAGCTTGGGCTTCTTGCACACGACCAAGGTTGCGCAAGGCATGAGATCGAAGGGCGAGGACCAATAGGAAGAGCGGTTCTGCCTGGCCATTGGTCTCATCGTTGTCCAAAAGATGTCTCAGGATTTGCGCCGCTTGATCCGTGTAGTCTACAGTCGACTCGTAGTCTCCAATCTGGTAACTGACCGCGGCGGCATCTAAGAAGTTGACACCGGCAGTCAACCGGCTAGCTACGGTTTGTTCCGCAGTTTCTTGGATCTTGGCATCCAGGCGGAGCGCCTCGGCGAGAGCGGCCTGAGCTTCTTTCAACCGACCCATGGTTCGTAATGTTGTTCCCAAGTCGCGCACGGCAGCAGATAGATGCACCAGTCCCGCCAGATGATCCGGATGGGAACGCTGGACTTGACGCAACAGGTCGATCGCTTTCTTATACTTGTCGATAGACTCGTTGGGGTTGCCCGTTTGTCGATCCAAATTGGCCGAGTAACGGTACAAATCGGCGCACCAGACCGCCAAAGCGGGGTCGTCGAGAATGCGTGAGTCGTCCGTACCAACTTCGACAAGATCTCGGAACAGCGAAAATGCTTCGTTGGTAATGATCTTTCGCAAGTCGGCGAGCTTCGGGTCTTGTGAGAGCTCCCGTTCCGCGAGACGGATGAGGCTACCGGTGGCCTTTCGGAACTGCTGGTAGGTCGCATCGAGCCGCGCTCGCGATTCCTCGACACGCTTTTTCGCAACGGCCAGCTCGTCCCGTTGGGCTGCAATCCGAGTCCGGGATTCTTCAACTCGCTTTTTCGCAACGGCCAGTTCATCCCGCTGAGCTGCGATCACAATGTTCTTGCGGTGCGTGACGAGATTGAGAATCGCCAGTGCGATTAGCGCTGTGAGCACGATGGCCGACAGCGTCATGGCTGCCGTGCGGTTCTTGCGGATCACGCGTCCGGCGCGCGTCCACCAGGTTTCAGGGAAAGCGGAGACTTTCTCATCGGCCAACCAGCGCTCGACGTCCTCCGCCAGATCGCTCGGCGAAACGTATCGCTCCGCGGGATCCCGAGCCATCGCTTTCAAACAGATCGCCTCGAGGGGCCGAGGGATGGTTGGATCGAGTTCTCTTGGAGCAACGAATCGGTGGTCTTTCGCCTGCTGCAAGATCTCTTCCCTTCGCTGATCCTTGTCTTCGGCTTCGCTGTGATAGGGAGCCTGACCGGTGAGCAGACAGTACAGCGTCGCTCCGAGACTGAAGACATCGGTGGCCGGTCCCAGTTCGTCGAGTCGCCCTTGCGCCTGTTCAGGACTCATATATTCCGGTGTCCCGATCGTCGTGCCCAATTCGGTCGGAGCAGCGGTGCTGCCGGACCGAGGCACGAGGGGACGCCCCGTACCGGGATGCTTTGTCTCTTCAGTTCCCAGCGCCTTGGCGAGTCCCCAGTCGACCACGAGGGTCTCGCCGTACCGGCCCAGCATGATATTGCCAGGCTTGAGGTCTCGGTGAAGTACCTGACGACTGTGCGCGTACGCCACCGCTTCGCACACGTCGATCAATCGCTGCAAGAGGTGACGCAGGCGAAGACGCGCCTCGGTCGCGGAGAGATTCCGTCTGGCTGCGCGGAAATCGGCAATCGCGTCCGACAAACTATCACCGTGGACAAACCGCATGCAATAAAAGGGGCGCCCGTCAGGATAGTTGCCCAACCCATACACGGGAACGATGCCGGGATGTTCCAAACCTCCCGTGATTTCGGCCTCGACTTTCAATCGCGTGTGCGCGACGGCGTGGTGTTTGAATCGATCCAGCACTTCCTTGAGTGCCACGTCCCGATTGAGTTCTTCGTCGCGAGCCACATAGACCGCGCCGAGACCTCCTCGCCGGTGCGGCCTCAAGATGCGAAAGCGCCTTCCCGGCTGGGAAGGCGTTCCTACCATCGACAACGTTGACGCCTCCGCAGCGCCCTTCGCCCTGGGCTGGAGGTGAAAAACCGACTGCCGAACATCGTCGTCAGGGATTCCTTCGAGTTCTTTTTTCAGGTCGGTTACGGAACTGAGGGACGCCAGACTCTGCGCCGGTTCGTTCCCATGCTGCTCCAGATGCTTTTGCACCACCGCATCGACCAGTTGCATGGCCGTGCGATCCAGAGCCCCTTGTTCGACGAGAATCTCTCCGAGTGGTGTTTCCTTCCGGAGAATCCACGCATTCATTGCCTCAACGAGTTGATTCCTCGTGATGAAGTCCATCTGCACGGCGAGGATGCCGAACAAGAGATTCCGTTCGCCTCGGCCGTTTCCAGCCGACTTTGAACTTCTCGCGATATTCTCGCCCAACGTACGCGTTGGATCAGCTTCCTCATTAGAAGAATGTCCTCCCGATGCCCCTTTGGTCGGTGGCGAGGCTCGATGGGACGCCAAGCGCTGCAGGACTTCGTGACGAAAAGCTGCATCCTCCGGACCTTCCTGCTCAAGAACGCTTTTGGCTTCCTCGAGCGGCAAGTCCGCGAGTCGCTTCAACCACTCGACGATCCGCTGTTCACGATCCGAGTCCGACATGGTTTCCCCCTGGCCAGGCTAGGAAAGCCGAAAAAGAAGAAGAAACGTGGGTCAACCGGAAGCAACGCCTATTGTAGCAGGGTTCGTCCAAACGTGGGGATGCATGGCTGGCGGCAGCGCTGCATGCGGCGAAGTAGCGAAGCAAAAAAACTCGCGACCTTCTACCGTCGCCAGGGAACCGGTACGGGGTACGTCGCGAGAATCTTCGCAAGCCGAGCCACGACGTCCGGTCGTTGGGACGCCAGGTTCTCGCGTTCCAGCGGATCGGCCTCATAGTCGTACAGCTCGTACGCCACAGGCCCCTTCAACCAGTCCTTCGTAGATTGTCGGGAACGGGGAAACGGCCGCCACTCGACCAATCGGTAACGCTCGGTCCGAATGGCACGTCCCAGCTTGCGCTTCGGGTAGATGTGGTACGCGTGGTCACGCACTCGCCGGTCGGGCCGGCGCAAAACGGGGACGAGACTCTTTCCGTCGATAGGTTGGGGCACGTTAGGCGGCGGCAACCCCGCCAGTTCCGCCAGCGTCGGAAACAGGTCGACACTCTCGGCAAGCTGACTCGTCTTCGTCCCGGCTTGGGTGACCCCCGGCGCGATCACCAAGAGCGGAATGCGATTGGCCTGCTCGTAGTTCGTGTGCTTGGTCCAGATTCCGTGATCCCCCAAGTGAAAGCCATGGTCTCCCCACGCGACCACAATCGTGTCGTCACTCAGCCCTAACCGATCCAACTCCGATACCACCTTCCCGATTTGCGCGTCGACGTAGCTGACGGCCGCGTAATAGCCGTGGATCAACTGTCGCTGAAGCTCCCAAGGAATCGGTCCCTTTTCTGGCACCGGCTTGTAAGCCGTGATCTCCCCGCCTCGCTTTCCTGCCACCGCCGGAGCACCGGCCGGAAGTTGCCGAAACGAGGGCATGGGGAGACTCGCCGGATCGTAAAGATCCCAGTACCGCTTGGGCACGGAAAAAGGAAGGTGCGGCCGGACGAAACCGACCGCAATGAAAAACGGCGTTCTGTTCTGCTCCCAACGGACTCGAGCCGCTCGCAGACGGCGCACCGCTTCAGCGGCGACTCGGCCATCCGCGTAATCGTCATCCTCGGCTGCTGGTGACTCGAAGGCAGCTCCGCGAGGCAACGAACGGATGCGGTCGAGCGATCGGTTCGTGAAGAGAGCTTCTTCACGGGTGAGCTGGCCCCCGTTCGTACTCGCCGGATCAAGATACTCGATGACCTTGTCGCGGTACGGAGGTACGCTGAAGGACTCCGGATCACCGCGATTGCCGTGTCCCACATGAAACACTTTTCCCAGTGACTCGGTCCGGTATCCATACCTCGCGAAGTATTGCGGAAGCGTCACCGCATCGGGAAGCTGCTCGCGGAGTTGACTGCCCAACCCATAGAGACCGGTCGAGGTCGAGTGCGAACCGAGCAACAACGTGAACCGGGAAGGAGCACAAACGGCCTGATTGCAGTAAGCAAGATCGTAACAGTTCAGCCGACTGAAGTTGGTGTTTGGGGAAAATGGGGAATCTTCTATGATAATGGCATTCTTGTGCAAGCAGGGATGCCATGGTTGCTTCGAACATATCGCTGGGCGTTGGTCTGACGGAAGA
>WFWZ01000410.1 GCA_015490875.1 Planctomycetaceae bacterium
GAGCACTGCTGCGGCACCTGTTGGTTCACGGCGCGGGCACCGCGGACGACATTCGGGACGCCCTGACGCTGCCCGATGGCGTCAATCCCGTATGCCTCGGTGCCGTTCCTGTGTCACTCGCCCGGGCCGGCATCATTCATCGAGTCGGGTACGAGCCGTCACGGCGGCCGGAACGCCACGGAGCGCCTACGACTGTTTGGGCGATCGCCGACGAATCAGCGGCGCGCCGGTGGCTCGCCGAGCATGGCGGAAAGGGGGTGGCCGATGAGTGACACCACGCCCATGCTCCGGCAGGCGCTGGAGTACGCCAAGCGCGGCTGGGCCGTGTTTCCGGTTTGGGGCTGCCGGTCCAACGGCGCATGTCGATGTTACAAGCGCAAAGCGTGCCCGAACATCGGCAAGCACCCATGGACGGATCACGGATTCCACGACGCGACAACGGATGCCAAACGCATCCGAGCGCGGAAGTGGAAGAACAAGTGGCCAACCGCCAACATCGGCATTGCCACGGGTGCGACCAGCGGTCTGGTGGTCCTGGACATCGACAGCCTCAAGGGTGGCGAGCAGGCCATGGCGGCGCTCATTGCCAAGCTAGGACGGCTCCCGAAGACGCTGAAGGTACGCACCGGGCATGGATGGCACCTGTACTTCGAGCACCCTGGCGGGTTTGTCAAGACCAGCCGGGACGCCATCGGCATCGGTTTGGACATTCGGGCTGATGGCGGCTACGTGGTTGCCCCGCCAAGCCTGCATCGAAGTGGCAACCACTATGAGTGGACGCCCGGCCGTGGGTTCGCCGATGGGACCCTCGAAAAGCTCCCCAGGAGGTGGCTCGAAGAACTGGGCCGGATGGGGTGTTACACAGACAGCACAGACCGCACAGACCGCGCAGGACCACACAGACAACGCAAGACAACACAGGACGACTCAGACCAACGAGGACATCCGACGACAGACCGACCCGGTCGCGCACCTGGTCACGACCTGGTCGAGAGAAGCGGCCAACCTGGTTCGGCAACGCCGCCAACCTGGTCACGATTGTCGGCGAACATTCTGGAGATGCCGGCCAAGGAGTTCATCAAGTGGGCGATCGCTCGAACGATCCCATACGGACCCTCGCAACGGCATCACCAGGTGTTTCTGTTCGCCAAGACGTTGCGGGGACACCCTGAGATCTCCCAATGGGAGCCGGCCCTGCTGATGAAGGCCGCGGAAGCATGGTACAAGGCGGCGGTTCGCAACCTGGGCGAGGGACAGATCAAGGCGAGCTGTGACGAGAATACCGAGGACTTCTTGGAGGGATGGGAGAACGTGCACACACCTGGCGTGGGAATAGTCGAGCACGCGTTTGCCGCTGCTGTGAGGGAAGAGCCCCCAAAGGCCGCGGATGACTTCTCGGACGAACGCACCAAACGGCTGCTGACCGCGTGCCGGGAGATGCAACGGCTCGTCGGAGACGGTCAGCCATGGTACCTGTCGACTCGGCATGTCTGCCGGCTGATGCCCGAGTTCGAGCGGCCGATGAGCGTCTATCGGATTCTGTGTCTGTTCGAGCGGCGCGGGATCCTGGAGGTCGTCGAGCCTGGCTCGCCGGCCGGCCGCAAGGCGACGTCCTACCGCTACCTGCTGCCGGTCGACGGCTGATGGGCCCGGCCGCGGGGCCGTTGCGGGTCCTTCCTGGCCGTCCGCCGCACGGCGGAGCCGCCCTATCGCCGCGTTTTTTTTCGCGCGCGATCCCGAAACGTAGGTTCTTCCACCTGGAGCCGGCGTGTCTGGAGGCGGTGTGACCAGACGTGTCATGGCGGCCGCGAATGATGGGGGCCGAAATTGCACACGATTGCACACTCTTGTAGGGGAGGCGTAAACGTGAGCGCCCGGCCGACGGCTGCGGCACCATCACCCACCCAGGAGCCCGAGCAATGATCGCACTGGAAGACCCGCCGGACGAAGGCGACCGACGCCGCATCATCAAGGTCGAGCTGATCGGCCCCCGGATCCCGACTCCGTTCGAGCTGGCCATCCCGTTCTTCGTCCTGGCCGGAATCGCCTTGGTGGCCGCAGCGGTCACGGTCACCATCCTGATGGACCTGGACAGAGATCGGCGCCGAGCCGTCCCTCGGTACGTCGAGCCGATGCCGACCTATGAGGACCCGTTGTCCGGGCCTGGCCGTCCTGAGAGCCGGCCGTGAACGTCTCACGTGCGCTTCCGGGATTTCCGATGGGAAAAAAGGGGGCGGCGTCCGTCGGACCGCCCTAGGCCCCTCAGAATCGCTCTTGCGGCACTTGCAGGACTCTGGGACCGTCGGACCGCCCAAACGCTCACCAGCGGGCTCCTGAGAGCCTCAGACGCGACATCCGAGCCGCGGTCTGCCCCGGCGGCCGGCCGAATCGAGGAAGCGCGTCAGAGCTCGTCATTGCTTGACAGTGCATGTCAGGCGTGGCAGAATCGGCGGTGCTAAAACCAAAGCCTCTGGAGTCTCTGTGATGCTGAATTGCTGGCCAAAGGGCCTGGTAGCTTGTCGCGTTGCTCAAGCGTCGATCCGCGTCGGCGGGGAGCAAGGCAGCGCGGGGCGGACCCAGAGGACCGCCTTAGCAGCGAGTTGCCAGGCCCTTTGGCCGTTCTTGTGCGCGGAGCGACCGCCGGCGAGAGGCGTTTGGATCTCAGCACGTACGCCGCGACTGGCTGGTCTGTGCGGGCTAGCATCCGGGTTCCTCGGTAACGCTCGCCGGCACGCTCCGTTGCACGGGAGGGATGCGACATGTCTGCGACGCGCTGCGACACTTCCCCGACAGACGACGTTTGGACCGACCTGGAGGCGCTGCGGTTAGAGGCCGTGGCGTGGATGGCTGCCCGCGACTGGCCGGCAGTCACGATCGAGCCGGACGAAGATGGCCGGCGGCATCTGGCCTACGTGGACGACCCGGACGAACCGACGTGGGTGGAGATCGACCCTGAGAGCGACACACCCGCGGCTCGCCAGTTGGTGGCGGGTCTGCTGCGAGTGGCCGAGGTTCACGTCGCCGCGGCCGTTGGCCTGGCGTGGCATGCGTACTTCGCCGGCGAAGGCGATGAGGTCCTGACGACGCGACGAGACCAGCCGACGGAGCTGGTCGGCATCGGCCTATACGACCCGAGCCGGCCGTTGGAACGCCCCACCAGGCTCCGCGGACCGTTCGAGTTGTCCGCCGACACGTTGCGGTTCCTGGTGACCGCGCTGCGCGCTCACAACGCGTTGCTGCCGGCTGGAGGCGACGGAGTGCAGCGCTGGGGGCTGTTCCCGTGGTGTGACGCCCAGGACGCGCGGTAGCGAACAGCGGGCCCCAGGGCGGCCTCGAGGCGCAAAACGGTACATACCGTTTTGGCAACGACCCATACCGGGTTTTTTCGTCACGGTATAGCAGGTTTTGACATGGCTTGTCATACCTGTTTTTGCCGATAAAATGGGCGTCCATCGCACGGTTTTTGGTGTGCCGAGTGGCCTTTGGGGCGGTGGCTTTGCAAGCCGGGGGTCGTCGGTTCGAGTCCGTCCGGCTCCATTGTGCACGGCTTCAGCCCGGACGAAAGGGGCGGCAGTCGTGTGGGTGAAGGTGGTCATCGGACCGCCAAGAAAAATTTTTGGGAAGGGGCCTTGCCGGTCGGGGCGAGCTCCTTATACTTCCATGCTCAAGCGAGTGAACATCGCCCGTTTCACTCGAGGAAGCTGTCCCATCCGGCTCGCAGGGAGTGCCGGTCGTCAGGCGAAAACGCAAGGAGCGATTCGTCAGGCGGCAGGCGGAGGTAACAGGAGGGAAGCCGGTTGGCACCCGAGAATGAGAGAGCTGAGAAAACAGTCGGTAAGGGCCGTTGACAGTCAGTGGCGTCTCCGCTAAATTCTCGGTTTCCACTGAGCAAGGAATTATTGTTGTCAATCGTCGGGGCTTGGGCTTTCGCGGAAAGCTCGAGTCCGGCCGATTGACGGCTGGCGGCCGAGTCACCGATGGGTGCTGGGCTGGCTAGATCTTTGACAATTTGGTTGTAGAGGTAGATGGCATCTTCCCGTCTGGGGCGAGCTGGTCTGGCAAGGGCCAGGGAGGCTCAGGCGGAGACGATGGAAGCATCGCAGGTGGAGTCTATTTGGGCGACATCGGCGATGCGGCATCATTGTGCCTTAGATGAAAGAAGTTGGCGAGCGGAGTTGGGCTCGAGTTGGTAGCTCGAGTTCGGCTTGGCTGCTGGATCGTGATGTAGCGGCCGCGGCACGGCGAGTCGCACCGGGCGGGCTGGGCTCCTTGATAGGGGTCTCGGTGCTGTCAGGTGAGGCTTGGGAAGTGTTGAATCTAGGCGGTCAAGCTACTAAGGGCGCATGGGGGATGTCTTGGCGTCGGAAGGCGATGAAGGGCGTGGAAGTCTGCGAAAAGCCCGGGGGAGCTGACAAACGAGCGTTGATCCCGGGATTCCCGAATGAGCACACGCTGAATCCATAGGCGTGTTGCGGCGAACCCGGTGAACTGAAACATCTTAGTAACCGGAGGAAAAGAAAGAAAAATCGATTCCGTCAGTAGCGGCGAGCGAAAGCGGATCAGCCCAAACCGTGGGGGTTTCCCCTGCGGGGTTGTAGGGCCTCTCACATGAGAGTTACAAAACGACCTGCTAGCAGAACGGCATGGAAAGGCCGGCCACAGAGGGTGACAGCCCCGTACGCGAAAGCGGCGTCGTCTCTCGAGAGGTACCTGAGTAGGTCGGGGCACGTGAAACCCCGACTGAATCTGCGGGGACCATCCCGTAAGGCTAAATACTCTCCGACGACCGATAGTGAACTCAGTAGGGTGACTGAAAGATGAGAAGAACCCCTGTTAGGGGAGGAATGTGAACCTGAAACCATGTGCCTACAAGCGGTCGGAGCACTATGGTCTGCTTGCAGATCACGTGTGACGGCGTGCCTTTTGCATAATGATCCGGCGAGTTACCGTCTGCGGCTTGGTTAACCCGTTCCGCGGGGAAGCCATAGGGAAACCGAGTCTGAATAGGGCGTCTTTGTCGCAGGTGGTAGACGCGAAACTGCGTGACCTACCCATGAGCAGGTTGAAGCGCGGGTTAAACTGCGTGGAGGACCGAACCCACTTGGGTTGAAAACCGAGGGGATGACTTGTGGGGAGGAGTGAAAGTCTAATCAAACGCAGAGATAGCTCGTTCTCTCCGAAATATCTTTTGGGATAGCCTCGAGCCACTACGCATCGGGGGTAGAGACACTGAATCGGATGGGGGCCCTTCCCGGGGTACCCCACCGAACCAAACTCCGAATACCGATGCGACTATCTCGGGAGTCAGTCCGCGGGGGATAAGCTTCGCGGTCGAGAGGGAAACAACCCAGACCATCTGCTAAGGTCCCGAAGGAATGCTTAGTCACTAAGGAGGTTGAATTGCTGAGACAGCCAGGATGTTGGCTTGGAAGCAGCCACCATTTAAAAAGTGCGTAACAGCTTACTGGTCGAGCAGTTCTGCGCCGATAATGAACGGGAGTAAGCATTCCACCGAAGCAGTGGGTTCTCGCTTTGGCGAGAGCGGTAGGAGAGCGCTGTACGTCAGATACAAGCCGTACCGTGAGGAGCGGTGTCGGGGCGTACAGGTGATTATGCCGGAATGAGTAACGATAAAGCAGGTGAGAATCCTGCTCGCCGAAAGCCTAAGGTTTCCTGGGGAAGGCAATTCCGCCCAGGGTTAGCCGGTACCTAAGTCGAGGCCGAAAGGCGTAGACGATGGATAGCAGGTCAACATTCCTGCGCCACTTGCGTGGAGCGATGGAGGGACGGCGTTCGGAAGGTGAGCGGTACGGCCAGAAATGTCCGTGGGCCGTCTTGAGGTGAGGGATAGGCAAATCCGCCCTCGCAAAGCCAAGAGACGGAACCGAGAGCGCTTAAGTTCTCGAAGTCATCGGAAGAACGTCCAAGAAAAGCTTCTAAGCGTTGAAGCGCGAGTGACCGTACTAAAACTGACACAGGTAGGCGAGACGAGTAGTCTAAGGCGCTCGGGAGAACGGTGGTTAAGGAACTCTGCAAAATGGCCCCGTAACTTCGGGATAAGGGGTGCCCTTGGCGGTGTATGCTGCTGGGGGCCGCAGTGAATCGGCTCTTGCGACTGTTTATCAAAAACACAGGACTCTGCTAACTCGTAAGAGGATGTATAGAGTCTGACGCCTGCCCGGTGCCGGTAGGTTAAGGAAGACGGTTAGCTCCTTCGGGAGCGAAGCTGGCGACCGAAGCCCCGGTAAACGGCGGCCGTAACTATGACGGTCCTAAGGTAGCGAAGTTCCTTGTCGGGTAAGTTCCGACCTGCATGAAAGGCGTAACGACAGGAGCACTGTCTCAACCACCGACCCGGTGAAATTGTAGTCGTGGTGAAGATGCCACGTACCCGCGGTTAGACGGAAAGACCCCGTGAACCTTTACTGTAGGCTGATATTGGGCTGAGGTATATTCTGTGTAGGATAGGTGGGAGACTGTGAAGCGGGAGCGCCAGCTCTCGTGGAGTCGTCCTTGAAATACCACCCTGGGTATGCTTTAGTTCTAACGTCGATCCCGTGAATCCGGGCGACGGACAGTGTCAGTTGGGCAGTTTGGCTGGGGCGGTCTCCTCCCAAAGAGTAACGGAGGAGCACAAAGGTACCCTCAGTCTGGTTGGCAATCAGACGTAGAGCGTAAAGGTAGAAGGGTGCTTGACTGCGAGGCCCATCAGCCGAGCAGGTACGAAAGTAGGTCTTAGTGATCCTGTGGTCCCGAATGGAAGGGCCATAGCTCATCAGATAAAAGGTACTCCGGGGATAACAGGCTTATCGCCACCGAGCGTCCACAGCGGCGTGGCGGTTTGGCACCTCGATGTCGGCTCATCACATCCTGGGGGTGAAGAAGCTCCCAAGGGTTTGGCTGTTCGCCAATGAAAGTGGTACGTGAGCTGGGTTCAGACCGTCGTGAGACAGGTCGGTCCCTATCTGCCGTGGGCGTACGAAACTTGAGGGGGTTCTTCTTTAGTACGAGAGGATTTGGAAGGACGTAGCTCTGGTGTACCAGTTGTCACGCTAGTGGCACGGCTGGATAGCTAACTACGGAACGGATAAACGCTGAAAGCATCTAAGCGTGAAGCCCGCCCCAAGATCAGGTTTCGTAAGACCGATTGGTCGAGAGTCCCCTGGAAGACGACCAGGTTGATAGGCCGGATGTGTAAGCACGGTAACGTGTTCAGCTAACCGGTACTAAGGGACGAAAGCTTGACCGCCTTGATTCGGTACTTCCCGCCGCACATGCGGTCCAGGAATCGCCGACTTCCTTCCAAGGCACAATGACGGCTAAGAACAACCATCTGCCGATACGACCAAGTCACGCGTCCGCCGAGCCGGAAACGGCTCGCGGACGACTTCCCGGTGACCATATCGGAAAGGAAACACCTGTTCCCATCCCGAACACAGTAGTTAAGCTTTCCGAGCCGATGATAGTGCCCACCAGCGTGAAAGTAGGTATCGCCGGGATTTGATTTCAAACCCTCAGTGAGTTGCGACTCGCTGAGGGTTTTTTGGTGAGGTGACCAGGTGAGTTCTCGCCGATCAGATGCCGCAGGTTCTCACGGCGATCCGTTCTCCCGCTTCTCCTCCTTCGATGTTGATGTATCGCTCCGATCCCTGCCGTTTTTCTTCGTGTTTGGTTGCCTCTCACTGGAATGGAGTGTCGGGGCCGGCGAATGGTCTGCCATCGTCGCTGTTATCCGTCCTCGGCGCGATCCAGCAGTCCTCGGAGCTGTCTGTACTCGCGAATCCCCCGAACGAGTTTCTGCAAGCCTTCCGCATTCCGGAATGTGCCCAGTTCCAAGACTAACAGCGTCGGCGAACCGGCCATCTTGGTCGGTGGCTTGCCGACGAGCCGAGCCAGCCGTTCCCGCTGTTTGCCGGAGAGCTCCCGGCCGATCTGCTGCCAGACGTAGGACTCCAGTTCCCTGGACATGACTTGGAGTTTGGGAGCATACTTTCCGGCAATGTCCCGCAGTTGTGTTCGTTGCGCGTCCGTGATCTTCAGGTGATTGCCAAGCTGGCCGTTCGTCAACGCAGGAAGCAGGCCTCGTTGAACCAAACTCTGACGCTGCATCATGCGCTTGTAGAGTTTGACTTGAAACGGCAACAGTCTGTCCAGTTCCAGGGCGATGATGGCTCGCTCCTTTCGAAGGGCCAGATCGTAGAGTTTCTCAGATGCCGTCTCCCGATCGATGCGGCCATATTTCAGGTCGTTCTGCACCTTGACGGTTTCTTCGTACAGCGGTCGCATTCGGCGGTGAAATTCGGCACCGGACCCTTCGAACTGAACATCCTCTAGGCCGATCTTTTCAGAGTATCTCACTGCGCGACGAAATGCCCATAGGCTGCGATAGCGCGAGCGACGCGGCCGTATCTGTCCGCAGGGAGCGACTTCGTAGAACGACGTAGCTGCGAGTTCCTCGACTTCGTCGGCATATTCCGGACGCGGCTTCTGCGCGTAGAGACACTGCCACAGCAAGTGTTCCACATCGGGGGGGCTCAGCTCATCCGTGTCGGCCAGCAACTGTCGGAAATCGGCTCGCTGCTGTTCCGTGAGCACCTCTTCGACTTCTTTGACGAGTTTCGCAAATAACGGCGCGACACGTCCTCGAATCTCCTCGCGGATTTCCGGACACCGTGCCTCGAGGCGCCGCACGACCGATTCATCCACCCCCAAAGCTTTCCGGATCGGATGATCGACGACGCAGGCGACCAGAATGCCCCCCTTCAAAATTCGACGGCGTATCTGGAGTTGCTTGAACCGGTGCCAGACTTCCGGAGAGAAGTGGTCTTCCAACTGCCGGTTCACCTTCTTGCGGAACTCAACGTAGAGGTGGTAAGGCTTGCCGAGTTCGCGGTTGACGTCAAAGTCCTCTTCGAGCAACTCGCGCGACCGTGCTGCCAGCACAATCGCATCCGCTTTTTTCTGAAGACGCCCGAAGACCGGCTTATGCCGCCCGCGGAACTCGTCGATCCACAGAGTCTCCTCCAGGTCAAGCCGGAGTTCATTCTGGATGTGCGGATCGGACAATGCGTAGACGTCACTCGTCATGGTTCCGCTTCTGCCGAACTGCTGAGGATCGAAAGGCAGGCAATTGAACGCGAGCTTTCCCCGGTAATCGACCGTGACCGAAACGGCAAAGAACCGCAACTGTTCAAACACCCGGTTGACGAGATCATCACCCGCGTGGCAACGGTGACCGGCCGCTAAAGGCCATAGCAACAATGCCACCGACAATGCGCAGCGCCATCGCGGTGACACCCCTGGAATTAACTTGTGAAGCATGCTGTGAATCCCATTACGTGCCCGAGAAACCCGACGTTGCGATATAAGATCCGTTCCTTGCAAAACCTGAAACTCGCCTGGCAATCATCGCTGCATTACCTTCAAACAGCCTCTCATTGAGGACAAATCATGTGTTGAACAAGTTTGCCGGGCCCCTGTCCGAATCCGAGCACAGCTTCGCTTGGATAGTCGGGGTCACAGACGCAGGCGCAGTCGACGCCTTTCTCCTCCCGAATCATGACCGTCCCATTTGGGACCGGCGATTTATTTCCGACATCATGTGGAGACCAAATCTTGTCAATTGCCTGCTCGTTAGGGCCACCACCGACTGAGGAGTAGTACTTGCAGCTGTCCTTATCTGGACAGTAGAGTTGGACTTCGCGGCACCCTTTGCTACAACCAGGATCCGGTTCGGGCTCACCCATTTGTGCCGAAACCCCGGAATACCCCAGCATTGACAAAGTAACCCCGAGAAGGAGAACTGCAGTAGCTGCGAAGATTCGGGAGCGTTCGTTCATCTTTGAGACCTCGCATTTGGGAAGGAAACTAGGAATTTGCGAGTCTGCGAACTAAGTGAGTTGCTGTCGTCAAAACGAAGACAGCTCCTAAGAGGGCCAGACAGATGCCCAAGACTCGCATCATACGTGCGTCGAGCCAATCCCCTCCAATAGAGAAAACCACCGATCTCAACTCGCTGCGATCACCGCCTTTTGCTTCTGCTGATGGAATAAGTTGCCCGTTCTCACCAACACGGTAGCGTTTGGTCTTAGGTCCGCGTTCATCGCTAATGGTCATTCCAGGCAACGTGGGAATTGAGAACTCGAACTCGTCCATCGGCTTGTTGATCTCGAGTCGAGTCACCGTCAGGCGAGTTGTCGGCCCATCCTTCACCCAGATCGACCATTCCTTCAGGAGCCACCTGTCGCTTTCCTGGCGGTAGTAAATCTTGAAACTAAAGCGATGGTCCTTACGACCTCGCAGACTATACCAGTCAGCGCGCAGAATAATGCTGTCGCGCTCGACATCGACCCAGAGTTCCGTGTATCCCGTGGGACGAATTCCGACGCGAACGCGATGGACTCGCCGCCCTCGACACTCGGCAACTCCCACGTAAGTGAGGTCCGATTTCTTGAGCGATGGGCGCAGCCGCTCAATCTTATTCCGGCCGATACCTTCGGGAGCCA
>WFWZ01000411.1 GCA_015490875.1 Planctomycetaceae bacterium
GCATTACAGGCGAAAGGGAGTTCTGTCTCGACACCGGTCGGGAGAACTACGTACAAACGTCCACTGGTTCCAAGTACGATCTCGACTTTGCAAGGTGGAAAATGCACCACTTCTTCTTTTTCAACCAACATCCGTTCTTCCTGAATCTCCTCTAACACTTCCGTAGGAAACGGTTCGGCTTTGGATCGGATCAGGAGATATCGTTGATGGCTGTCCTGGCGAAGCACCATCCATTCGCTTTCCGGCACTGGACCTGTACCCGCAGACGTCCAGTAGATTTCCGCATCCTGCACGCGTAGCCGGCGAATGTGCCGAAAGAAGAGGAGCGATAGCGGACTTTGCTGCCAATCTTGCAGATTTTTTGCCAGCTCGCGCAACCGATTGTCGTCGCTAACGACGACGCGGATGCAAGTTTTTCCGTCGGACCGAGTTCCTGTGTCGGACCAATGGGGTTCTGTAAACCTTGAGCGATCGAAGTAAATCGAGAGTGTCGGTGTGTAAACCTCGACACGATCACCGAGGCTGAACGTACTCTTGAAACCGACGCCCCGGAACCCGATCGTGTGGAGGTGCCGTTTGTTCGAATAGCCGAAGCGACAAAGCGACTCGAACTGCTCTTCGGTAAAGTCTTCGCCGTTGTGTTCGAAGACGAACGTCCCATCCTCGATCCAAACGGTTGCCTCTGTAGCGCCGACATCATCGGCGTTCTGAAGCAGTTCGGACAAGACATGCCGCGGACTTTGCACTTGTCTGAAAAGCTG
Organism: Planctomycetaceae bacterium; assembly: GCA_015490875.1. Taxonomy (GTDB): domain Bacteria; phylum Planctomycetota; class Planctomycetia; order Pirellulales; family Pirellulaceae; genus S141-3. The sequence goes on from WFWZ01000411.1 coordinate 762, forward strand.
ATGCCAGGGCGCGGCTAGCTCCCTGTCTTTTTCAAGTTGTTCCCACCGCGATGCGGCTTTCCGCCGGATCTTCTCAAAAAACGGGGGCCTTTTGCTCATTTTGGTTCCTCCGATCGGGCCAGTAGTTCGCTGAAGCTGTAGTTAACGCTGGTGACACCAAAGTCCGGTTCACGGCGGAACGGACGGCGGACGTAGCGTACGCGGTAGCGTTGTTCGTCCTGAAACTCGACCAGGGCCAGAATGTAATCGTCCGGCTTGTTCAAACTGGTGAGTATCTCGTTCTTGGTCACGGTGATGGTATCCGCGCCGGCGACACGTCCTTTGACTTCGATAAACCGCAGCTTTCCGGTGCCGGGAACACGGCTCTCGATGTCGTAGCCCAGCTTGTCGGCTTCCCGGTCGATCGGTTCGTAGCCAAGGGAACGTTCCACTTCCATCACAGCGGCACGAGCACGGGCGGCGCTGGCCTGGGTGTCTGTTGGGGTAGCGACGACCGGCGCCGTGTGGCCAGTCATTTGGGCAATTAGTCCTATCGGCACCACAACTAATCCGCCGACGACGACCGGAGGCAATGCCGAAATACGAGCTTCGCGATTGAGTTCGTCCATACGCTTTTGAAGGCGGGCTTGCAGTTCGTCGGCTCGGCGTCGTGCCTCTTGCGAGTTGAGTCGAGCGCCGGGTTTACCGGCTTGTTCTTGGAGTTTAAGTTCCTCGGCCCGATGATCCCAGTAGGCAATTTCTTTGGTCAAGCGATCTTTGACCGCCGTTCGGGTCTTTTGGATCCAAGCTAGCCGACGGTCTCGCACCTCCGTAACATGTTCCGGGACGACCGTCACGATAGCGTGCTGGATAGCTTTTTTTTCGAGGTCGCCCCTGATCCATTGGCATTCGTGTCGTGTCAGAATGTCTTCGGCCGAGGGTTCGTCGTCCCGAAGAGGACGATAATCCAGGTAGGGCGCATAATACAAATGCCGAGTGTTGCCATTTGGCTCCATTTCGACGTAAAGCAGACGTCGCGAGATTGTGCGCCGGTCTCCTGACGGCAATATGCGGGCATCCTGTATTGCATGCTCCAGAATGAACAGAACACGCGGAGTAGTGCCAGAATCACGTTCATCGACCAACACGGTGCCTCGTTTGAGCAGGTCGCGGTGGCGTTCCAGAGTGAGGTCGAGTACGGCGTCCAGTAAAGGGTGGCCGGGGCACACGAACGCGGCAATAGGCTGTCCTGGCAACGAGATAAGTTCCTTTTCGAACGTAATACGTTCATAACGGGCAAGAACCGGCTCGCCGGTACCGATCTGACGGTCGCGGTTACGCACAGGGGCCGGGACATGGGTAACTTGGTAGCGTCGCGGTTCCCGTTGGCGGATCGACCCACCGAGGCGTCGAAACGCTTCGAGAAAAAACGATTCAATATAATGCGGCTGCAGCCGACGGGCTTCAGCCCGCTCCATCTCCTCCCGGATGCGAGCGACCCGGCTAGTGTCCATCGTATCATGTGCCAGGGCCCTGTCCTCGATCAGCTCGCGCAAGTGCTGGCGGTCGACACCGTGTTCGACGGCCCGCTCCAATCGGGCCCGGACCTCCGGCCGGTCGCCGTAGCGGATGGCCTCGATCAGCAAATCGCGAAGCGGCCGCCCATCAAACTGCAGCTTGCCCAGCACGTCGAAGACCTGTCCGCCCAGTGCGCGCTGGGCCTCTTCCAGCTTCTCCAGCAATCGGCGATATACGTCTCCCTCCCGGGTTTCTACCGCCACTAGATTCCACAGATGGCAGACTTCTGTCTGACCGATACGGTGGATTCGTCCGAACCGCTGCTCCAATCGGTTGGGATTCCAGGGCAAGTCATAATTGACCATTAAGTGGGCCCGCTGCAGGTTGATACCTTCGCCAGCGGCGTCAGTGGCGACAAGTACTTGGACCTCGGGGTCGTGCAGGAAGGTTTCCTGCGCCTTGCGGCGTTCTTCGCGTCCCATGCTACCGTGAATAACAACAACCGATTTTGGACAGCCGAGCAGCCTAGTGATCTTCTGCTCCAAATAGGCGAGTGTATCGCGGTGTTCGGTGAAAATGACCAGTTTTTGGTGGGGTGAGCGCTGGGGTTTGGGTAGCTCACCACTACTGTGCTCGTAGGGCGGCTGCGCTGGCCGCTCAGACGGAGAAAAGATGTATTGCAGGAGCGCGGAAAGTTCTCGCCACTTTGTGTCCTGTCCACTGCGGCGGACTTCGGCGGCCAGCTTTTCTAATCGGCTAAGGGTAGCAATCTCTGCCTTCAGTTCCGCCACGGTGGCGGCGGCAGTAGCCTGATCAAGGATTTTTTCCTCAGTAGCTTCGACTTCGTTCTCCGGGGCGTCTTCGAGATCATCCAATTCGTCTGCATCAAGTACTGGGCCGGCGAGATAAGATGAGGCGACGGTCGCGCCGCGTTGCAGCAGTTCGAACTCGCGCAAACGTTTTTCCAGCCGCTCGCGCCGCCGGCGGAGTGATTGGTAAATCGCCTCGGGGGAAGATGCTAGGCGGCGCTGGAGAATTGTTAGCGCGAACCCGACTGTGCCGGCGCGCTTGTTATCCCGAAGGGCTTCCGCCCGGCCCCATTCCTCGCGTACATACTCGGTCACTTCCTTATAGAGCCTAGCCTCTAGGTCCGAAAGTTTATAGGGTACAGTGTAGGCTATCCGTTCGGGGAACAGCGGTCGGCCATCGAATTTCAACAAGTGCTCCTTTACCATCCGGCGCATCAAGTCAGAAACATCCACCTGATGCACTCCATCGCGGAAGCGGCCTTCGAAGCGGTCGCCGTCCAGCAGCGCCAGGAAAAGCTGGAAATCTTCTTCTTTGCCGTTGTGCGGCGTAGCAGTCATCAGCAAAAAATGACGTGTGATCCCCGAAAGAATCTGCCCCAGGCGATATCGTTTAGTGTATTTGATTTCGCCTCCCCAGAACGTGGCCGACATCTTGTGAGCTTCATCGACGACGATTAAGTCGTACCGGCAGTCCGGGGCGATCAGCTTCTGTTGCACATCTTCGTTGCGGGCAAGCTTGTCTAGACGGGCAATGGCTAGGTCATTTTCCAGGAACCAGTTGCCCGTACGTGCAGCTTCCAGTTTGTCGTTGGTCAGGATCTCGAACGGAAGATGAAAGCGGCGGGTCAGTTCATCCTGCCATTGTTCGACGAGATTGCCTGGACAAACAACCAAACACCGTTTCAGATCGCCACGGGCGATCAGCTCTTTCATCAGCAGGCCGGCCATGATAGTTTTGCCGGCGCCAGGGTCGTCGGCCAGCAGGAAACGCAACGGCTGACGAGGCAGCATCGACTCATAAACCGCTGTGATCTGATGGGGTAGCGGATCAACCAGGGACGTATGCACCGCCAATACCGGATCGAACAGATGCGCCAGTCTAATACGATGGGCTTCGGCGACCAAACGAAACGCAGCCCCTTCGCCGTCAAAGCTCCACGGGCGACCAACATCGACAATTTTCAGTCGCTGTTCGTCGTGGCGATAGAGTATTTCATCGGCGACCCGGCCTTCCGGAGTACGGTACACCAGCGTGCAGGCATTCGAGCCATGCCATTGAACACTGACGACGGTGACCGTCACGTCCGGAAGGATCCCACGCACTGCAGTGCCGATGGTGAGGTCTTCTAACTTCATAATAATCTTCCTCCGACGACGTGCCTCGGGTACCCGGTTACTACACGGCGTTTGTAGAGTCGCTGATTAGCTTCGTCTTACGCGGCCAGCTAGGTGAAATCTCTGCACAACCCCCACATTGAGATGGCAATTCATCTGGTTGTTGGGACCACTGGCCCTCCCTGTAGGGATGATTGCTTTGTTTCATCTCATGGAGCTGAGAGGGAGCACTACAACTCATCAGCCATTCGCTCTAAATTTCCAGGACTCTGGGCGCTACCCATGGGCTAGTTATTGGGACACCACCCCCGCAGCCCTATCCTGCGCCGCTTTGTAGCCCACATGCCCCGTTCTTGGCCAACGCGGGTCAATCAGCCATTGCCGGGGAAAGGCCAGATAACCCGGATTGTACAGCCCCCGAGCCGTGCTTCCAGGAGAGTGGACAAGAGCTGTCCAGGTGCGAACGGAGCAGACGGGGAATCTTGCAAGGGGAGGCAGCTTTTCAGAAGGAAAGCGGACAAGGCTGCCGGTTCTTCAAGAGAAGGCGTGACGCTGGCAACAGTTCTCTCTGCTTGGCCGATTCAGTCAGCACCGGTGAACTCTAGCGGAAGTGGTGCCCCCAGTTCGCCGGGGAGGGTTCTCGTTGTC
>WFWZ01000412.1 GCA_015490875.1 Planctomycetaceae bacterium
GTCCTGTACATGATTGGAGCCGGGACGTTCGCTCGCGTCTATCGAGCGGTCGACCGGGAGAGCGGCCGCGTCGTCGCCGTCAAGGTCTTGCGGCTTCGGTACATGGACGACCTTGAGACGCGGGAGCAGTTTCTCCGCGAAGCCCGCATGGTGATGCCGTTGCGTCACCCGAACATTGTTCCCATCTACGAGGTGGCGGAGGAGCGCGGGCGGCCATTCATGGTGATGGAGTTCGTCGAGGGGCAGAACCTGCGGGATTTCGTCAAGGTTCGCGGAAAACTCGATCTGGAGCGATCGCTCGACATCATGATCGACGTCGCCGAAGCCCTCGACTATGCGGCTGGACGAGGGGTGACCCATCGAGACCTGAAGCTGTCGAACGTGTTGCTCAGCAGCCTAGGGCGAGCGAAGCTGGTCGATTTCGGTTTGGCAGCCGTGGCGGCCGACATGTCTGAGCAGGCCATTATCGATGCGCCCAACCCCCGAAGTATCGACTATGCAGGCCTCGAACGAGCAACCGGTGTGCGCAAGGGAGATTCACGATCGGACATCTTTTTCTGCGGCTGTATGTTGTACCACATGCTAAGCGGAAAACCGCCTTTGTTCGAAACGCGAGACCGGATTCAGCGATTGAGCGTCCAGCGGTATCGGGAGATTCCACCGCTGCGCGAAGTGGCTCCCGATGTCCCCAACTACATCGTGGCAATCGTCGCCAAAGCGATGGACCTCCGTCCCGACAAGAGATATCAGACGCCGGGAGAATTACTGAAGGACCTCAAGAAAGCCCGAGAACGCGTCCGGCGAGGCGAAACGGGAACGGAAGAAGCCGACTTGGCGGCCGAGAAGGAAGCCGATGCCCAGGCAGCCAATCGAGGACTCGAACAGGAAGGACAAGACCTGCGGGTGATGATTGTCGAGTCGAAAACGGAACTGCAAGACCTCTTCCGCGATCGCCTCAAGCGTCGAGGTTACCGCGTGCTTATCACTGCCAACCCGCACATGGCCCTCCAGCGTTTTCACGATCACCTCGAAGATGAGCCGCTAGCTCATTGCGTCGTCTTCAATTCCCAGCACTTGGGAATGGCGGCAGTCGAAGCCTTCAATCGTTTCGGAGAGGACGAAGAAACGCGAGAGGTTCCAGCCATCCTCTTAGTCGATCCGCAACATCGTTCGCTCATCCAGGCTGCGCAAACCTCGGATCACCGGATCCTGTTAGGTCTGCCTGTCTCTGTCAAGAAGTTGCGGGCGGCTCTCTTCAAGTTGCTTCGAGCCTCGGGGGCCGCGGTAAGCTGAACTGCGGCGAGTCAGTCCCCGATATGCCGCTTCAACCGGGACGGGATTTCGTTCGGACTTTCCGGAGGAAGCAACTGCACACTCGAGGGGGAAGGCGCAGGCAAGTTGTTGCGAGAAGTCTCCGAAGTGTTCGGCTCGGAGTCCCCTCGTTGCTCAGGCTTCGTACCGCGTTTGCCAGGCGTGGTGGGACGGCCAGGAACCGACTCGAGTTCGCGAGTCCCAGCCTCCTCCTTGGCCTGTAGGCGTCGTAGCTCGCTGGGAAGGAAGAGCACGAGCTGATCTTCGGCCCACTCGCGCCACTGGGGACGCGTTTCGATCAGCAGCAATTGGCGGAGCTGCTCTTCAAGTGACGCGTCGATGTCACCTCGAATCCGACGAGCCCGGACGAGGTTGGCAAGGTAGACTGGATCATTGGGGCTGAGTTCGTGCGCGGCGGCAAACTGGGCGATCGCCTCTTCAATCCTTCCGGCCGTCTCGTAGACGAGCCCCAAGTTATTCACCGGTTCCGGCCGATCGGGCATCGCCCCGGCCGCTCGCTCGAAATCCCAGGCGGCCGCGTAGAGATCCCCTTGCTCAAAGTGCACCAGCCCGAGATTGTTGTGAGCTGGCCCGTAATCGGGAGCTGCGAGGACGGCTCGCTCGAACAAAGATGCCGCCTTCTCCAGATTCCCATGTTCGAAGGCGCGACGCCCTTTCCGTTCCAGATGCCTGGCCACCTCGTGGTTGCTCTCTCCCGTCGCCACGATCAGGTCGCCGGGGTGTTCCCAAAGTTGGCAACCCGACAAGGGGATCCCTGCCAAGCCGCCCCAAACAAGAAACAGACCGCGGAAGAGCCTGCTTCCCAATTCGGCCCGCCGTCGTATTTTCGCCTGGCGTTCCCGAGCCATGGGCGCTCCGTCATCCATGTTACTCGCTGCGCGCACATTTCCCTCAAGCCGAACCGAGCGCCGTCGCGAATCGGGCGCCGCCGGGAGGTCAGCGAGTTTTCGGAGAAAAGGCGAGTTGTGTCAAGGTGACTTCGACCGACCACCGCTCCGCCCCGACTCCGCTAGCCGACCGAGGCACCCACAGCCGCAGATCGGTCACCGTCAATCCTTTCGAAGCGTCGTGTAACGCGTAAGCGAAATCGACCAACTGGGGAAGCGTGACATTCTGGAGCTCGATCCGGGTGGGATAGACCTGGTAGGGAGAGTTGCCAAGTCGATAGGGCTGGTTGGGAGGTTGAATTCGCAGGACGCGGTCTTCCGACAAACCTGACTCTCGGAGCGCCTCTTCGATGCGCCGAGCGATGCTCCGCTGCGAATCGGCACCGACTGCTGCGAACGTGGGGACCTCTCGCAATCGTCGGATCTCAGCCGCCACTTGCGTCACCCGAGCCGCTCGCTCCTCGGCTCGCAGAACTTGCTGGCGGCTGGCCACATAAGCGAAAAACGTCTGGACGGCCGCCACCACCGTCAGGAGGACAATCCCCCCTGCCACCCAACGTCCGGTCTTTGCGGATTCCAGTTTCGTCCACCCACGGAAAACGCTCATCGTTGGCTCCTCGGAGAATCTCCAGATCGGGACGCGTCGACCCGCCGGTCGCTGCGATCGGCCGACGCCGAGTCTGGATTCGATGGATTCGCGTCCTGCACTGGCTTTCGAGAAGGCTGCCATCTTGCGAACAGACGCACGGAGACCGAGCCATCCCCGTTCTGCTCGGTGGTCGGAGGCGGCACCTCGAAGTGGTGAGCCCGCAAGGAGTCTACAAGGACACTGGCGTCGGCATGGCGATTCAAGTCGGCATGCAAGTCCAGCTCGCCGTTCTCAATACGCAGCTCCCGCACGTGGACGCGAACGCGCCTGGGCATTGCTGCAAGAAAGTCACGCAGGACGGCGATCGCTGGAACGGGGAGCCGCACGTCAGCGGGAACTCTCCGAGCTGCCAGGAGGCGGGCTCGTTCGCTTTGAAGTCGAGCGAGCACCGCCGGTGGAACTCGCGTCCCCGGCATCAGCTCTCGAAAGAGTTCGACTTCCCGCTGCTCCAGCGCCGCCACACGATGGCGGTTCTCCCAAGTGCGGTATCCCAGCACCCCGAACCAACTCGTCACCAGCAACAGCGCTGCCAGCACCAGTGCCACCATCGCGCGTCGCACTGCCCGATGCGCCGTGCCGGTCGCCAACGACTCGCGTCGCCACTCCAGCCACGGAACTTCCTTTCCGCAGGCGACTTCGCGCGCCCAAGTCCGCGCGTGCTCCTCGAGCCCTTCCGTTTGCACAAACTGCCACTGGAATCCCTCCAGCGACTCCAGCGATGACATCAACGTGTCATCGGCATTCACGACGGTCCACCGCCGCGCTTCAGGTTCTGTCTCGCTCCACACGCGGAGTTCCTCAATGACGGCTCGAGCATCGCGGCTGACCCAGCGCCAACCGACGGGCCGTCCGTCCTCGAGCAACACCAAATGAACACCCTCAGCTTCGCACCAAACAACGCCCTGCGCCTCCTGCCACCAGGATTCCGAAGCGCACCGTTGCATGCCCATCAGGGCGACCGATCCAATCGAGGGCACCGGCAGCGATTGTGCCTCGAGTCGCTTCACAAGCGGCTCCCACCGCCTGGCATCGACCGCCACTCCCAACGTCCGTTCCGGATGCACAACGAAGTCGGCTACCATTTCCTCGGCCGACCAGGGCAAGTCATCCTCGAGTTCATACACCAAAGAGGCTCGATGACGTGCTTCCTGTTCCTCCACGGCAAGCGTCACGGCGAGGGTCGCTCGAGTGTCCAACGCCAGGATCACTTCGGCACGCTCGAGTTCCCGGCGTGCGGCGTAGTCTGCAACCTCGGCTGCCAGCGCTTCAGCCCACTCCTCTCCCTCCGCCGCCTCACGCAATTCCACCGTCTCCCAATCCGCACGATCGGTGACACTGATGCGCCACCGACCGTTTTGCTGAACCAGAACGCACGCGGTAGTCTTCACTGATCTGCCCCCGACTCTCGAGCCAACCGAAGCTCGACTCGTCGCGTTCCCAGAGCGACGACGACCTGACTACGTTCCACCTTCACCAAAGTGGCACGCGGCGTTTCCGGCAACGGCTCACCTTCTCGAACGACCCGGATCTGCCCTCTGGGATCGATCAGGATGGCTGTCGAATGTTGGGCCTCGAGAACCGTTCCGACCAGCCGCCAGCGCAGGCGAGGCGCACGAGTCGCCATCTTGCTCTTGGAAGCACTTCCCGTCCGTTTCGGCTGCGATGTCTTGGCAACTGGAGGTGGATCCACGAGAGGTTGACGCAGACGACGCATGGCCAGGCGCCGCACTTCGGCATCCGACGGTACGGGCACGAGCGCGGTCGGGCGCACGGCCACGCGAGGCCCTGAGGCCGGCGGAAAGTCTTGTGGCGATTCTGGCCACGCCAGCCAGCCCCACAGCACCGCGGTGACGACGACGCAAAGAGACGCAGCGCTATAGCACAGCCGCCGCTGCGCCCTCAGAGAAAGAGTGTGATTCAATAGCAATGCGAAAGTACCTCGTTGCTTCCGTCCGAGCCGTATCGAATAACAGCGGACGTCAAGGAGCGTTTGCCGGCACCTTGCACCTCCACCCATACACGATAACACGACGATTGGTCCGACAGTAGAGACTTGAGGTAGACCTGATCGCGCCGCTCGATGCCCACCTGTTCGACGACACGCCGGATAGAAAGCCGGGGGTACTCGCGACAACGCTCGACGATCTTCTTCGCCTGCGAACCGGAAACGACCAATTCACACGTCGCTTGAAATACGGCGTCCGGAGCGCGACGGACATTCAGACCTCCTCGAGCATACAGTGTCAACGGCCCGGTCATCCGCACCAGGTGCGACCGCGATCCGGCACTCGCCAGCAATTCAAGCCGAAAAACCTGCCCCCAGCCTGAAAACGCGTCGGGAAACTCAGGCACCTCTTCTTCCAAATCGGGCTTTCCCAACGACCGTCCCGAGGGCTGCAATCGCAGGAACCTCATGTCTTGGCCGCTCACAAGACGACGTAATGATGTCTCCAGCCGATTGCGACCTACATAGTGAAAAGCCGTGTTCAAGTCGAACGCGGCTGAGGCGTCCGATGCAGTCACCCGATATGCGTCTCCGTTCAGCGAGAACCGGTAGTTTCGGCGGGACGGCGCTGGCCCCGCACCGTCTTCCGACCGGTGCCGCTCTTCCAAGCGGTCGAACAATTCCGGCGCCAACTCCAGGACGGCCTTCTGGCAACTGCGAGCGCCCCAGCGCAATTGCAGGTCCACCTTCAACCTGGCGGTCTCCGACGCGGCGCGAAGGCTGGCGCGAGCCACACCGATCAAGGCGACGGAGACCAGCACGAGGCAGACGATGACCGCTACCAACGCGAACCCGCCGGCACGGCCGCCGATTGTCTCACCGGGCTTCCGCGATCGGTTCATCGGACGACCTCCACGCGACAGACGAGGCGCCCTCGGTCATCGTACAGTTCCATCCGAGCGCTTGAGGGCATCGATGGTGACAGATCAGTGGCATCTTGTTCGTCGCCGGGAAGTCGAGGCGATTGGAACTGGTGAGCGGTGACGGTCGAAACACCGGCCCAGAGAACGGCTTGGCGCATCGGACCGCCTCGTCCTCCTGCCGTCTCGCGCACGCGCCGAACGAGGCAACGCCTACCAGCGATCGTCGCGATCGCATAGACGACTTCGCCCGGACGATGAACCGGGCGGCGGGTTGCCGGATCTTCGGCCAGAAGACCATCCAGCTTGACCCAACCCTTTCCTGTCACGATGTGCGTCGTGTTGTCGAGATCGCGCCGCAGTTGATCTTGCAAGATCGTCACCGCCGGCGCTCGTTCCTGCAGCGTCATGATCCAATCGCGCTGGCGCACCACTGAGCGCAAGACGCCAGTCAAGAGCGCCATCAGAAGTGCGGTGACGACCGTCACGGCAAGTAACTCGATCAGTGTCCATCCCGAGCGGCCGGTCATGGGGACGTTCTCCGCAAACTCAGACGCCGAGCTCCTCGCTGTTGGTTCGATCGAGGTGCCGCTCGTGGTGTCACCGGAAGTGGACGCAGCAGTTCAACGGTCACGACCGAACGTCCCCGGTGATCGGTGTCGAACATTTCGAAACGAACCGACTCGACAAAGAGGCCCTCTCCAAGGGCATACCGTTGAATCGGGCGGGTCTTCCAAAACCAGCGCTGATTCCCCGAGACGAGCCATCCGCTGGCTTGGCGAGGAATCTCCGATCCGTGCCAACTGGCAAGCAGACTTTCGGCTTCCAAGAGGGCAGCGCGATCGCGCACGGCACGTATCATCTGACGGCGGTGAACGCGGAATGCCGTGATCATCGCCACCAGCAACGTCGCCGCTAACACGAGACCGGCAACGACCTCGACCAACGTCCATCCGGGACGAGCTCGCTGCCAACGTTGAACGTGGGTAAGACCAGCACCCATGCGGCGATCCTCCTCTACCGGACGGCCAAGAGAGCCTGGACATCGCGCACGTCTTCCAATTCCAGCACTTGCCCCGAACCGCCCAGCACGACGATCCAGCGGGAAACATGGCCACCTGAGGTCAATCGCACGGCATAGGTATCGGACTGGCCCGTCGTGGCGATGACAACTTTCAAAGTCCCTCGCCGCGTCGCCTGCTTTCCTGTCCACAGCCGGTCCGCAACGATGCCATGGCCAAGGTGACGGGGTTTGCGGCCGGGAAGACGGACCGTTCCCGATGAGGCGATGCTCAGGAGGAGCGGCCGGTCGGCAGCGCGAGCCGCCTGACGTGTCTGGGCATCCCAGGCGGCCAGGAGTCGGCACGCAGCCATCAATCGGGCGCGGGCGACGTGAGTGCGAACGGATAACATCACACCGCCGGCAAGGACAGCGACGATCGTCAACACGACAACCAGCTCGACCAGCGAAAAGGCGGAACTGCGAAAGGGGCGGCTAGCGCGCACCGGAGGACTCCTCGACGTCGTCGCTGGTGATGTCCTGGTCGGCGCCGGTTCCTCCTTCCCGACCGTCGGCTCCAAGGCAGATGACCTCGAAGGCCGATTTCCGACCCGGGTTGTTGTACACGTACGGGCGCTTCCAAGGATCGATGGGGACCTTGTTGAGCAGTCCGTCCGGAAACTCGTCGCTCGGCTGTGCCAAGATCTCAAGTCCTTCTTCATTGGTCGGGTAGCGACCATGCACGCTGTAAAACGTCTCCAACGCTTGCACGATCCGCGAGATTTCGCCTCGAGCCGCATTCTGTTTGCTAACGATCAGGAAGCTCCGTGTCTTGAACACGACGATGCTGGCGAGCAAACCGATGATCACCATCACGACGATCAATTCGACCAGCGAAAAGGCTCGTCGGCGCAATCGGCGTGCATCGACAGAGCTTCGTTGAACTTCAAAGGACATTGCCTGCCTCCAGAATCGGAAGGATGGTGGCAACCAGCACGAAACCGACCAACAAAGCCAAAAAAACGATGAGAACGGGTTCGAGCAGGGCGGCGAACCGCGCTGAGAGCGTGGCGACCTGACGTTGGTAGTCATCCGCGAGTTGCTCGAGCATCTCTTCCAAGTTACCGCTCTCCTGGCCCACCGAAAAGATGCGAACCGCCATCGGAGGGAAGACGTCGGAATGAGCCAACGCGGCAGAGACGTCCTTTCCCTCGAGGACGCTTTGACGGCAGGCGGCGATGGCGTCGCGCAGTACCAGGTTGCGGGTCGCCCCTCCGGCCAACTCGAAAGCTTGAGTCAGTACCATGCCGCTGCGCAGGAGTGCCGCCAGGACCATGGCGATGCGAGAGAGGCTCTGTTTGAGAATCAATGGTCCGAGGCCCGGAATACGCAATAGCAGGCGATGCCACCGGCGCCGAATCGTCGGCACACGCAGCGCCAAGCCCGCAAGCGCCAAGGCGACGGCGACACCAGCGGCGGCAAAGAGTCCGTATTGGATCAGCCAGTCGCTGCACCCTTTCACGATTCTCGTCGGCCAAGGAAGCCTCGGGAGTGTCTCTTGCAAGTTCTCCAATAGCGGCGGCATGACGTAGGTCATGAGAAACAGCGTCGCTGCCGTCCCAAAGACGACCAGAAAGGCCGGGTACGCGAGTGCATTGAGCACCTGGTCCTTGAGTTGAAGTTGCCGCTGTTTGAACTCGGCAAGCTTCCTCAAAACATCATCGAGCTCCCCTGTGTGCTCTCCCACTTCAACCAGGTTGATTGAGATCCGATCGAAAACGTCGGGGCGTTCGGCGAGCGATTCGGCCAGACTCGAGCCAGCAGCCACCTTTTCTCGAACCTGCAACAGTGCCGCCCGATAGCCGCCTCGGTGCTGAGCGACGATCGTATCGAGCGCTTCGAGCAGAGGGATGCCCGCTCTCAGCAACATGGCCAGCTCTTGGACCGTCACCGCCCAGGCGGCGGCGTGTCGACTGGCGCGACTTTGCCACAGCCGCACTCCTACTCCCGCCGCCCGAAGCGGCTCGAGCTTCCGGACTCGCAGCCCTTGAGCCCGCAGCTCGTCGCGGGCTTCGCGAGGCGTATCGGCAGCCACGGTACCGCGTACGATCGCCTTTTGTCCGTTGACTGCCTGGTAACGAAATACGGCCATCGGCTATTCGACCTCGATGAGTTCCGAAGCGCCGTCCGCGTCGCTTCCGCTATCCCGCACTGCTCGAGTCACCCGAAGCACCTCCTCAACGGTCGTCCAACCTTCGAGCACCTTTGCCAGCCCGTCTTCGATCAGCAGCGACATGCCGGCTTCGAGTGCCGCTTTGCGGATATCCGCCGCATTGCCGCGATGCTGCACGAGTTCGCGACAGGTGTCGTTCATCACGAGCAACTCGAACAATCCCAGACGTCCTCGGTATCCGGTGTGCCGGCAACGCCCACAACCGCGCCCCCGAAAGATCGGGCGTTCGGTCGGCGAGGCCTGAAGTTGGGCAAGGTCGCGCCGACGCTGTGCCTCGGGAACCGGCTCGCGACAATCGGGACAGATGCGACGCACCAGTCGCTGAGCCAGCGCCGCGACGAGCGAACTCGTGACGAGGTACGGTTCGATTCCCAAATCGAGCAATCGCGTTACGGCACTGGCCGCGTCGTTGGTGTGCAGTGTCGAAAAGACCAGGTGTCCGGTCAGCGACGCTTGAATGGCCATCACTGCCGTGTCGCGATCTCGGATCTCTCCCACCATGATGATGTCGGGATCTTGCCGCAAGACATTGCGCAAGCCCCGTGCGAACGTCATCCCCTTTTTTTCGTTGATCTGCGTTTGGCTGACGCCTTCGAGTTGATATTCGATGGGATCTTCGAGGGTAATCACGTTCTGATCGACGGTGTTGATTTCCTGGAGCGCTGCGTAGAGCGTCGTGCTCTTGCCGCTACCGGTCGGTCCCGTCACGAGCAGCAACCCGTGGTCGAGGCGAATGAGGTCTCGAAAGACGGCCAAGGTGCGCTCGTTCATTCCCAGTTCTTCGAGTGAATGGAGCCGAGCGCTCTTATCGAGCAGTCGAATCACGACGCGTTCCTGATGACTGGTCGGCAGCGAGGCGATGCGCAGGTCGATCAACCGATCTCCGACTTGTACGGTGGCTCGCCCATCTTGAGGCAAACGTTTTTCGGCGATGTCCATTCGGCCGAGCACTTTGATGCGTGTCGTCACCTCGCCTTGCAGTTCCTTGGGGATCTCAAACGCATCGAATAAGACACCGTCGATCCGCTGCCGCACGATGACGCGGTCTTCGTAGGGTTGAATGTGGACATCCGACGCACCGTTCTTGACCGCCTCGAACAGGATCATGTTGACCAGCCGAATCACGGGGGCTCGACCGGCACTGTCAAGCAAGTCTTCGCGATCGGCCAGCGACTGAACTTCTGATAGGACGGCGTCTCGATCGAGAGCATCAATGAGTTCCTGGGTCTGCCCCGTCTGTGCTTCGTAGGCGGCATTGATTGCGCGTAGGAGCCCGGATTCGGAGCTAAGCAGGAGCGTCACTTCTTTGCCGAGCAACCGTCGGACGACATCGGCCTGGCGCCAGCCGGTTCGATCGCAGATGGCGAGTACCGGATGGCCGTCCTCGAGCAGCCCCAGCATGCGGTGACGTCGCGCCATGGCGATGTCGAAGGTCCGCACGAACCTTTCCCATGGCGCAAGGACCGAAAGATCTTCGCGGTAAGGAAGTCCCCAGCGGGAAGCCAGTTCCCGCGGATTTTCCGTGGGCGGTGCGGAGTTAGGCATGGCAAAGGAACCGGTGGAGTCACGAGCGACAAGGGACGGTCGAACGTCACTCCTCTATCATAACCGGTTGGCCACGTGGATGCTCACCCCGGATCTCCGCCTGATGTGCCGATTTGTGCGACAGATACCGTAGATCGGCGAACTTGTCGTCCCTCAAGATGATGGGACGGATGAAGAGGAAAAAGCTCGTCGTCTGGTGGTTCTTCTTCTGCAGGCTGCTGACCGCCCGCAGAATGGGGACTTCGGAAATGAAGGGAAGGCCCGACTGCGAGTCGGTCCGGCCGGTGCGCTTGAGTCCTCCGACAATGATCGTCTGGCCGTCGGGGATGGTGACGGTGCTGCCGACGCGGTCGATCTGTCGGGGAGGCGGGAGGGTCGACGACTGGGACTGTCCGACGAACGTGCTGAACTCGACTTCGAATTCCAACAGCAAATGGTCGTGCTCGCTGATATGCGGCGTGACGGTGATGATCGTCCCCGCTTGTTCGTCTCCGCCTTTGCTAGTCGTTGAGACCGTATTCGAGGCGTTGACGCTGGCGAACGGCACACTGGCGACACTCTCGAGTTGCCCCGTGCTGTTGTCGTTGACGAGAATCCGGGGCGATGCGAGCACACGAGCACGGGAGTGAGACGCGAGTGCTTGCACGACGACGTCTGCCACTTCGGGATCGACCAGCGTACCATTGAAACCGATCTTGGGCAGGATTTGTAGGTTCCCGGTGATCGGATCGATTTCGCTCAGGCCGTAGGACGTGAACGCGAAGATGCGTTTGACTCCAGTTCGCTTCCCACCCGAGACCTCGACGCCCAACTCGAAGTTATTGCTCGTGTCGACAGCGATGATCTTCGCATCGATCAGGACTTGCGGCTTGCGTTTGTCGAGTTCACGGATCAGATTCGCGTACATTTCGTGGACTTCGGGGGGAGCGATCATGATGAGGCTGTTCGTCGTGGGGTCGGCCGAAACACGGGCTCCACCCGGCAACACAGCCGTGCCTCCGAATCCGACCTGAGCCGACAGGGCGTCCTGCACGCGATCGAATCTCGATTGACGCGTCCGGTCGTACACTCCCTGTTTTTCCTCCGGGGGAAGAGGTAAGGGAGTGTTCTGCAGTCCAGGTGTCCCGGTCGCTGCACCGGGCCTTGCCATTCCCTGTCGGCCCGGCATGCCCCCGGGAGCACGCAACTGGGAAAAGGGCGATGCGGGAATCGACGGGACCAGCGGCGATCCTAGCGCGGCACCGGTCTGAGCTCCGAAGAACGTTGTTTCCGTCCCCACCACCGTCGAGGTCCCTTGGATTTCCTGCAGGGCCAGCAGAGTGTAGAGGACATCGAGGACGTTGGCGTTCTTGAGCTTGTAAAACCGAATCGGACTTTGACGCGTTTCGACTGGGAGGTCGATCTGTTGGAGGAGTTCAGCTAGTCGCTGGTGGATTTCCGGAGTGGCTCGGACGATGAGCAGGTTCCCGTCGGCGTCGACGGATGCGGAGTAAAGTCGCCGGTTGTCGGGCTCGGCAAGATACCCCTGCGCCAGCTTGTGGAATCGCTCGGCCTGAATGTGCCGAAACCGATAGACTTGTGTCACGAGGCCCAAGGAGACATCGAACCGCTTCAGCAGCGCCAGTGCTTCGCGCACTTCGTCGGCAGTTCCCACGACCACGATTTCGTTCGTGCGGGGTTCCTCGAAGAGCGCCGGACCAACTCGCTTGCCTGCGGGACGTCCCTGTGTCTTCTTCGCTCCCGTCGGACTGGAAATCCCCAGCATGGCGCGAACCTGATCGGCCAGCTTGGAGGCCTCGAGGTGTTGGACACGGTAGAACTCATACGTGACGTCGCGCCGGGGCTGATCGACCATCTCGAGCAGCTTCTTGATTTGCACGACGGTGCTGGCGTAGTCGGTGACGACCAAGATGTTCGATTCGTCGAGTGTGATGAGACTTGAGCCGGGCGACGTGAGAAATGGTCGCAAGAGCTGTGCCAACTCTTTGGCACTGGTGTGGCGCAGACGAAACGACTGGATGACGGGCGTGGCGCCGCCGTCGCGAGCAAGCACGGCGGAAGCTTCTTCGGGTTGAGCGCTGCCGACCATCTCCTTCGCATCGACAATTCGCTTGAAGCCGGGGACTTCGGCTTCTACGAGGGCCAGCTTTTCCGACTTGAGTACGGCTCCCAGAAGCGGCAGCAGCGACCGGACGGGCAGTTCGCGTGGTGTGCGCACGTGGATGCGCCGGTTGCCGACTTCGGGGGAGTAGATGATGGGAAGTTCGAGGCGCTGGCTGACATAGTCGATGAGCGCTTGGAGTTTGACTTCCCCTTGGAGGTTCATGCGCACGTGGCCCGGTTGCGGGGGCTGAGCGGAGACGGGGATGGCCACGACGCACAGCAGAAGCGCTACGGTAAACGACCGTGCGCGGGTCTGTTTCGAGTTGGCAGATCGGAAGAACGATGAGGGCATCAGAGGCGGCTTTGCAAGAGGAGCACAAGGACCGGAATCTACCGGGCGAGGAAGGCTAGCGAACCGCGACTGGGACGTCAATAGGAATCTGGAATCCGGGAAGAATGGAAAAATGGAGAAAAGAGAAAAGGAAAACGTCGCCGCAGACAAACAAAGGCAGGACGTAGGCAATTTGTGGGTCAGCTTTTCGAGGATGGCGGCGCTGCGAATCGGCGATCTCCGCAAACGATCGCTATTTCACGATCTCGCATTGTGGCAACGCCTCCTGGAGGGCGAGTACCGCACGTTCTGGCAGCGACGTATCTACGATGCAGAGAGTCTTGAGTTGGCGCATCGTTCTCAGATGCGAGACACTTGCCTCGGTTATGTTCGTTCCCCACAAGGATAGACGCTGGAGCACTGGGAGACGCTGCAGGTAAGCCATGCTGCCGTCAGACACTCCAGTGTTCTTCAAGTCCAAAGCCGTAAGAGAACGTGCAGCCACTAGTTCCGCCACTGCCTTGTCACCGACGCGTGTACACCCGCTCAGATCGAGTGACTTCAGACGAGGGGACGCGGCAACGAATCGCAACACGCGCTCGTCCACCTGCACGTTGCCACTTAACGTGAGCTCCTCCATCGTGCGGCAGTCCCGCACCGGCCGGAATCCCGCAGGAGGTACCTTGGGTACTGCGAGTGTGAGCTTGCGCAGTGCGCGCATGTGTGGCAACCACGACAGATCCGTAAGGCCGGGCGCATCGACTTCTAGCTCTTCGACGGGGCACCGGATTGCGATTTCGTTGAGTCCGCGAGCCGAGATAGAACGGGACTTGAGTTTCAGTTGAGTCAGACGGTCGAGCCTCGCAATGTGGAGGAGCCCATGGTCCGTGATCTCACCTCCGGAAGTCGTTTCGAGCGCCGTTAACTGCCGGACGTGTGGGAAGAATCGGACATATTCGAGAAGGCGATCGTTGGCAACGTCGGACCCCGACCCTGGTATGGTCAATCGCGACACCCGCCCTCCGTTCGTCGTGATGTCGACGCCAGCAAGAGTCAGAAACTCGCGTGGCGTTCTGGGTGGCCGCAATTTAAGTTCATCTAGAGCTACCATGTCCAGCTTGCCTGAGCCACTACTGACGAGAACCCAGCGTGCATTGGAGCTCGCTGCGAATTGATCCCAGTGTTCAGAGTCCTGGGGCATACGATCGACCCAGAGTCGTCGCCCGGTGGCCCAATCCCACGCCACCAGGTCGAATGACCGATGGTCGCTATAGTTGTATTGTCGAAACGCGATGAGGTTCCGACCGTCCCTCGAAAACACGAGTGACGCGTTGACTCCAGCCACATCGATAGGGCCGACTCGCGCGGCGTCGAGCCATGACAGTCGCTTCAGGACTTTCAAAGTCGGCGCATCCAGGAGCAGGACATCGTCGGAAAAGGCTACAGCTACCAGACCAAGCGAGCCGGCAACGGCAACGGCGCGTGGCATCGTTGATCCCATTGCCGGTCCGATGGCCATACCGTTCCCCGCGGCCCCGGACTGCCCGGGGGCTGCTCTGATGACTCGCCACGTTCCGTCGCCATGCCTGGCAACCACATAGAGTGTCTCCCACCCGGGCACTTGTGCGAATACGACCTCTCTGTCGATTCGAGCGTCGAAACGACAGCCCCGCGGCATTTCTAGGACGCTCACCACAGAGGAAGGGTTGCTCCACGGTCTATACTCGACGGAACGACGCCTGATGAGGACGATATATTTTTCGGTCGCCGCCACATCGAGTATGTCTTCTTGCTCGGTTGTCCATCGCCGCGAACGCTTTCCGATATCCCAAACATGAACTCGGGCGAGACGACGTTCCGCTGGCACAGTAAGGTCGTAATGGAGTACTACGAGGTGTTTTCCATCAGGAGAAAACGCGATGTCCTTGACTCGAAACTGCGATGGCAGTTTGATCACATCACCAACCGCACGCAGGTCACCAACAACGGTGACGCCCGATTTGAACCCCGCAGCGGCGAATCGGCCGTCCGCCGAGAGGGCAATGGCTGTCGGCGCCCACGGTTCGGCTTGAGTTATCGTTTGAAGTTGTTGGTCAGCAACGTCGTCGGCGATCGCCATCGAGGAAGCTACAGCCGCGACAGAGAGCACCACGAGAGATTGCACGAACGCTACGTGCGGAACGCGACTCGGTCGAAGATGGAAACCAAAATGCCGGGGTTTATCACACACTAGGATTCTCCTGGCTGGCCACCAAAGGTCAGGCGGTACCCCCTATCCAAGGATACAGCGGCACTCAGGAAGGAACCAGAGACGGTTCTGAAGGACGAGTCCCGCTTTTTGAAAAATCACTCTTGACGGCTTCGGCGGCACGGCGTATTCTGCTCGCCACACTCGGGTCACGAAGCAGAACGCTTTGGGACGCGAGTGGACACGGCCCGCCGGCCGAGCCCGCATAAGGGAGAGTGCCGAGCGGCCTCCGATTCCCGGTGGAAACGCGTCCGGGAACCGGCGGCCGGGGCGAGTTCCCGCGGACCGCCGCCTGAGTGTTCGTGACACGGAGGTGACGACACCCTGCGGTCAACCGGAAGGCTTGTGGAACCAACCGATTCAGGGCGCTGCGTGGCAGGAAGCCTCCCAAGTCGTCCAATCGCTCCCGGAAAATGATCGGAGTCCTTTGCCCCCCTGGGACCCGTGGGCCTTCCGGGAGCTTTTTTTGCGCGCCTTTCGTCCACCGGTTACGGCGGCTTAGGCGTTGTCACCGGCGGCAAGTGAGATGTCCCCGATGCCGATCAGCCGCGTCTCTTTCCCCTCAAGGGCACACGTGCAGTTGGAACCATGGGCGCTGGTTGAGGCGACGGCATCCTCGATGCGAGCCACCAGGTCGCTCGCATCTTCGCCTTCCTCCGCTTCAGCCACGGCGATTGTCAACGTGAACCGTTCGGGTGGAAAACGCTTCTGGGGCAGACGACACCGGTTGGCTCCTTCTCGAAGCCGTTCGGCGACGGTAACGGCACCGTCGAGTCGACAGCCAGGCAGCAACAGCGACAATGTCCCTTCGCTGAATTCAGCGACATGATCCATGTCGCGCATCGTCGCTTTGAACAGCAACGTGGCAGCACGGGTGACAGCCCGGCCAGCCGAGTCGCCGTGCTGTGCCACAATCGTGTCATAGCCATCGATCTTGGCCAGAAGAACGGCCAGCGACGTGCCGTTGCGATGACGCTCGGCCAGACGGCGGCTCACGTCCGCCATGAAGACCGCCTGCGTCGAAATGCCGGCACTGAAGTCCGTTTTTTCGAGATCGAGCTTTTCTTCCCAACCCTCCGGAGTGTGAATCGCACGTTTGGTCCACGCATCCGCCACGGGACGCACGCGGCGGCCGTCATGCCAGTGCGAGCAATTCCGTCCGGCCTTTTTCGACTGGTAGAGGGCTTCGTCCGCACGGCTTACCATCTCGTCCGTGTCTTCTTCCCCCTTCAGTTCGGCCAGGCCGGTGCTGCACGTAATCCGAAACTGAGCTCCCTCGAAGGAAAACGTCTGCGCCGCGATCGACTCGCGGCACCGTTCCACGGCTCGAGCCACGTCCCGCGCCGTCCGTCCGGGAAAGACGACTGCGAACTCCTCTCCCCCGTATCGACAGACCAGGCCGTCGTTACCAAGTTCCTGCCGGAGGACCTGGGCCACTCCCTTCAAAACGGCGTCCCCGGCAGGATGACCGAAACGGTCGTTGAAACGTTTGAAGTGGTCGACGTCCAGCATCAGGAGCGATAACGGCGTTTCCGACCGTTGGTGTTGCTCCCATCCCTCCTCCAGCGCCACGTCGAAAGCACGCCGATTGGCCAGCTTCGTGAGCGGATCGGTGTGCGCCTCTTCCGACCGAGAGGCGATTTCGCGGGCCTGATACTGCAGCCGAGTCTCGGCCGACTGGAGCTGACGTTGCATCTCCTCGTTGCACTCGATCAGCTCGCCGACGACGCGGAGAAGGTGTTCGGGACCGGCTCGAGCCGCTTCCTGCAGCCGATTGTGGATCTCGGCGATCCTGGTGTGATGTTCCCCCAAGTCGTCCGCCACCCCTGAAGCGATCGATCTGAGGTGTTCCAAAGCCCGGTCGATGCGTGAGGAAGAGGGGGCGTCGCTCGGCGGGCCTTCCTGTGCCAGCCCACCGCGCAGCCACCACCCGCACAAGACGCCGCAGGCGACGAGCGAAGCCATTACGATAATGTCATGCATCCCACGTCCGCCGTCGATGCTGGTAGTCCCGAGGAGCTTGGGGTCACCCAAGAGCGATCGGCCAACCCGGCGCTCGTCCACTGAGCCCAGACAATGCATACGTCAGGGAGGACTTACGAGCAAAGGTGGGGGCGGCCAGGTCGAGCCGCCACCCGGTGGTGGCCTACCCTCGCCCCTACAACCGTTCCAAGCCTCCCGGCTCCCAAGGACCCGCCCAATGCTTGCGGTTTGCACGCCCTCCCGTCACAATAGGCAGGTGGGACCGAGAGGATCGGGGATCCCTGCCCATGAGTGGATTGGGTTAGTTCAAAGGTGCCGGATATCTGGCGTCAAATTGGGGACGGCCGGCCGTGGCGACGTGGTATTACCGCACTTCGGGGAAAGAGATCGGGCCGCTGAAGTCGAGCGAAATCGTGGCGCACGTCCGCCAAGGCAAAGTGACGCCCGACACGCTCGTTCGGAAGAACGACTCGCAATGGGTGAGTGCTCGAGAGGTAAGCGGGCTTCTTGAGGCAGCGGACACGGCGAAGCGTTCCGAGCATGTCTGTCCGTTTTGTGGCGAGCCCATTCCACGGCCTCCCGTCCGTTGCCCGTCATGTTCGCGTGATGTCGTCGTCTCGCTGAAGGGAGGCCCGGCCCCGGCCGTTGCTACTCCCAAGAAGGCCGAATTGACGCCCGAAGAAGCGCAGGAACGTCGGCAACAACAGATCGCCGAACTTCAACGACGCGCTGATCGCCGGGATATTTGGGTTTACTCAACATGCCTCCTTCTGTGGCTCGTCCTGCTCGTGGCTTCTCCATTCCTGCTGCGCTTGTGCGATGACGGCACGATCGCCCTGAGCCGACATGTCATGACGGCTATTCTCGGGGGCATCGGGATCTTGTTCGCCGTGATCGCCTATTGGCTCACGCGGCCCGGCTGATCCGCAGTCGACTCCCACTCGCTCGAGGAAATCTGGTACTTCTCCACCAGTCGGTAGAGTTTGCGGCGGTCGATGCCGAGCCGCTTGGCGGCTCGAGTCTTGTTGCCCTTTTCGCGTCGCAAGACTTCCACGATTTTGGCTCGAGCCAGCGTACTGAGGTCATCAGCCATATCGAGGGTCACGCTGCGGGAGCAGTCGTGAGCGACGACCTCGGGTGGGAAATCACCCAGTCGCAAGATCCCATCATCCGCCATGATCTTGGCACGCTCGACGGCATTGCTCAGTTGACGGATGTTCCCCGGCCACGGATAACGCTCGAGAGCGGCCATCGCTTCGGGCTCGATGTCCCATCCCGGTCCCATGAAATGCCGCACCAGCAGTGGAATGTCGCCGATGCGCTCACGCAGTGGCGGCATCTTGAGACTCATGATGTTGATGCGATAGTACAAGTCGTCTCGAAAACGCCCCGCTTCGACTTCTTTCAACAAATCCCGGTTGGTGGCCGAGAGAATCCGCACGTTGACGCGCCGCTCCTTGATCGAACCGATGCGGCGAAACGAGCCGTCTTCCAGCACTCGCAGGAGTTTGGCTTGGAGGGCTCCCGACAGCTCGCCAATTTCGTCGATGAAGAGCGTCCCGCCGTCGGCCACCTCGAAAAGCCCCTGTTTGGCCGTGACCGCTCCCGTAAACGATCCTTTCTCGTGACCGAAAAGCTCGCTCTCCAGTAGCGTTTCCGGAAGCGCAGCGCAGTTGATGACGACCAGGGGCTTGTCGGCGCGTTTGCTGGTGGCGTGGAGAGCTCGAGCGACCAGTTCCTTTCCAGTGCCGCTTTCTCCTTCGATCAAGATCGCCTTGTCGCTGGGCCCCGCCCGCTCGACGAGCCGAAACAGCTCGAGCATGGCTGGCGAACGTCCAATCATCTCATGGGACGTCTGATTCCGCTGTAAGATCGTACGAAGCTGCTGGTTCTCCTTGCGCAAAGCGCGACGTTCGTAGGCTCGCCCCACGAGCGCTTCGAGATCCTTCAGTGGAAACGGCTTGGTCAGGAAGTCATACGCTCCCGCCTTCATTGCTTCCACTGCCGTTTCAATCGATCCCTGCCCCGTCAGCATGATGACTTCGCAGTCGGCCGGGCCTCCCTTGAGCTCTTTCAATACCTCGACGCCACTCATCCCCGGCATCATCACATCCACGACCGCCACGTCGAACTCCCGCCGCCGAGCCGCCTCGAGTGCTTCTTCCCCACTGCGTGCTTCGGTTACGGGAAAACCGCGAGTCCGAAAGCGCGAGGCGACCGTTTCGCGGAATTCGTCGTCGTCGTCCACCAAAAGGAGTTCTACTCGAGTCGGGTCCGTCTGCATCAGCTGATTCCTCGATTGGCACCTCGGTTCCGGCCCCTTCCCTCGGCCTTCCACCTGTTGGCGGCGCGCACCATCGCGCGCTTCGCGCCCAGCCGCGCACTTTGCACTCGCAAATCCCCATTCCAACGTGGGACGCGGTCACACCTTGCAAATTACGGGCCGCTGGCACTGAATTTGCACCCCCGTCGACGGGTGGTCGGCACGCCACAAGCGCCATTGTGATAGAATGGGGCGGCCGTGGTGAAGACGGGACGGAGAGGCTGGTGCAGGATTGCCGGTCGACAGGGAGGTGCCCACCCCCAACCGGCAATCCTGATACAGGCTCGACCATCGTGAACGGGAGGACCGATCATGGAAATCAAAAAGATACTCTTTCCGACGGACTTCTCGCATTCCAGTGATGCTGCCCTCAGTTTGGCGACGTCGCTGGCGAGAGACACTGGAGCCAAACTGCTGATCGCTCACGTCGAGGAGCCACCGGTGGCGTACGGCGGCGGGGAAATGTACTACGGGATTCCCGAGCCGGTGGAGGAGGACCTCCGAAAGATGCTTAAGGAAGTCGTTCCTACCGACCCGAATGTCCCGTATGAGCACCATTTGGTGACCGGGGATCCGGCGTCTGCCATCGTCCGGCTGGCCAAAGACGAAGACGTCGACCTGATTGTGATGGGAACGCATGGACGAACCGGTCTACTGAGGATGCTCATGGGAAGCGTCGCCGAGGCGGTTGTACGGCGGGCCCCTTGCCCGGTCCTCACGTATCGGCCCAAGGCGAAGAACCCCGAGGAGAGCGAGGCGTCGGTGGAGGGCGCGAGCTGAACGGGATGACCGGTTCGCACTAACCGAGTTGGCCGAAACAGCGTCAGCGTTGGGGCGCCGAGGCGGCCTTTCGCTTCCGGGCTCGTAGACGACGAATCTCAGCAAGACTCATCTGGCCGGAACGATCCGCAGGGTCGCGAGTCGTCGCTCGAGTGTGCGATTGTCGTGCCTGAGCAAGCTCTGAGGCCCACGGGCTCGAAACAACTTGGCTTCGCACTGCCGCATCCCACGCCCCCCAGTCGATGACGGTGACATGGATGCTGGCCGATCGGGCCCCGCCGCGAACTCCCCGATTCGAACCCACTGGCGGTCCTCCTGGAAGGCCTCGCATCGTGCGCGCCGCCGCCCGGCTACGCGATCCGCCCAAGATCGCCGCTCCCCGGTCGGGAACGACTACCGTCGAACGCACCGAAAACTGCTGCCATGTGGGCAGGAAGATTTTCTGGGCAGGGGCGTTGGCGGGCGAGCCGACCCAGAAGGCCAGTAGAACCAAGATTCCGGCGGGTAGGCGAAGTTCGTCGAGCCGCCGCTGCAACTTATAACGCGAAGGCGATTCCCATTCCCCCGTCTCTCGGCCCATTGGTTTCCAACTCCTTCTGGCCCCGAGCAGACCTTCTACGCGTGCTCCGCTACTGGCACGACTTCGGCACGTTCGACGCGTTACGAAGCCCAAAACTGCCACCAGCGTCGCGTCGGTTTCCGAGCCGCAGTCGGCGCTCCGACACGCTGACCGTGAGGTCCGATCGCCCCTTCCATTTTGACTCGAGCCATCTGAGCATCGGCCAGTTTGGCGTCAAACATGTTGGCTCGCGTCAAGTCCGCCCCCGTCAAGTTGGCTCCCGTCAGATCGGCACCCCGCAAGTCCGCGCCACTCAAGTTGGCATCGTTCAGGTTGCATCGCAGATCGGCCAGGCTCAAGTCGGCACCCCGCAAATCGGCGCCGCTCATGTCGGCATTGGACAGCCTCGCATAGCGAAAATTGGCGCCGGTGAGTTTGGCATCTCGGAACTGCGAGTTCTCCAGCAAGACGTCCGTGAAATCCGCCTCGGAGAAATCACTTTCAATGAATAGGGAACCTCGCATCAGCGAGCTCTTGAAAACCGCTCGCACTCCCTTCACACCTCTCAAATCCGCCTCTTGCAAATCGCAGTTCCGAAAGTCGACCTCGGTCAGATCCAGTCCGGTCAGATCCGCGCCCGCTAATCGGAGGCCGTCGAAGGTGTGTCCGCGCAACGTCCTGTCTTCCACGCGCAACAACACATCGCCCGTTTCGCGATGACGAATCTCGATCATGCCCACGACCCCTTTCCAGGGCGCCTGTCACTAACGTGTCATCCACAACACGTATTGCAACAGCGTTAGTCGATGAAGGGCAACGACTGCCGCCTTCCTCCCTTCATCTCACGAAAGCTCCTGCAGCAGCAACTCCTCCCTTGTCCTTGGTTCCTCTTGCCTCAGTTCCGAACGCACCTCCCTACTATACCAGGATCATTGGCCCAATTCACGGGCGGTTTTCCGGAATTCCCTGGGTTCCCCCTAAAACGGACAATTGAGTACACCTATTGGGATGTACTTCCGGCGTTCGGGCTGGTCGTCACGTGCCTCGCCGTGACCGCAGTGCCACAGGTGCGCCCTTCAACACTCGCTGCAACCTCTCTGTTTTGCCTAGCTTCTACTTGACGGAGCTCGACGCGTCGGAGACAATCCGCCCGTTTGAGTGTGATCGCGCCGGGGGCTGGGTAGTCAAGAGGAACAATGATGCCATCGAATTGCGCGGCGGTACCGACAACGGGGCGGTCGACGGGGAATGGGGACGCGGCGCTGAGCCGCCGAGGCGGAATCTGCTCCCGCGGCAGCGTCCGTTTCTTTCTCACGGCGACCTGGTGGGTCGCGACAATGGCGTTCGGATGCATGTTGCCCGTCGGCCGTACTTTGGGGGTGGAGTGGTACGTCGACAACGTCAAAGGAGATGACACACGGGATGGCCGTTCTGCCGAGGTGCATGCGGGGAGTGGTCCCTTTCGAACCATTGCGCGAGCCCTTCGGGCGGCCGAAGCCGGTGATCGGATCATTTTAGCCAACACTGGCCAACCCTACCGCGAAAGCATCACCTTGCAGGGAGGTCGGCATAGTGGAACGGCTCGATCGCCCTTTGCCCTGGTGGGAAACGGAGCCGTTCTGGAGGGGCGCCGCCCGGTCCCCCCTGATGCTTGGGAGCATGTCGGTGGCCACGTCTTTCGTTTCCGGCCTCGTTACATGGCCCATCAGGTACTGTTTCTCGACGATGACGTGGCCGCGCGGGTCGAAGCGTCGCGTGAACGGGAGGAACTTCCCACCCTTGAGCCACTCCAGTGGTGCTTGTGGCGAGGCCACATCTACTTTTGTACCGAAGAAGGCAAACTTCCCAGCCATTACCGGCTCAGTTGCGGAGGTCACACCGTGGGAATCACCCTATACGAAGTGCGCCACGTCGTGATCATGGAGCTGACGGTTCGCGGATACCAACTCGACGGAATCAATGCTCATGATGGGGCGCGCGACGTGATCTTCGCCAACGTTAACGCAGAAGGAAATGGGCGAAGTGGTTTTTCCTTCGGTGGGGCTTCGCGGGTCTTTCTGTGGCAGTGCAGCGGCAAGAACAACGGTGAAGCTCAGATGCGTGCCGAGGGATATGCCCGCGTCACGACGAAGGAATGCCACTTCGAGTCTGGTCCGGGTGAAGAGACGCGACGCGAAGACCACGCCGTTATCGAACCTCGTCCGTGACCGCCGCAGCCATCGCTTCCTCCTCGTCTTCACTCGCCTCCGCCAGCTCGCGCGCCTCGCGCTCAATCCGTTCCCAATCGGCATCAGACGTCCAATAGTAACAAAGCCCCAGCGCTGCCAGTGCGATTTGGACGAGCCGAAAGACGAGTGCCACAATTACGCCGGAGACGGCATGGGGTTCGGCAGGGATGATTTTGTAAAGCGAGGCCATCGCCAGCTCGAAAGCTCCCAGTCCAGCCGGTGTGAAGGGGAGCGATCCAGCGACCATCGACAAAGGCACGATCACCAGATGCTCAGTCAGGCTGGGAGCGGCTTGGAAGAGGGCTCGAGCCACACAGTAGATCGCCGCGGCGAAAAGAATATGTGTGACGAAACTCTGTCCGAGTGCCAAGGCGAGCACACCGGGGCGCCGCCGGTACATGCGCATCGCACCGACCAACCGCTCGACGGCACCGCCGATGCGAGGAAGTCGGGCGAGGGCTTCGGAAAGGGCTCCCGTCGTGAACCCTGGCAGCGAAAAAAGGCCAATGGCAACGGCGCCGACGAGAGTGGCGGCCACGGTGAACTGGGAGACGGTCCGCACGTCGCTTGGCATGTCGGATCGCCAGGTCCCAACGACGGCGACCGAAGCAACGATGAGCAAAGCGTACAGGCCGATGATCCGGTCGACCAGCACCGAGGCCACTGCTTCGGGGCGGCGTTGAGGCTGTTCTCTTGCGATGAAGATCGCTTTGAACAGGTCGCCGCCGACGACCCCCACAGAAACGAAATTGAGTAAGTATCCCAGGAACCCGAGTCTCAAAGCGTCGCTCAAGCGGAAAGGTATATAGAGACTACGAACGAGGAGATGCCAGCGCACGAACGTGTTGACCAGCGCAGCAAGGGACAAGAGGAGACTCGCGACGAGGAGCCACCAGTTTTTCTTCATCGTCCGGAGCTGCTGAAGCTGTTCCGGGGGCGTGCTCCACAGCAGCCACGCGATGACCGCCAGCGGCAGGACGACTTTCAAAATGATCACCAAGAACTTGCGCACACCAACGGCTCCTCAAGTTCCTCCCCACGTTCACCGAACGAGCCACTCGGCAGGCAACCCGAATAACGACTGATCGGCCTCGGAGATCTACTACGCGGTTCACCACCCGGCCAGCAGCTTATTCGGCAATCCATCCGGGTGGCGCCTCGGCATGGAGCTGCGGGGCGGGTTGTGCCAGTTCTTCCACGGGAGTTACCCCGGCACGGACGGCGTCGGCGCCGACCCAGAGTCCGAGTTCGAGTTGGAAGGAGACGCAGCCCCGAGGCTCGAGGCGCGCGACTCGCCCCTGCTCTTCCTCAAAGCCGCGAGGATTCGGGTAGTTCGTCGCGGGCTCCAACCCCGTGACGTAACCATCGGCGAGCGCGGTCGGATTCTTCCAAAGTGAAAAACAGGGGAGGGTCGATGTTTGGAAGGCGACCGTCGCCGCGAGCGACGCATCCGCCGCCACGAGCGCCGCTCGGCCCCAACCTTCCGCATCGGACCGAGGTCGGAAGAAGTAGACGCGCTCGGGAACGCCCGCCTGCGGAGCCGGCATGCGATCCCACTGGTCCAGTTCGGCTGCCGCCTCGGGTGTCCGCGGTACGACCTCTTCGGCAGTCACGATGGTCCGAGCTCCTTCGCCCAGCAGCGGTGGCCCGAAGTTGATGTGGTACAGCAACTGCGCTGTGGCCGGGCTCTCCGAGAGGTTCTCGATGGTATCGCGAACGATCAACACGGGGCGATCCGGGAGCAGTTCCAGCGAGCTGATCAGCCGGAGTTTCGAAAAGTGAAAACGAGTTTCGTCGACGATGCCCCGAATCTCCAAGCCCCCTCGCTCGGTCAGTCGTAACTCGACCTCCCGAGCCGGCCGGTTGGCGATGCGGCCATGCAACGGATACTGGAGTCTCCCGCTCGCATCGAATTGAGGGGCTCCGTTGCTCTCGAGCCCGCACCGCACCAGCCACTCGTCGAACCCATCCAGCCATCCCAGGCCCGATGGCTCTAGCAACGGCACATAGGCCGGATGAACGGGACCGGGTACTGGCGAGTCCCAACCAAACCGTACCCCCTTGACGCGTGCGGCGTGCAGGCCCATGCCTCGAGTCGGCAGGACGTCGACTTCGAGATCGCCGACGGCCAGGCTCACGATGGGGACGCCTTCGCGGATGCCGCCTCGCGCCACGCGACTTCGAGCCCACCAACTCTGGCCTGCCACTTGCCAACCATCGGGTACTCCGCCCGAATCTTCTCCCAACAACTGCCAACTGGATGATTGCATCCGCATGGACCTCCCACGACGACCTGTTCTCCGATGGAGCACTTCCCCGGCGCCGCCCCCAAGCCTACGAGGTGGTTACGCCTTCGGTTATCGTAATTGTCGGACCGTCCTTCGCCTATTGCCGATTCCCCTGGCTTGCGAAGAGGCTCAAAAGCCAATAAAAAAGACATCGTTGATCGAGTAACGAGCCGGCCAGGACGAATCATCGACGTATGAATCGAGGTGACGGATGTCTGAACGTGGTGCGATTCCCCAGGAAAAGCTGGTCCCTGGCGACAATCTTGCCTCGGTCCTGAGTGCCGCGCTGGAAGCCGGTGATGGGTTGCTGCGATTGACTCCGACTTGGGTTCCTCGCAGTTTTCTCCACCCCGGCCGCCGTTTGAAACTCCATCCTGACGATCTGTACGCCTATGGAGCCGACCGTGGGGGGATTGATGAGCGTTGGTTTGCGAGTACGACGGAAGCGGCGAACGAGGGGCGCGTGTGGCATGAAGGTTTGAGCTTTTGCAGTTTCGAAGGCCGCCAATTTACGCTGCGCGACGCCGTCGAAGAGATGGGCCCGACGCTGATCGGTCAGGCGATGTGGGACCAGTACCAGCGTTGGCCGGTCTACTCGAAGTTCTTCGACAACATGGGCCCGATCCCGCATCACATGCATCAGTCGTTCGAAGACGCCGCACGAACTGGGCAGGAAGGGAAACCCGAGAGTTACTATTTTCCGCCGCAGTACAACAACGTCGACAACAACTTCGCCTACACGTTCATGGGGCTTGAACCGGGAACGACGCGCGATCAAGTTCGTCGTTGCCTGGAAAACTGGAATCAGGGCGACAATGGCATCCTCGATCTCTCGCGCGCCTATCGTCTCAAGCGCGGCACCGGCTGGCTCATCCCGCCAGGCGTCCTCCACGCTCCAGGGTCGCTATGCACCTATGAACCTCAATGGGGAAGCGACGTCTTCGGGATGTTCCAGTCGATCGTCGAAGGCCGGTACGTCCCCTGGTCGCTCTGCGTGAAAGACGTTCCTCCTGATAAACACCACGATCTCGACTACATCATTGATCAGCTCGACTGGGAACGGAACGTCGATACCCACTTCAAGGAACATCACTACTTGGAACCGATCGTCGCCGAGGAAGGAGACGGTTATATCGACCGGTGGATCGTCTACGGTCATGTCGACGGGAAACAGCTTTTCTCAGCGAAGGAATTGACCGTCCAACCGGGGGCTCGTTGCACGATCAAGGATCCTGGAGCCAGCGGTTGGATTACGGTTCAGGGAAAGGGCACGATCGGTCGGTTGAACTTGCAGACACCAGCGCTGATCCGCTTCGGAGAGGAAACCGAAGACGAAGTCTTTATCAGTTATGAAGCGGCTCGGCGCGGCGTGGAAATCGTCAACACGGGGAGTGAACCGCTGGTGGGCCTGCGCTATTTCGGGCCGGATACGCATCCCTCGGTACCTCAAATCGGAGGAGACGCGTAACGGCTCGTAGCTCGGGTTGGAGACTCCTACCGCGACCGCAGTGGCGGATCGGGGATGCGGGAGTCCGTGGTGTGGTTCGTGCGGAACGGCTCCGTGCAGCCGGGACCGGGATGGTCGGGACACCACGAGTCCAATGACTGGAGTTTTTACAAAAGGATCGCTTCTGATGTCTGTTCGCATTTCCATTGGTACCTGGGCGTTCCTGTTCAACCAGGAACGGAAGATCCCCTTTGACGAAGTGGTGAAGGGACTTCACGAATTGAAGTTCGACGGATTGGAGCTGGGAGGGTTCGACATCCACCCCAATCCCGATAATACGCCGACGGCCGAGGAGCGAGCCAAAGTCCGGCAAATGTGGGAATCTCGCGGCATGGGATGTAGCGGTTTGGCCGCCGATCTGTGGAGCGAAAAACTGATCACCGCTCCCGATACGGCCAGCTACATGAACACTTTCCAGAAGAATCTCACCTTTTGCACCGATCTCGGTATCGATGTGATCCGGGTCGACACGACCGAGGATCCTTGGGTGCTGGGAGACGTCCCCGGTGAGACACGTCCTGAAACCGTGACGACCCAGGTCGATTATGAAACGGCATTGCGCCGTGTCGCCGATACGTGGCGCCGATGCGCCAAGATGGCGGCCGATGTCGGTGTCCGCGTCGTCTGGGAGTTCGAGCCCGGGTTCGCGTTCAACAAACCAAGCGACATCTTCCGAGTCCTCGATGCCGTCAACCATGACAACTTCATGGTGATGTTTGACACGTGCCATGCCGACAACGTTGCCGTCGAAGGAGCTCGGCAGCCGGGCGAAAAGGAAACGCTTCCAGGAGGCATCCGAGAACTGGCCGAGCGACTCAAGGGCAAAATCGGACGCATCCATCTGATCGACTCGGATGGTACGCTCAACGAACACAAGACGAGTACCCATCCGCCATTCGGCGAAGGTCGGCTCAACTTTGACGAATTCATGCCCGCGCTAGTCGATGCCGGCTGTCCCGATGATTGGTGGACCATCGACCTCTGCTTCTGGCCCAATGCCTGGGAGGCGACGGCCAAGTGCAAGAAGGCCGTCGATGAACTGGCGGCCAAGTATGCCCCCTAGCTGTGGCGGCGTCGCTGCTGGGCGAAAAACGGAAGGAATGAACGTGGAACCTGGAACGCGGCCATGACAGCCGCGTTCCAGCTTTGCGCGCCGTATGTGCGTTCGATAAGTCATCTTGTTGCTTTCACGAATCGAGCCACCAAGGAGAAGGAAGAAGGGACGGTGAACCATGAGCAAGCCATTGCGGGTCGGGATGATCGGGTACGGTTTCATGGGGCGAGCCCACTCGAATGCCTACCATCAGGTGAATTACTTCTTCGATCGCGAGTATCGGCCAGTCCTGCAGGCATGTTGCGCTCGAAACGAAGAAAAAATCCGAGCCTTCGCCGAGAAGTGGGGTTACGCCTCGTATGAAACCGATTGGCGAAAGCTGATCGAACGAGACGACATCGACTTGATCGATATCGGCAGTCCCAACAACACGCACCACGATATCGTGTTGGCGGCCGCCGAAGCCGGCAAGATGATCCTCTGCGAAAAGCCGCTGGCGATGAACACCGCCGAAGCCGAGGCCATGGTGGCGGCCGTCGAAAAGGCGGGTGTTCCCAATATGGTCTGGTTCAACTACCGCCGCGTCCCCGCCATCTCGCTCGCACGGCAACTTATCGACGAAGGAAGGATCGGCCGTCCGTTCCACTATCGGGCGACCTATCTGCAAGACTGGACCATCGCCACCGATGTGCCTCAAGGAGGTGCCGCCCTCTGGAGGCTCGATGCGAAAGTCGCCGGCTCAGGGGTTACCGGCGATCTGCTCGCCCACTCGATCGACACCGCCGAATGGCTCAATGGCCCCATCCGCTCGGTCGTCGCCAAGACCGAAACCTTTGTCAAAGAGCGACTGCATCAGGAAACCGGCAAGGTCGAACCGGTCGAGATCGACGACGCCTGCATGTTCTTGGCTGTCTTCGAAAACGGTTCAATGGGAACGTTCGAATCGACCCGTTATGCACGGGGCCGAAAGAACTACAACACTTTCGAACTCAACGGCGATCGCGGCAGCGTCTTCTTCGATCTGGAAGATCCCCAGTATCTCGATTACTTCCGCTACGCCGATCCGGAAACGGGAAAGAAAGTCGAAGATCACTTGACCGGCTGGAGTCGCATCCATGTGACGAATTTCGAACATCCGTACATGGACAAGTATTGGGTGCCCGGTTGCACGATCGGTTACGAACATACGTTTATCAACGCCCTGGCCGACTTCCTGGAGAGCCTCGAAACGGGACAACCTGTCCAACCCGATTTCCGAAGCGGCTTGCGCACGCAGAAAGTCTGCGATGCCGTCCTGGAAAGCGCTCGAACCGGCCAATGGGTGGAAATCACTTGATCGGTGCCGACGAGCCGCCCTTGACGAACCGACAGGTGGACCGACGACTCTAATTCGTGAGGAATCCCCGCCATGCAATACGGCATGAACCTCTTGTTGTGGACCAGCGACTTGAGCGATTCGATCGACTCGGTCCTCGAGCAACTCAAGGAGATGGGCTACGACGGTGTTGAGATTCCCCTATTCGACCTGGATGTCGAGAAATACGCTCGCTGGGCCCAGCGGCTCGATGAATTGGAACTCCGCCGCACCGCGGTCACCGTGCGCACCGAAGCCGACAATCCGATCAGTTCCGATGCATCGGTTCGAGCAAAGGGGCTCGAGCAGAACCGCCGCACCCTCGACTGCTGCCAGGCTCTCGGCGTCGAAACGCTCGTCGGTCCCTTCCACTCGGCTCTGGGAGCCTTCACCGGCAAAGGACCCACTGAAGACGAATGGAAATGGGGCGTGGAAGGAATCCGGCAGATGGCCGAGTACGCCCAGCAATGCGGCGTGATGCTGGGCGTCGAGTGCCTCAACCGCTTCGAGTGCTACTTCCTCAACGCCCAGGCCGATCTGGTGAGGTTCGTCCGGGAAGTCGACCATCCGCATTGCCGCGCGATGTACGATACGTTCCACGCCAACATCGAAGAGAAGTCGGTCTCTCAAGCCGTGCAGACATGCGCCGAAGTCCTTTGCCATGTCCATATCTCGGAAAACGACCGCAGTACTCCGGGTTCTGGCGGCGTCCGATGGAGCGAGACGTTCGATGCGCTGCACGCGGCCGGTTACGACGGATGGCTGGTCGTCGAAGCGTTCGGCTTGGCTCTGCCCGAGTTGGCGGCTGCGACCAAGATCTGGCGACGGATGTACGAAAGCGAAGAACAGTTGGCTCGCGACGCCCTCGCCTTCATGAAATCCCAAGTCGCTCAGCGATGGTAACGGATTATTCCGGCGAATCGAAGCCTCCCATGGATCGCGGTGATGAGCGCGACGCTGGCGAGGAACCTCGCGAGTGGTCGCTCGACGAGCTCGGGCAGGCATACGCCGAGTTGTTGCAGCAAGGAGAGGACCCCTACGAGCCTCCCTCGGACCAACCGCCTCCCGAACCGGAAGAGGAACAGGAGCAGTCCTCCTGTCCCCTCTCGCCCCGCTCGATCCTCGAAGCCATCCTCTTCGTCGGCCATCCCGAACATCGGCCGATCACCAGTCGCGAAGTGGCCGCATTGATGCGCGGTGTGCGACCGGCCGAAATCGATGACCTGGTCGAAGAGCTGCGCGAGGACTACGACCGCGAGCAGCGTCCCTACACGATCGTCTCGGTCGGCGACGGCTATCGTATGGAGCTCCGCGAGGAATGGACGCCGCTCTATCGAAAATTCCTCGGGCGTCAAAAGGAAGCTCGACTCTCCCAGGCCGCCGTCGACGTCCTGGCGATCGTTGCCTACAACCCGGGAATTGCCCGTCACGACATCGACCGACTCCGCGAAAAACCGAGTGGCGCGATCCTCGGGCAACTCGTGCGCCGCCGGCTACTGCGCCTGGAACGAGACCCCCAGAAGCGGCGCGTCGTGCGCTACTACCCGACCGAACGGTTCCTCGAGTTGTTCCACCTGCGATCTCTCGATGATCTTCCTCAGGTTTCCGACGCCCCCGCCCCTCCCTGACGCGTTCGCCTTTTTCGATTAAACTAAACCGAACTTACCCACTTTGTGCCCTCGAGGCGCACCTCCTGCGGCTCCGGGAATGGTCCCCCGACGAGCTGCCACCTTCCCCGCCTTGCTCCTGCTCGGAGGTCTCGACCATATGCCCTTTACTATGATTTCAGTTGAACGCTGGCAGCTCACGCTCCCGCGCTGCACCAAGTTGCCGACGTGGTCTCTACGACTGATGGTGCTGCTTCTTTACGGTATTGGCTTGGCGCCACTGGCTGCCGAGACCGTGACACTTCACGTGGCGCCGGGCGGGACGGCTCAAGGGGATGGCTCCCAACAACGACCGTGGAGCGACCCGCAGCAAGCTCTTCACCACTGCACACTCCTTGCCCGACAATCACCCGACGCCGACATCGAGGTTCTCTTTGCACCGGGCGTTTACCGCATCACGCGCCCCCTGGAAATCACCCCGCGTCATGTGCCCGCGCGAGGCAGT
The DNA here is from genome assembly GCA_015490875.1 of Planctomycetaceae bacterium. Classification (GTDB taxonomy): domain Bacteria; phylum Planctomycetota; class Planctomycetia; order Pirellulales; family Pirellulaceae; genus S141-3. The sequence goes on from WFWZ01000412.1 coordinate 31,382, forward strand.
CTGACGCTCCGCGCGAAGAAAAAAGGCACGGCGGTCCTCTCGGGCGGCACGGTGTTGACCCACTGGCAGATTACCGCCGATGGACGCTGGACAACGCAGCTTCCCCCGGACATCATGCGCGCCGGTCTGCCTCGCGAGTTCTTCGTCGATGGCGTGCGACGTCCTCGCGCCCGGCATCCCAACGAAGGCTATCTGCGGGTCGTCAAGGCGTTTCCGGACAAGCGGTCGGGATTCACGTTCAAAGAAGGCGACTTGCCGAACAGTTATCGAGGAGGGGGAGAACTCGTCTTCCTCCACGACTGGTCGATCACCCGCGTTCCGGTCGCCGAAGTCGACCCAGCGAGCCGGCGTCTGCGCGTAGCTCAGCCGATCGGTCCGAACGCAAGACACTATCGAATCGACCACTTCGAACCCCATCCTCGCTACTACTTGGAAAACCATCTGCTTTTTCTCGACACGCCCGGCGAGTGGCTGGTTACCAGCGACGGACAGTTGACCTACTATCCGCTTCCCGGGGAGAAGCCGGGGAAGAGTGAAGTCGTCATTCCGCGTGCCCCGGCGCTGGTCGTCCTCCGCGGCGAAGAAGATCAGCCGGTGAGTCGCGTTTCAATCGTCGACATGGAACTCCAGCACGCCGCGTGGCCGATCCCCGGTGGTCGGTATGCGGCGGGCCAGGCGACAAGTCATGAAACGACCGATCCGGGACGTCGGTTCGTTCCCGCAGCGGTCGTATTGGAGCGAGCCGAACGGTGTCGCATTGCCGGGTGCCACATCGCTCACTTGGGAACGTCGGGAGTCGAGTTGGGAAGTCGGACGCGGCAGTGCGTTTTGGAAGATTGTGTTCTCGAAGACATCTCCGGTAACGGCGTGAACCTCGGGGAAGATCGCACGCGGAAGGTCGGAGGTCGTCCGTGGTGGCAGTCGGCGCCGGAACAAGTTGCGTCTGGCCACGAAGTGCGCTTCAATCGCGTTGTCCGCTGCGGTCGTCAGTTCTTCGGCGCCGTGGCGATCTGGTGTGGCATCACCGAAAAGATGCACATCCATCACAACGAGATCGCCGATCATCCCTACACCGGCGTTTCGGTCGGGTGGATGTGGAACGCGACACCGACACCGGCTCGAGCCAACATCGTCGCAGACAACCACATCCACCACGTGATGCAAGTACTCAGCGACGGCGGCGGCATCTACACGTTGGGACACCAGCCCGGCACGCGACTCGTGCGGAACGTGATCCACGACATTCCCATCAATGCCGGCCGCGCCGAATCGAACGGTATGTTCCTCGACGAGGGAAGCGACCAGATCGAGATCGCGGAGAACACGATTTACGGAACGGCTCGATCCCCACTGCGATTCCACCGAGCGAAAGCACTGCATGTGCACGAGAACATTCTGGTGGTGCCCAATGCTCAGGTGCCACCCTACCGGTACAATGCGACCGATCCGAAGACGATTCGGCGGGAGCGGGATCAGGTCCTCGTCGGCGACGCCTTCGAAGCTTCCCAGATCACCATGCCCCACACAGGCCCACGACGTTGAGGGAGAATCTTACAGGTCGGGAGATCGTCGGTGGGAAGTCACGTAAGACGTAGGTGAATAAGACAAATAGGACATATAAGACGTAGAGGACGTATGAAGGATATGGCTGCATGGCACTTGCGTGACCGATAAGAGTCACCGGAGCGGCCGGGTTCCCGCCCGATGGCCGCCTTGAGGCTGACGCCACCGGGGCTCGGTCTGCGAGCTAAAACAACTCGGGGAAGACGTCTTCGGGAAGTCGTTGGCGCCGGATCAGCGTTCGTGTGCGGCTCACGAAGTCCGACTTGTAGTTGGCCACCTGCTGCTCGGTAAGCCCCAAAGTTTCGGCCACGCGTTTGTTGGGCCAGCCGCGTACAAAGAGGAGTTCGATGCACTTGAGTTTGTTCCAGTCTCCTCGCTTGAGCCACTTGTCGATCTGTTCGCTCAGCGCCAAACGCAACGTTTCTTCTTCCAATCCTCGCCGTTCGCCACTCCGCGCAATACTGCTGGCCCGCCTTCCCCAACCAGCCGGCTCCCACGAGCGCTCCGAAGATCCCCATCCCGTCATGGGGAGCGTCGGTCGGCGCCCTTCGCGGCGCAGATGATCGGTGACCTTGTAGCCGCAGATCGAAAAGAGATAGTTTTCCAGAGGACGCGTTCCGTCGTAGTTGGGAAGACTGTTGAGCAGCCCCAGGAAGGTTTCCTGGACGATATCCTCGGCAGCCGCCCCTCGGCCGACGCGCGCTTCGGCATAGGCCAGCAGCCGTCCCTCATAGATGTCGATGAGTTCCTGCCAGGCCGACTCGTCTCCCTTTCGCACTCGCTCGACAAGCAGCCGATCGATTTCCCCACTGCCGTTCATCGCACCTCCCCGGTCATCCCGACGGGACGTTCCGCGGGTGTCCACGGCCGGCTGTCGGCGCCTCGGTGACGCCGGCCCAACCACCATGCCGCCAGCCCCATAACGGCGAAGAGACCGGCGCTGAGCACCGATGTCGCCGCGACGCGATCGGCTTGTTCCGTGCGGCGGCGTACTTGTTCGAGCTTGGCTGTGAACTGAGGCGAAACGTGAATCAAGCCGTGCGCTTGGTACACCTTTCCGAATGTGGGTGACACGATTTCGTCCACGAAGATGTTCTTTTCGAGCTGCGCTTTGGCGTCGGCCGGTGTCACGAACGCCGCCGCCTCACGCTGCCCGATACTACGAACCGCGTATTGCCGCAGAGCCAGACAGGCATGCTCGTGGAGCGAAGTCACCGCCTTTTCCTTCGTCGAAGCCATGTCGCCGCTGACCGGTAGGAACTCATCTCCTCCTTCGCGGAAAGGCGTGTGGCCGACCCAACTCGGTCGCTCCTTCTCGTTGAGAATCGTGGCGTCCTGCTCGAGTTTCCGAGTCCCCGACGGGATGGATGGCTTGCTAGAGGAACTTGCGCCTTGCTTGTCGGTGGCGGATCGCTGCGGGGCGTCCGCCTTCTCAGCACCAGCGGCGGTGGGCGAACCGAGCTGCCAGGCGCTCACCGCCAGTGCCGCCATGACCATCGCCAATGCGCAGAAGTAGCATGGTGGACGGCGACCAACATCTTGGCTCTTGACGATCCTGCTCATCTTGCGACTCTCCCTCCTAGACGGCATTGGCGGGAACGTGCTGGGGAGCTTCATCGGCCGGCACGACTTCGTTGGCCGCAATCACTTCCCGTCGGCGCGGCGAGTACCAACCCGAGGCGACTTGGAGGGCGATAGCCATGTTCACCGCAACGAGGATGCCCCACGGCTCGGGAAAACGCCACAACTCGGCCAGCAGCCACGCAGCCAGACCGCTCCAGACAACATAGCCGCACTTGAAGACTCGACGTCGCAACGGATCGACTAACCGCCACCACCGAATCACCAACAGCAGCGATCCGAAGTAGACGAGGAAGGCGGCCAGCAGCGGCGTGCCGTCCACGTCGTACATCGTGGCGGGAATCCACAGTGTCGGAAAGTCTTCGATGCCCAAGTCGACTGCGCTCAGGTCGAACAGGAGCCAGTGAGAAAGCCCGAAGGCGGCAATTCCCAAGAGAAGTCCAGCAAAAAACTGCACGAAGCGACGCGGGCTGTCATGCTCCACCTCGTGCTCCCAGCGTTTTTCCAAGAATAAGATCGCCCAACATCCCAGCGTGCTGACCCAGGTGGTCCAGACCATGGGAGCCCACCAGGCTGCCGACGCATAGTCGGCAGGCTCGGCGTGCACGAAGCTAACTGCCAACAGCGACAAGCCGGCGCAGATACCGGCTGCGAGCAACGCGCTAGTCAGGAAACTGCTGGCTTTGGCTCCCCATGGCTGACTGGCCAGGAACCGGCGCACGGCTTCATCGCGTTGCCGAGCCAACAAGCGGCGCTTTTGAGGAGAAAGCCGTTGAGGCGGCGTCGGGTGTGGCCGAGCCACGACGGGCTGCCCCGAGTTTCCGGGAGTTGCCACGACCGGTGCAGCCGGAGCTGGAGCAGATCGGACCGGACGCCCGACGGCCGTGGCTGGTGCGGTCGGGGGAGCCGGTGTCGGTGCAAAACCGGGAAGCGACAATGAGCGGGCAATCACGTACATGACGCGGATCGTGCAAAGTATCAACACCGTCGGAACCAGCCACTCGGCGTTGAGGATCGCCAGAGCGATGGCTCCTGCCACGATCGCCACTCGCATCGGCTTGCCCATTTTCGAGGTGTACCACCACGTCCGAAAACGCTGCCACATTCCGGCAACCGCTTCGGCCATCGGATCGCTCGGCACGGGCTGAGCCACGGGTGTCGCCTCCACATAAGGTTTTTCCGGTGGAGGAGATGGTGGAGCCTTCTTCCAGGCGGCATCCGGAGTCCCCGAAGCTTCCTGCAGCGCCGCTGCCATCGAACGCACATCGGTGAATCGCTGGCGCGGATCTTTGTGGAGAGCTCGAGCCACCAAGGGGCGAAGGTCAGGAGGAAGCCGACTCAGGTCAGGTTCGGCCGTCAGATGCTTGAACAAGATTTCTTGCACCGACTCGCCATTGAACGGGACGTCACCCGTCGCCATCTCATAAAGGATGACCCCAAGCGCGTAGATGTCGATCTCCTTACCGTATTCGCCCTTCCCGATTTCCGGGGCCATGTAGTGGATCGTTCCCACACTCTCGGTGTGCCCGTCGCGCCGGCTGCATGAGATGAACTTCGAGAGACCGTAGTCACCGACTTTGACCGTTCCCAGATCGTCAAAGATATTGGCCGGCTTGAGATCGCGATGGACGATGCCGCAATCGTGCAGATGGGCGACTCCTTCGACGATGGCGGTGAACCATCGCACGAGTTCCTCTCGAGGCATCCCCTGCGGATAACGCTCGATGGCGTCTTTGAGGCTCTCCCCTTGGACGAACTCCATGACGATCCAGACGTCGCCCTGGTTGTCCTTGCGAATGTCGTAGATGGCAACGAGGTGAGGCGACTTGAGATTCAAACAGTGGCGGACTCCTCGCAATTCGATGTCGATGTTGCGTTGAACCCGCTTGAGCGCCACTTCCTTTCCGGCATCGCTGACCGCGTAATAGACCTCGCCGAAGCCGCCGATCCCCACGCCCCGCTTGATCGTATAGCCGGCCAAAGGCTGATCGCCGTTGGCGAACGAATACCGCATCCCAGGTCCCTTGGAAACGCCGGCCCCTTTTCGTGTCTCCGCAATCGTCCGCATCGATGCGGCTCCCTCTTCTTCCAGCGTAACGCTCGGCTCCGAGCCCTGTCCAGCAGCTTTCTCACGTTCGTCCCGCTGACCGTTCATGAGAGAGCCTCCAGACTAAATGAAAAGTCCCGGCCCACCACCCGAGAGGGGATCGGGAGCTGACAGGCCTCAACACATTCTATTCCGTTTACCTCGAAGGGAGCCGCAGCGCGACATCCAAGCCCCCTGTTTTTCCGAAACAGAACCACGTCGCTCCTCCAGTCCCGGCAGACGATGTGGTTGTGGGAGCTGCCGCCCAAGAGGCACGACTCACCCATCAGCACCACTCCGTCGACTCCCAGTAGCGTTTTATGCCGACTGAGGAACTCCAACCGCGCCGAGTTACTCAGGGCGTGAGGCTGACGAAACCGCAACGAGACGCTCCGGCCCATGTCGATCCGAGAACCATCTTGGAGCAGCGTTGGCCCTTCTGCTGCCCGGCCGTCGACCCAGGTGGGCTCAAGAGGACGTATCACGTAGCGGCCTCCCAGCCGTTCCAAGATGGCGTGCTGGCGCGACAAGTCGCCGAGCAGCGGGATGGCGACCCGACTGCCCGGCACAGCTTGTCCCACCATCAAGACGTCGTCCCGACAGACCAGATAGCCGCCGACGCCGTCCACCCAAAGCAAGAACCGATTCGCCGTGAGACCCGGCTGAGACATGATGGCACTCCCCGTCGCCGCGTCCCGGCTCGAGCCGACTCCCGACCGGCCGGCGGGCCAGAACCAGCGGGGAAAACGACTGACCCGGTCTCCCAGCATGACCGCCTCCTCAGCCCTTCAAGGCTGCTCGGACGACGCCAGACGTTCTGCCGGCTTCCCTTCGAAATACCGCGTTACATCGTCGGTGATCGAGTCGAGTTGTTCCGACTTATCCCCCACTGGGATTCGATCATACAACTCGACCTGCGTGTTGAGCATCCGCTCGGTCACATCCAGCCGCGTCGTGATGTCGTCGACGACTTCACGCGTCTGAGCCAACTTGCTGTTGTCGAACTTGAACTCGCTCGCCGCCTCGGCCACGCGAATCATCTCCAAACGAGCTTCCAGATTCTCCACGTCGACTTCCAACTGCCGCTGCGCGGCCAGCATCTCCTCGACCTTGCGGCGAGCCGCATCGAGTTTGTTCGTCCGGATATCGACGATCTTTTGCAGCTTGGCCGTCGTCTGCTCCAGCGTCTTGTAGTGCTTGAACCGATTCGCCAGATCGGCCTTCACTTGCTCCGCGGTATAGGAGCGCCCTGCATACACGTAGTGCGTCGATCCGGACTCGAGATCGTCCCGCAACTGCAGGATCTCCCGCTGGTATTTCGCCAGAAGCTGCTGGTTACGTTCGACCTGCCGCTTCAGCTTGGCCACCTCAATCTCCTCCCGCACGATCTTCGTGCGGTTCTCCTCGATGACCGGCTCCAGTTTCGCAATCATGTGCCGAGCCCGTTTCAGTTCCCACTCGATCGGCACCATCGCCTTCGCGTCCGATTTGACTTCCGAAAAAGCCGTCGACGCGTAACTCCAAAGTCCGCCTCCAAACAACATGCTGCCCACCAGCATCGGGACAGCTACCAACAACGCTCCTGCCAAAAACAGCTTCTTGAACATGTGTCCACCTCCTCAAATCGAATCGACACGGCAACGGTTCTTCCGGCCTCATCCTGGCCGGCCCAGCTCTGCGAAACCTTTCGCTTCGAGGAAGTGTTCGGGCAGGACCTGAGAATCTTGGAAAAAGACTTCCGTTAGATCGACTGAGCCGTTTTGAGTCAAGGAACCGACCCCCGTAAGGCAGGAATCTGGATCACGGTGGCCGGATCGTTGGGCCGGATGGAATCCTTGTCGAAGCCGTCGTCTCAGGCTCTGCGGTCCAGCAGCCAGAGGCCGCCGACCGTCAGGGCCAGACCGGTCCACAGGGCTGGCGTGGGTGCTTCCCGAAAAAACCAGACGCCTGCCAATGCTGCCATGGCCGCCTGTGAACCGTTGATCGCGTTGATGTAGACCATGTGGGCCAATTGGTAGGCTCGGGTCAGCGCCAAGAACGCGAGCGCGTTGAAGAGTCCGGCGACCGCCATAGCGGTATACTCAGCGGAGGTGAAGGCGAAGGGGAGTTGCGGGCCGCTACGGGCTAGAGCGATCGCCGTCAGGGAGACGAGACCGACCAGCGAAACGACGAACATGGTCACGCTGACGGATGCCTGCCGTTGGACACCATACCGAATCACCACCGACAGCACCGAGTAGGCCGTCCCTGCGACGATCGCGGCGGTGACTCCCAAGATGGTTTTCGCCCACGCGTACGGCTCCCACTTTACAGCCTCCTGCACCACGCTCCGATGCGCCGACTCGGCGCCCATTGACAAGACTCCCACGGCTGCCACCAAAAGCACGACGGCGGTCAGCGTGCGCCGGCTCACAGGTTCCCCCAAGAGCCAACGGCCCATGGCGGTTCCGGAGACAATGATCGTGCCAAGCACCAGGGGAACGGAGAGCGCGATGCCAATGACGCCCAGGGCCCACTGGAACGCCACGTTGCCGAAGAAGTTGCCGACGAAGGCAGCCACGATGAGCCGCCCCAGGACGGTCCGCGACGGCCACACAGGGTGATTCCGGTGTGTTTGCCACCCCAGCACCACCAACGCTCCCAACAGCGTTGGAACCGACTTGACGGCACTCACCCAGATCGGATCGCAGTCGCTGATCGACCGCAAGGCCACGTTGGCCGCCGTGTAGCCCACGGCCGAAGCCAGTCCCAATACGGTTGCCCAAGAGCATCGCACGGCTTGGCAGCGCGTTCCTTCCTAAGGTTCCAAGCCAGTCAACTCTTGCCGATCTTGGGATGGGCCTTTCGCCACTCGTGCCATTTCTTCAGAGCTTTCTCGCGTTCGACATCGTCCACGAAGAGGAGCGAATAACGACTGTAGACGGTCACCGTATCGGAACGGACGTGTTTGTAGCCGTAGTCTTCGAGCTTCTGTCCTGTCAGATGCACTGCGGCTCCAAGCACAACATCGCGCACCTGAATCCGAATGGGCTCCTTACGAATTCGGCCGTTGTGATGACTGGTAAACGCCCGACTGTCCGTCAAGTGTCGCTCGAGCAACGGCAAGTCCATGACATCGCCCTTTTTTGCTACCAGAAGGGCGGCTAAAGGCAAAGCGCTCAGTTGAGCGTCTTCGCTTTGCAGAATCTTCTTGGATACCTCGTAGGCGGCTTCGGTGCGCTGTTTGCGCGAGAGGATCTCCAGCACGTAATACGAGGCTCGCCCGCTGCTCCGTCCCAGCGCCCACGCATCCAGGAGTTTCAGCATCAGGGGGTCCCGCAGCGAGGCGTCGGTCCCGGGGTACATCAGCAGCGAATAAAGATTGATGATGGGCGTATAGGCCTCGTTATCATCCTTGAGGCACTGGTCGGATGACAGAAAAAGGAGTAGAGCTAGAAGCTCCTTATCTTGGCGGAAAACACCGGCGCGCATTTGGGTCATCTGGTTGGTTCGAGCTTCAGAAATCTTGCGGTTCAGTTGCTGAATCCAAGTGCCGGAATCCTCTTCGCTGACCGCAGCCGACAATAATTCACCGTCGCGGCGGAACATCTCGGCATAGAGCGTGCGGGCTGCCTGATGGTCGCCCACGATCGTACGGAAACGATCCCATCCCGGAGGAGGCTCGACGCGAGGGTCCCCTGCGATGAACGCCTTGAGTCTCGCTTCGAATCCCGAGTGCGCGATTTCCTGCAGCAGTGCCCAAGCACGCACCCGCACTTCCAAGTCGGCCGACTGCATGCCCTCTAACAAGGCCGGTCGAGCACTGGGCCCTATCGCGAGCAACTGGCGAGCCGCCGCTTCTCGTTCGCGGTACTCCGGAGCACCCAAGCGCTTCACCCACTTGCGTGCCTCGGTAGCCCTGTTTTCCGACGACGCATCCTTCGCAGCGGCGGGCTTGGTCGCCGCGATCTGGTCGCCGGACGTTGGACCGGCCGGTGGTGCGGCCATCGTGAGGCTCCCGATGGCCACGGCCAAGCCGGGTCCAAGCACCCACCCCCACCGCACTCGCCGTGATGTCCTACGATCGTTGCCAGCCATTGATCACCTCAGACCTGCGCCCACTAAAAAACGCCGCCTCAAGACGCTCCCGACATTGTACCATGCCCCACCTGGCCTGCCCACGGCCGAGCCCTCCATCCAGACGGTCAGCTCGCAGACGACTGACGCTCTTCCATGGCCTGGATATACCGGCGAAGACGCTCGAGTTCGTCGGAAATATCCAAGAACCGGATCATGTTCTCGACTCGCTTGACCAGTTCTACTTTCTGAACCGGCTTGGAAAGAAAATCGTCCGTTCCCGCTTCCACGGCTCGTTCGATATCGCCTAACTCGTTCAGGGCCGTTACCATCAGAATCAAGATGTGGCGCGTCTTGGGGTCTTGTTTCAATTTCCGGCAGACTTCGAATCCGCTCAGTTTCGGCATCATCACATCCAGCAAGATGATGTCGGGCTGACAGGCCTCGACTTGCTGCAACGTCTCCTGGCCATCCGCGGCGAAACAGACCTCGTGCGGAAACCGAAGCTCGCTCAAGTAGGCTTCCAGCAACTCGCAGTTCGCCTCGTTGTCATCGGCAATCAGGATTCGCGTGGTTCGCCGTTCGGCCATGACTCGCTCGCCCTCTTCACGTTTCGTTTCCGTCAGCTTTGCTCCGCCGTACACGTCGATGGGGCATCCTCGCCAGTCTCCCACGAGTACCCCGGGGGAACGGGAGCGGGGAATTGGCGGCACATCTGCCGGACCTCTTCCCGGATCTGCTCATGCCGCCCTGCGTTTTCCGCGTCCCCGAGCGCTTCGAGTATCCACCGGCCGATCTGCCGCATCTCCGCCTCCTTCATGCCCCGCGTGGTCAACGCCGGCGTACCGATGCGGATCCCCGACGGGTCCATCGGCTTGCGCTCGTCGAACGGGATCATGTTCTTGTTTACCGTGATGCCGCATCGGTCGAGCACCGTTTCGGCCAGCTTGCCTCCGATGCCCAAGGGAGTGACGTCGACGAGTACCAGATGGTTGTCGGTGCCCCCACTGACTAGCGCTAACCCCCCTTCGGCCAACACTTCGGCCAATGTCTGAGCATTGGCGATCGTTTGCTGAGCGTACTCGCGAAATGCTTCGCTGGATGCCTCATGGAAACAGACGGCCTTGGCGGCCACGACGTGCATCAGCGGGCCGCCCTGCAGCCCCGGGAAGAGGCTCCGGTCAATTGCTCGCGCGTCGTCGCTGGAGCAAAAGACGAGGCCGCCTCGAGGCCCCCGCAGTGTCTTATGGGTCGTGCTCGTGACAAAATCGGCAACCGGCACCGGGTTGTGGTGGAGCCCCGCGGCGACCAGGCCCGCGTAGTGCGCCATGTCGACCATGAGCTTCGCCCCTACTTCGGCAGCGATCTCGGCGAACCGGTCATGAGGAATCTCCCGCGGATAGGCACTGGCTCCCGCCACGATCAGCTTCGGCCGATGCTCCCGCGCCAGCGCTGACACCTGGTCGAAGTCGATCCGGTGCGTCTGGCGATCGACTCCGTAGGGGATGAAGTGATAGAGCTTGCCCGAGATGTTGAGCTTCATGCCGTGCGTGAGGTGACCGCCGTGAGCCAAATCGAGCCCCAGCACAGTGTCACCCGGCTGGAGCACCGTGAAGTAGACCGTCATGTTGGCCTGCGAACCCGAGTGTGGTTGCACATTCGCATGCTCAGCCGAAAAGAGCTCGCACGCTCGCTGCCGCGCGAGCTCCTCCACGCGGTCGGCGTGCTCGCATCCCCCGTAGTATCGCCGCCCGGGATACCCTTCCGCATACTTGTTCGTCAGAACGCTGCCCGTCGCCTCCATGACGGCCGAGCTCGTGTAGTTTTCGCTGGCGATCATCTCCAGGCCGTCTTGCTGGCGACGCATCTCCCCCTGGATGGCCTCCCAGACAGCCGGGTCGGTAACAGCTAGTGGATGGCGGTGCGACGGCATCACGGCCTCCCTGTCCCTCAGCGCAAAAAGAAACGGCACAGCAAGCCCCTACAGCGGAACTCACTATACCGAACCTATCTCGCGTCGCCTAGCGGCAGCCCCAAGGCGATATGATGCGCGACACTTCCGACAGACGGCACCAAGTCAAGACCAGCCAAGTGCCCCGACCGTCTCCCACCGATGCCCCTCAGCTACCGGAAGCCTCAGTCGTCGGCCGGTTCGTCCACATCCGACTCGGGCACCGCGATCTCGCCCTGCTCGACTCGCTTAATCGCCTCGTACACCTCGCGGCGGTGGATGGGAACGTCTTTCGGAGCCTCGAATCCGAGTCGCACCTTGTCCCGTCGAATTTCGACCACCGTCACAATGATCGAGTCATTGATGACGATGCTCTCGTCTTTCTTCCTCGATAAAACGAGCATGGTGTTTCCTTTCCCACACATGCAACCTCGCCGATCCGCTTCTTGCCGGCGGACGCCTCGGGTGGACCTTCCACCCTCCTGTCGTGGCTCCCCGCGATCACTGTGACGCGTTGGGCTGCCTTCAATTATACTTGGCCAGGCGAAAAACAAGTGCTCGCCCGCCGCTTTGCCCCCATGTTGACGAAAATCAACTACCGCTTTTGACGGTTACGCAGATTGGACGTCGGCGGTGCGGTTTTCCTGCCGGCCAGGCCGACCCTAGGAAGATCCCCCGAGCATGAACTGGCGCCTCGAAGAAGCCATTGATTTGGCCATTGTTGTCGTCTATCTCCTGTCGATGGTGGGGGTCGGTCTGTGGCTGGCCCGGCGGACAGCCCACACCGAGGCGTTCATGGCGGCCGACCGGAGGCTCCCCGGTTGGGCCGTCGGCCTGTCGATCTTCGGGACCTTCGTCAGCAGCATCAGCTTCCTGGCCAACCCGGGGCACTCCTACGCGGACAACTGGAACTCCTTCGTTTTTGGGCTCTCCCTGCCGCTGGCCGCCTTCATCGCCACGCAGTTCTTCGTCCCCTTCTACCGCCGCATCGGGGCGGTCTCCGCCTACAGCCACCTCGAAGAACGCTTTGGAACGTGGGCTCGGCTGTACGCCGTCTTCTGCTATCTCCTCACCCAAGTCGCCCGTGTGGGAACGATCTTGTACCTCGTCTCGCTAGTCGTCGCGCCTCTCCTTCCCGGAGTGGAAACCTGGATGCTGATCCTCGCCGTGGGCCTGCTCGTGACGGTTTATACGCTCACCGGAGGCATTGAAGCGGTCATCTGGACTGACGTCGTCCAAAGCGTCGTGCTGAGCGCCGGCATGGTGATCTGTCTTGTGGTTCTTCTGGCGAACATGCCGGGAGGCCCGGCTGAGGTCTGGGAAATCGCCAACAAGCATCAGAAATTCGATCTGGGCACCTTCTGGTTTGAGGGAGCCGCCTGGCCGACCTTCTGGGTAGTGCTGGTCTACGGCCTAGTCATCAACCTGCAGAACTTCGGAATCGATCAGAGCTACGTCCAGCGATACGCCACGGCCAAGAGTGACGCAGAGGCGGCACGGAGCGTCTGGATGGGGGCCCTGCTGTACCTCCCGACGTCGGCGATCCTCTTTTTCATCGGTACGGCACTCTTCGCGTATTACACGGCACACCCTGAGCCTCTTCCCATGCGAGAAGGCAAGGTCATCGCCGATCAAGTGTTTCCTCACTTCATCAGCACACATCTGACCGTGGGTGTCCGAGGCATCTTGATCGCGGCGATCCTGGCCGCGGCGATGAGCAGCGTCGACTCCTCCCTCAACTCGTCCGCGACGCTCGTCCTTTGCGATGTGGTGCGACGCTTCACGCGTCACGCTGACAACGAACGCTCGGCGATGGCGATCCTCTACGGCGCGACGATCTTCTGGGGCTTAACCGGGACGACCGCCGCGCTGGCCATGATCCGCATCGAATCGGCACTCAAGAACTGGTGGCAACTCGCCGGCATTTTCGGTGGCGGCATGCTGGGCCTTTTTCTGCTCGGCCGGTGTGTTCGCCGAGCCGGTTCCGTGGCCGCCGCGATCGGCGTCGCCTGTGGAGTCCTTGTCGTCCTCTGGGCAACCCTCCTGCATCCGGAAAACTTCTTTTGGAAATGGCTTGAACATCACTACCCCGACGCCGCGCGCGACGGCTGGCTCGCCGCCATCTCCAATCCACTCCCGCCTCTGCTGACGATCGTGCTGGGCACACTCACGATTCTCCTCGTCGGTTCCCTCGCCTCCATCTGGTTCCCACGCTCTCGCTGTTCCCATCGGTCTGGTCCGTCCGAGGCGCAAGGCGAGCAGCCGGATGCACTGGAATCCGATCGTGGCGGGATAGGTTTGGACGGAGGGAGTTCTCCATGAACGACTCGCAGATTCCCTCCGTCTCCATTCGCCCTACTGACCGCTGGACGTCACTCGGCCTGAAATGGAACCCGTTTCGGGTACTCGAGCCCGAGGAACTCATGGAAGTCTTTGTCGACTCGAGATGGATCTGGGGCTATCCGCTGGAACAGATTGCTCAGCTCGACCGGCCGCTCACTGAGTTCTACGCTCCCGAAGGAGTCGGCAAGACGACGCTCTTGCGCGTGCTCGAACACGAGTGGACCAAACAGGGCCGAAACGTCGCCTACGTCTATCTGCCTCGAGAAGGCCACGCGCCCCTGCGATGGGACACGTTTGCCGAGCAAGGCGTCGATCTTGTTGTGATCGACGAAGCTCAGCGCCTCCGTCCCACAGAACGTTTCGGAGCCGCTCGGTGGGTTCGCCAAGCCGACCGCCACCTTGTCACCGGAACCCATCGCTACTGGCGCGCCAGCGGTCTGCCCGTGGCACGCTACCGCGCTCGACGACCGTCGTCATCCTTCGTCGTCGACTTCTTCCAAAGGAGATTGGCGTACGCGGGGGACACCGGACGATTTCAATTGGCACTTTCGGCTGCCGGGTGGTTGGTCCGTCGCGGACTGACGGGTCGCCTCATCGAACAATCGCTTTACGAGCTATTGCAAGACTGGCCGGCAGTCGGCGACGCGCCTCCCTACACCGTCGACATCGATCGGCTCGCCTCCTACTTTCCAACTCGGCGGAAGATTCGATTCCGATTCCGTCTTGGCCGATCGTGACATCGACTCCGATCCCGCCTCTTCACCTCGCCGCCGGCGATCACTTCCCATCAGCCGTTTGGCAGCCTGTGATTCAACCGCGACTTTTCACCGCGTTGCTTACTTTCCCAAGGTCATCACCGACAACGACCGCCGGCCTTCCCGGCGCGGCCGCCACCGACGTGATGCGTCCCTCGCTAACACGAACCGATTCGACGATGTTCGCCGACTCCGGGTCGACCCATCGCAACACGCCGTCATCCGATCCGACGGCGTACCACCGGCCATCGAAAGTCCACGCTCCCGTCACGGGAACCGCGCGCTTCAGACGTACGAACCGGACCATCCGCCCGATTGTCGGTTGCCACAGACGCACCGTCTGATCGCCACTGCACGTCATCACCTGAGGAAACCCTTGAGCCGGCAGTTTGGGTCTCGACTCTAATCGCCAAACGGGGCCTCGGTGCTGGTTCAAAACCAACACCGTTTTCCACTCGTCATGTTGGCGACGCCAAAGGCGAAGACTCCCGTCTAATCCGCACGTGACACATTCCTGTCCCGGCTCGATCCAAACTGCTCCCGTGACGCCCCGAGCATGCCCGGCAAGTTGCACTCGCTTTTCGCTTCCCAGTCGCCGCAGCGTTACCTGCCGGTCGAGCGAAGCGGCCGCCAGCCACTCTCCGCGAACGTCGGCGTCCCACACGACATCTTTGTGATCTTCCCAACGCTGCCATTTGTCGAGCTTCGGCCAGACGCCGATCCAGACCGCCCCCGACTCGGCCGGCACACCGCCGGCGACCAGGAGACGTTGTGCATCGAGGAACCGCAGACGCGTGACCTGATCGAAGGGGGCTTCGAGACGCCGTTCCTCGTGGAAACTTGGATACGCCAAGATGCGGATGCTCGCCTGAGTCGCCGCAACGACCGACGTTCCGTCGGGCGACACGCACAATGCCTGGATCGGAAGCGATCGTCCCTCGCAAACGCCAACGCGCGCTCGTTGCGACGCCAGAGCGCCGATGGCCAGCCCGAAGAAAGATCGCCGATCCATGCTGGCTCCTCGCTTATCCCACTAACTCGGAAATAGGCTGGCTGCCGGGCGGGTGAAGACGCACGGGGCGTCCATCTTCAGTCTGAAGTTCGGCATGTCGATCCACGCCCAGTAGTGACAAAAGCGTGGCAGTTACGTCTGCGGGCGTCACCGGCCTCTCCTTGGGCACCTCGCCCGTTGCATCGCTGCTGCCTATGACCGTACCGCCCGGAATACCGGCACCCCCCATCGCGACGCTGAAGACGCGAGGCCAGTGGTCGCGCCCGCCGCGGACGTTCATCTTGGGAGTGCGACCAAACTCTCCCATTACGACGATGAGAGTTTCGTCCAACAGCCCAGACGCCCCAAGGTCGTCGAGGAGTGCCGACAGAGCGCGATCGAGTGACGGCACGAGTCCGACCGGGGTGCGAGCTCCCGTGAAGCCGTCGCGCAACCGCGTCACCAACTCGGTATGCGTATCCCAGCCGCGATGGTTGACCGTCACGAAGGCGACTCCCCGTTCGATCAAACGGCGTGCCAGCAAACATGCCTGACCGATCGTGCGCCGCCCGTACCGGTCACGCACGCGCCGCGGCTCCCGTGTCAAGTCGAACGCCTGGCGGGCTTCGGGTGACGCCATCAAGCGAAACGCCTGTTCGAAAGCCGGATCCCCCAAGTCCGCGTTGGCCGGTGCGTCTCCCAAAGATGCCCGGTCCATTGCCTGCAAGAACTGACGACGGCGTTGCAAGCGTTGCAAGTCCACGCCTGGGTAAGGATCCAAATCGCGCACTGAGAAATCCGGCCTAGCCGGATCGGCGTGCAAAGCGAAGGGACGAGCCGATGCCGGAAGATAGCCGGCTCCGCTGAAATCGGAGCCTCCGACTCGAAAGTCGGGCACGGCAATGAACGAGGGCAGGACGCCTCGTTGCGCGCGCACATGAGCGATAATGCTCCCGTGACAGGCGTACTCCAACACGGGTGTCGGCCGATACCCCGTCATCATGTAGTGCGTCCCGAAATTGTGCTCGCCCAGCGGCGACGTCACGCTGCGAACGATGGCAATGCGATCCAACCTCTTGGCCGTCTCCGGAAGATGCTCGCTCAACGCCACGCCCGGAACACGCGTTGAAATCGCGCTGAACGGCCCTCGCACCTCGACAGGCGCTTCCGGTTTCGGGTCCCACGTCTCCAAGTGACTGGGGCCTCCGTCCAGCCAGATCAAAATGCAGTGCCGAGCGGCTCCCGCTGGATCATGATCGCCGCCTGCGGCGACCCAGTCGGCCAGTCCCAGACCAATCGTCGAGAGAACACCGGCTTGGAGGACGCTTCGCCGGCCGATCGAGCTGTCTACGGACCTACGCCTTCTTTCTTCCCATTTCGTCTCGTTGTAACTCATGATTACTTGCTCGGCTACAACATCCAAAAACGTGTCACTCATACCGTGACAGCGTTCTCCCTATCAGTGATTCGTCGTGAACTCGCGGCTGCACAACAATGCCCACCAAAAATCCTCCCACGCTGCACGTCGCAATTCTTCGGAACCGCCTTCGGTTTCCGTCAGCAGCTTAAGCCAATGGCCTTCTTCGGAACTCGTGGGAGGTCGACTCAACGCCCGCAGATAGCATTCGCGAAGAAGAACGCGATCCGATACGCCGCTCTCGAGGCGCCGGTGAAGAAACCCTTGCCGATCACCTACCAATCGATTGAGCGTATCTCCGTTGAGTAAGTGCAGGGTCCTTGCCAGCCCCGACACTTTGGGAGCCGCTCCCTGGCACGTCCCCTTTCGATCGCAACGACCGAGAATGTCGAGGGCCCGTGAGGGCAACTCGACGTCCGCCAGCATGATGGCACGCGTCGGTTCGGAATGGCCTCCGAACTTCCACGCAACGCCGGTGACATCGGCCAGCGCATCGGCCAGGACTTCAGCCGCCAGTGGTCGAGCCGACGCGCTTGCGCCCATGCGCTGCTCCACCACGGTTGCCTTCGGGTCCCATCGTCTCTGGTAAGTGTCACTCGTGACAATCGTGCGCACCAGCCATCGCAAATCGTAGCCGTGGTCCTTCCATGCCTCGGAAAGCCACTGGAGAAGCCGTTCATTGACCGCCGGATTCGTGCGACGCATGTCGTCAACCGGTTCCACAAGCCCCTTTCCCAATAGCGCCGCCCAAACTCGGTTCACCATCGCCCGTGCGAAATAGGGGTTCTCGGGAGCCGTGAGCCAACTCGCCAACTGCTGCCGGCCGCCGGTTACCGGCGCCGCCTCACCCGGGATGCGGGGAACGGCCGGAAGGGACGTGCGCGGATGGATGACTTCACCATGTCCGCGATCACGGACAACTCGACCAGCTTGGACACCGGCAAAGAGCGCTGCCAGGCCGTGGTAGTCGTCTTGCGTCCACTGATCGAGCGGGTGGTTGTGACAATTGGCGCACCGCAGGCGCACTCCCATCATCGTTTCCGAAAAGACTTCCGCCAGCTCACGCGGCCCATTGGCCAGCCTAAAAAAGGTCGCTGCGCCATGGACATGGGAATCCCCTGTGGCCGTGACAAGTTGCCGGGCCATCTCGTCGAGCCCCGTTCGCTGCTCGAGGCTCTCGCGAATCCACTGCTGAAACGCCTGGGCGGCGATCACGTCCCGGCTGTGACCTCGCCCGGGAGCTCGAACCCGCCACCACGTTGCCAGCCGGTACGTCCAAAATATCGTGAACTCCTCGCTGTCCAACATTCGATCGATCCACACCGTTCGCTTGTCCCGGTCCAAGTCGCCTGCGAACGCCACGACTTCATCGACGCTAGGGAGCCGTCCGGTTAGATCCAAAGAGACCCGGCGCAAGAAGGCATAGTCGCCGACGACTTCCGACGGCTTGAGTCCCAGTTCGGCGAGGCGTTCCTCCACCAGTCGATCGATCGGGTGACGCTGTACGGCTTGCCCTTTCGCAGATGCGGTTCCATCAATCGATGGGTTGCGACTGGTCGACCGGCCGTACGGAAGGATGATTTCCAGCGGTGCGACGACGTCAAGGAAGCGAGCTAAGACGAGGTGGCGGCCGGGCCGCTCGACCTGCACCGTATGTTGCTCCAAGTCGAGCCGCACGGCTGTGTCATCTACCGTAGTCCACGCGGTCCAGCGTGTGACGTCTTCCGAAGAGCCATCGTCGTAGTAGGCGGTCGCTCGCAGAGCCACCCTTTCACCAGCCCGTTCGACTCGAAGATGCGCCGGTGAAAACTCTACCCGCTCTACCCGTCGCCTTTGCAATCGCCTGGCTCCTTGAGCAATCCATCGGCGAATGAGCATGGCGGCTTCGGAGTCGGCGTCCAAGACATAGCCGCCCCCGTGCTCGAGGTCCTCCGTCGGCTTACGCAACAGCAAACTCCGATCCGCATCGGCGCGGTGGATCCTCCTCCCACCCAGTTCCCACGTGATGGCGCGAAAGTCGGCTGCCGGGTCACCTCCATACAAGGACAACCGAAAGCCACCACGACCGGCTGCCGATCCATGACAGGATCCTCGGTTGCAGCCTTGCCGAGTCAGAATCGGGATGATCTGTGTATCGAAGTCGACGAGTTGTTCGGAAGAAGACGTCGCTCCGTCGTGGGCGGCTGATGGAAGGATCGCGGCGGCCCACACAACCAGGCCGACCAGAATCGAACGACACCACGCTCGGCCACTCTTCATCGACGAGGGCTCCCGTTTCCACCACGAGGCTCGCGCCTCTCAGAGTCTGCTTCTTGCTTTGCGCCCGAGCTATACTGGCGGTACCATTTCTTCAGATAGGTACGAGCATGCTCACTGCCGTATTGGTCCAACTTGTCGGCCGCAACAATGCGGTTGAGTATCTCGCCGAGTCGCCGGGCTGCCGCTCGGTTCTTGGCGACGTAGGCCTCAACTTCCTTGGCAGCAGCATCGACGTCTTCCGGTTTTACATCTTTTCGAATCACGCGACGGAGGAGGTCAGGAAGGCGGCCGGCGCGATCACCAGCCCGCATGGCCGCTCGCGGAAGCAAAGTCTTCAGCGCCGGTGGATCCCCGCCGATCTCCTTGCAGACAGCCGCGACGATCTTCGGTACATCGACTGCCACGCTTGTGTCCTTCAGTGCAAAGTTGGCCACTACACGGTTGGATTTGGCGAAGATGATCGTCAGAGTCGCATTTCGATTGAGTCCGTAGGCACCCGGACCTTCCGCTCCGTCGACCGACATCCCGATGGCCGGGTAGGTGGGGAGCGCATGGCGAGCCCGGCGGAGCCTCGCCCGCAGCGCCGTCGTGTCATCATCGAGAAACACGATGGCGGCCTGCAGGTCGTTCTTGCGAAGTTCGGCGAACTTGGCGAGTGCTCGGACCGTAGCGACACTCGGCCGAGTCAGTTGGTGGACGAAGATGAGCAGCAATGGCCTGCCGTTTGCCACCGCCACGGGGTCGACTTTGTCTTCCGAAAACGCTAACTGCATCTGCAACGGAGCCACTGACTCCCCGATTTGCGGACCGGAAAAGAAAGGGGCCTCCTGCGCCCAACCCGCTCCAGCCAGCATCCCCACACAACCCAGGGCCAAGATCGTCCACTGCCGCTGCCACATTCCCCCGACTCTCCTCTTGCTCGCAGTATCATCGCCACATTCGGCACAATGGGACTCCTACCGGCTCATTCAACCCCGCGCAAGCGCGGAAGTGTCCCCGACTCGAGTCGACTTTGGCTCATTGTAACGGAGACTACCTAGAGAGGGCAGTTTCAGCGGGTGCGGCAGCCACGAGGAAAGCAGCAGGCAAGGAACGACGCGGACGATGAGCGAAACACGCGAGGAGACTGTCGGGAGGGAGACGCGCGACCGGGTTTCGGCCTCTCACGCCGTAGACGAATTGGCGAGTCGTGGACGGGAGCTCTTTACGCTCCCCAAGGTGGCGGTCGACGTGTTGGAGCTCACGAACCAGCCGCATACCGACGCTGCGGCACTTAAAGCGTGCATCGAATGCGATCCGGCTCTCACCGCGCGGATCCTTCGCGTCGTCAATAGCTCCCTCTTTGGACTCGGCAACCGCGTCACGGATTTGGCCCACGCCATCGGCCTGCTCGGGATCAAACCCCTCAAGATGCTCGTCCTCGGATTCAATCTTCCTCCTGCCCTCTTTGAGGGACTCGATGAAAAAGCCCTCCAGCTTTACTGGAAGACGTCTTTGATTCGAGCCGCTGCCAGTCGCGAAATCGCTCGAGTGACGGGAAGTGCGGACGGCGATGAAGCTTTCCTCACAGGCTTGCTCGAGGGACTCGGCATCCTGCTCCTCATTCAGCACCTTAAGGACGCCTACACCAACTTCTACCTGCAAGTGGAATCGTCGGGGAGGGACTTGGCAGAAGTCGAGCAAGAGCAGTTCGGGTTCCACCATCGCCAACTCACGGCGAAGCTCCTGCAAAACTGGAAATTCCCTCGAGAATGGACGGAGGCCATTGTCCGGCCGGCAACAGTCTCCAAGCAAGGGGGGCTCGCATCCATTCTGGAACTGGCCGACCACCTCACGCGGTTTTTGGCTCATCCCGAAGCCATGGATGTTCGCCCACTGATCGACGCGGCGGCGGATCGTTTCGGCCTTACCATCGATCAAGTGCAACAACTCGTGGACCATCTGGAAGGAAGCGTTCCCTCGTTGGCCGAGATCTTTGCGCTCCCGTGGGACCAGAATCAATACGTGCAGTGTCTGACCACTGCACACCAGCTCATGAGTCAGTTGGCTGAGGATCCTGACGCGCACGTGTCACCGATGACCTCGAGTCATCGGTTAGGCGGCGAAGAACAAGGAGCGAGCGTCCGCTTAGCCTTGAACGCATGGCTGGCCGATGGGTCCAATGATGCGGGGCACTCCGCCACCGCATCGCGCACGCCGGCGCTCGCAAACCGCCACGCTGGCACGACCACGCCGGCCCGTCCTTCACCTTCCCCAAGTCCTGATCCCGGCCTCGTCGGACGCCTCCGGCAAGCGATTCTGTTGGCTCGCCGGACGCAACGTTCCGTCGGGCTGTGTCTTTTCGAATTCGAGGACTGTGCGGAATTGAAGTGGACATTGGGACCTGAGTCTCTTCCGGCATTGGAAGAAATCCTAAGGCAGCTCGTGGAAGCGGAACTCGAACCGAGTTTTCCATCGCAAGTCGTGCGGGACGGTCAGGTCGCCGCGGTTTGCATCGGCCACGATCGCTCCAGAATCGCTCACAGCGCTCGGGCGATCCTCGATCAACTCGGGCCTCGCGTTGAAAGAGAACTCGCGATCTGTGTCCCGGCATCAGCGGCCGCGGGAGCCGCCGTGGTGCGGATCCCGACGAAGAATCTCGATCCCGCCGAAATCGTGGAAGCGGCCGAACGCTGTCTTTACGCGGCGCACTCCGCCGGCGGGCAAACAGTCAAGACGATCGAACGATAGCAGTCGCAACTGAACACCGGACGCCGCGCGGCTGCGGCTTCAGGGGTCGATGAGAAAAAAGAGTGCCTGCCCGTAACGATCCTTGCCGAACTCCTTAATGACCTTGCGTGCTTCCGGCGAACGCAAGAATTGGGCGAACTCGTTAGCCGCTTCGAAGTGCACGTTGGGATGCCGATTGGGAGAAACGACCAGCACGGCATACTCATTCCGAAGTCGCTCGTCACCTTCGCACACAATGTCCAACCCCAGCAACCGTCGATGGGCCAGAAACGTGCTGCGGTCGCTCAGCGTATATGCCTGCTTTTCGGAAGCGACTCGTAACGTCCCCGCCATTCCTTGTCCGGCTTGGAGATACCACTTGCCGTGAGGCTCGATGCCGGCGGCGCGCCACAAGGCCTGCTCCTTCCTATGAGTTCCCGATTGGTCGCCTCGAGAAACAAACCGAGCCTGGCGCTCGGCAATCGCTCCAAGAGCTGCTACAATATCCGAGCTCGAGCGGATCTCGGCAGGGTCATCGGCCGGTCCCACGAGGATGAAATCGTTGAACATGATGGGAATGCGTTGTCGCGCATGGCCTTCGGCGACGAAGGATTTTTCTGCATCGGGAGCATGCGTCAAGAGTACGTCGGCGTCGCCGCGTCTACCCATCGCGAGCGCCTGCCCTGTTCCCACGGCGACAACATGTACCTTGATCCCCGTTGCCCGCTCGAAGCGAGGAATCAACGCGGCCAACAAACCGCTGTCCCGCGTGCTGGTGGTGGTAGCCAGGGTCAGCGTTTGATCCGAAGGGACGTCGCGGTGGCACGCGCCACTGAGTGCGATTCCCACAGCGATGGCCATCCGCCATGTCAAGTGCATCGTTGTTGTCTCTCCGAACGGAGTAGTGCCATCGAAGTTAGAAAACTAATTTCCCGTCCAAAAACGCGCGCGTGCGCGGATCCGATGGCGACTCGAAAAACGTCTTTGTCTCAGCTTCCTCGATGCATTTCCCCTCCCACAAAAGCACGACGTGGTCGGCGACGCGCCGAGCCTGAAAGAGATGGTGCGTTGACCAGACGACGGTGCAGCGCCTGCGGCGTTGTTCTTCGGCGACGACCCGCTCCACGAGTTGGACACGTGCGGGGTCCAAGTTGGCGGTTGGCTCGTCGAGCAACAGCACGTCCGGCTCGGTCACGAGGGCTCGCGCCAACGCCACGAGGGTCCATTGTCCTCCCGAGAGACGATCGGCGCGCTGCCCTGCCAGATCGGTAAGCTGCAGGACTTCCAGCCACCGATCTACACTGACTTGGATGTCCTGTCGAGACTCGCTTCGAACCCGCAAACCGTACGCGATGTTTTCGAAAACGGTTCGGCGCAACGGAATCGGGTGCTGGTAAACCATGGCGACCGACGGCCGTCTGTCAGAACCAACGGCATCACCGGCCATTTCCACACGTCCG
Organism: Planctomycetaceae bacterium; assembly: GCA_015490875.1. GTDB lineage: Bacteria > Planctomycetota > Planctomycetia > Pirellulales > Pirellulaceae > S141-3. Next base: position 54,553 of record WFWZ01000412.1, read on the forward strand.
GAACTCGGCTCGATCGATCGGGCCAGCAACCTTACCAGCGTACTCTTCCCGGCTCCGGTCGGCCCAAGCAGACAGGTCGACTGCCCTCGAGGAATCACCAGCTCATCAATCTCCAACACTGAACCACTACCATAGTCGTAGCGCACACCGGAAAGGCGATAGGACCACGACGAACAGTCCGCATGTGACACACTCATGGCATTCCCGTCCGCGATTGAAAAACGAAAATCACCGCATTGGCCGCCGCCGCGATGGCCAGTAATGCGGTTCCCAGAGCGAGTGCCATGGCGAAGCGGCCCTGGGACGTTTCGAGGACGATGGCGGTCGTGAGAACACGCGTATGTCCGGCGATGTTGCCTCCCACGATCAAGACGGCTCCGACTTCCGAGATACTCCGTCCAAAGGCGGCCGCTACGGCAAGCGCCATTCCCTGCCGAGCTTCAAAGAGGATCGAACGGCGGACTTGCCGCGGCGATGCGCCCAGTGCCCTCAGTTGCTCGGCCAAACCATGGGGAACCGCCCGAACGGCACTCGCGGCAATCGCGACGACAAACGGTAGCGCCAGAATCGTTTGAGCGGCGATCATGGCCTGAGGCGAAAAGAGCCAGCCGAGGCCTCCCAAAGGGCCGCTGCGCGAGAGAAGTAGATAGAGGGCCAGGCCGACCACAACCGGTGGCAAGGCCATCCCGACGTGCGCCATCCAGCGCAGGACTCGAGCAAGCACGTGCGACGAGAGTCCCAAATAGGCACCCAAGGGAATCCCGGCCGCGGCGCTGAGAATGACGGCGGTCCCCGAGACCCTGAGCGTCAGCCATACGATTGGGAATATCTCGTGACTCACCATAGATGGTTCTGATTGCAGCACGCCAACCCGAAGATGGACTGATCGGCAGTGGGGCCCGGCGGTCGTCGCGGAGGCCTCGTGGGGACTCTATACTGACGCACAAGGACGTTCTCGGCCAGATAACCCCTCCGGATCATGGCTCCATCAAGGCACCCCATGAATTCTCGAGCTTTCGACTGCCATGTTCTGGCGCTTTCCTGCGTTTTGTTTCTGATGGCGGTTACCGGCGACACCGTTGCATGGGCCGCCGAAGAACATCCTCCCAATATCATCATTGTGTTCTGCGACAATCTGGGGTATGGGGACATCGGGCCGTTCGGATCGACGCTCCACCGCACTCCCGCCCTCGATCGCATGGCTCGCGAGGGGAGACGTTTTACACATTTCTATGCTTCGGCGGGCGTTTGCACGCCCTCCCGTGCCAGTCTGATGACGGGCTGCTATGCCCAGCGCGTGGGCATGCACCTGAATCCTCGAGATGGCATCGTCCTGCGGCCGATCTCGCCTTACGGCCTGGCTCCTGAGGAAACGACGATCGCCGAACTGCTCAAGACACGAGGCTACGCCACGGCCATCATCGGTAAGTGGCATCTGGGAGACCAACTCGAGTTCCTGCCGACGCGTCAGGGCTTCGATCTCTTCTTCGGAATCCCCTACAGTGACGATATGACGCAAGACGTCGGCCGGAAACTGGGAGAGCGCTATGACGGCCGTCGCTGGCCACCTCTGCCCCTGATGCGGAACGAGCGCGTCATCGAAGCTCCCGTCGATCGGAACGGCTTGACGTCTCGCTATACCCACGAAGCGGTGCGGTTCATTCGCGACCACCGAGACGGCCCGTTTTTCTTGTATCTGGCACATGCCATGCCGGGGAGCACGCGGTCGCCGTTCGCCAGCGAGCGGTTTCGAGGCAAGAGTGCCAACGGTCCGTGGGGCGACGCCGTCGAAGAACTCGACTGGTCGACCGGCGTGCTGCTCGAGGAACTCCGGCGACTGGGAATCGCCCAGCGGACACTCGTGCTGTTCACATCGGACAACGGGGCGCCGCTGACGGGAAAACCTGGGGACTTTTCGCGAGGCTCGAATCGGCCGATGGGGGGACGGGGATACACGACGAGCGAAGGGGGCTTCCGCGTTCCCGCCATTTTCTGGTGGCCGGGCCACGTTCCCGCGGGAACGGTGTGCGACGAGCTGGCCACGACGATGGACCTCCTGCCGACGGCAGCTGCGTTGGCGGGGGTGTCAATCCCCGCTGATCGGCACCTGGACGGGCACGACATCCGTCCTCTGTTGCTGGGGGAAGGGAACGCCCGGTCGCCGTATCAAGCGTTCTACTACTACGACGCTGACCAACTCCACGCGGTCCGAAGCGGCCGCTGGAAGCTCTACCTGCCTGTGTCTCCTTTCCGAAGGCACCCCCATTTTCGCCCAGGCGAACCACCGGCGGCACTTCTGTTCGACGTCGTCGACGACCCGGGGGAGACACAGAATGTGGCGGACCGTCACCCCGGAATCGTAGCTCGACTGAGCCAGTTGGCGGACGAGGCTCGACGGATTCTGGGAGATCGAGGCGTGGTCGGTCGCGAACAACGTCCTCCGGGAAAAGTCCAGAATCCGACGCCTCGCCTCCTGCCATGAATACCTTGGTCGTAGAATCCACGAGCCCACCAAGGCGCAAGCCCTTTTCCAGCCAGGCCAGTTCTGGGATAATGGAGGAGACGAGGGGGCGGCAGCCGATGCAGAACGAGATCTGCGACACGTTGCTCAAGCGACACTTTTGTTGCAACCTGCAGAGATTCGCCAAACTCGCGCGGCTGAAAAGGACGAAGTAGGGGGTAAGGAAGGCCTTTTCTGACGGAACGTAGGAGTCCAAACGGGATGATGGGAATCCTGGGCTACTTCTTGAGTGGCATGATCGCCCTGCACGCCGTGCTCGGGTGCTGTCTCCATCATGCACACGTGGCCCACCGCACCCCGTGTTGCCTGAATCGCTCAGTTCGCGCCGATGCCTGCTCGTGCGAAGGGCCATCGACCGACGGGGCGTTCCTCGTTGGAGCAACCTGTTGCGACGACACCGTTACCGGCCGCGGACACCGAACCGACTGCCGAGGACGGCACTGCGAGTGGGGGGTTCAGCGATCGGGAGTCATCATGCCGGAGATGGCAAGTGCGGCGATGGCAACGACGACGGGCTCGGCCCCACCACGGCTCCTGCCACGATCGTACCGGCTGCTCGAGCGAGCCCAATTCTGCGGTGAGCACAGTCGAACGCGCCTCCATGCTGTCTTAGCCGTCTTTCTGATTTGACGGCTTCGCGACCGGACGGTGGCGAACTCGCTGGTAAGGCGGCTTTGCCACGGATGGGGTGACCGGGAACTCTCTTCGCCGGTGACCCCCGTTTTCTCTACGTGCTAGCTCCCACGTGGATCTGCGCGCTGGTCTGCGCTACCGGAGGCGATCATGGAAAGCAAGACGACATCAGCCAAGTATCCGTTTCTGGCGAAGCTCCCATGGAAAGGCCTGGCCACATTGGCGATGGTTCTGGCCGTCGCGGGCGTGGCATTCGCACTTCAATCCCAGTGGTTACCCCCCGTGAAGAGAGTGGTCGCTGAGTTCAGCGGGAACGCGCCGACCGAGCGCTCCGCCGGACAACGACACTCCGACGGCCACGATCACGATCACGGAGGAAAGGAGGACGGTCACGACCACGGCAAAGACGGCCACGATCATGATCACGACCACAGTCATGACGAAGGCCACCAAGGTCATGATGAGTCGAACTCACTCGAACTCAGCAAGCAAGCCATGGCTAGCGTCGGCTTGAAAAGAGGCAAGGTGAGCCTGGGAGCGTTCACACGCTACACAACGATGCCGGCGATGGTGACCACACGTCCCGGCCTGTCAACAGTCTCCGTGACAGCCCCCCTGGGCGGCCGTGTCACGAAGCTGTACGTGATCGAAGGAGAGGCGGTACAAACTGGGCGTCCTCTTTTCGAGTTGCGGTTGACTCACGAGGAGCTGGTCCAGGCGCAAAGCGATTTCCTCCGCACGGCTGAGGAACTCGACGTGGTCGCTCGAGAAATCAAGCGGCTCAAGTCGGTCCAGCTTCCCGGAGCGATTCCAGGCAAGACGATTCGGGAGCGGGAGTATGAACAGATGCGGTTGATGGCGGTTTTCAATGCCCAGCGTCAAAGTCTGCTGCTGCATGGCCTGACCGCCGAGCAGGTCGACGCCATTCTCGAGGAAAGAAAACTGCTTCAATCGATCACGGTCATGGCGCCGCCTCATGCGAATGTCCAGGGATCGTCGCCAGAGCATCCGTTCACGCTCCGGAAACTGCGAGTTCGGCTCGGTCAATACCTCGATGCAGGTGAGGAGCTTTGTGAGTTGGTCGATTATTCACAACTGTACGTCCAGGGCCGTGCTTTTGAACACGATGCGGATGAGCTTGTGACGGCAGCTCGTGAAAAGCGAACAGTCATCGCGACTCGAGAAGACAACGAAGGTGTCGAGAAGGTCGACAACTTAGTGATCGACTATGTGGAAAACGAAGTCGAACCTCAGTCTCGAGCCCTCTACTTCTACGTCGGATTGCCCAACGAAATCGTCTTCCGCAAAGAATTCGCACCGGGACGGTTCTTCGTGACGTGGAAGTTCAAGCCGGGGCAGCAAATGGAAATTCGCGTTCCCGTCGAAGTCTGGAAGGACCAGATCGTCCTTCCCGTCGATGCCGTGGCGCGAGACGGCGTCGAAAACTATGTCTTTGAAGTCAACGGCAGCCACTTCGACCGCAAGCCGGTCACCGTCCTCTACCGAGACCGCTTTCAAGCCGTTGTGAAGAATGATGGCTCGATTCCACTAGGCGCTACGATCGCCATGAAAGGGGCCCAACAATTGCAAATGGCCCTTAAGAACAAGGCCGGCGGCGGAGCGGATCCTCATGCCGGACACAATCACTAAGGCTCGTCGGGGAGCACGGAATACGACTACTTCGGCAGCGGTGACTTTCCAGCAACGCAGGCGTGGCTCCGACCAAAAGCCGACCTTGCATGGGTCGATGATGTGAATATACGAGGGTGCGACTGATGCTCAACGCGATTATCCGTTTTTCCTTGAAGCAGCGACTGGTGATCCTGGCCTTTTCGCTTTTCCTGATCGGTTATGGTACGTGGACAGCGGTCAATATGGAGATCGACGTCTTTCCGAACCTGAACCGGCCGCGCGTCGTCGTCATGACGGAAGCACCGGGAATGGCGCCGGAAGAAGTCGAATCGCTGATCACGTTTCCCATCGAAACAGCGATCAACGGCGCCAATGGCGTCATCGCCGTGCGCAGCTCATCGGGCGTGGGCATCTCGGTCATCTATGTCGAATTCGACTGGACGACCGACATCTACAATGACCGTCAGATCGTGATGGAGCGTTTGCAGCTTGTGCTGGATCGAATGCCCGAAGGGGTCACACCGCAGCTCGCTCCCATTTCATCGATCATGGGACAGATTCTGATGATCGGCATGTGGAGCGAAGGCGGCAAAACGCCACCCATCGAGGTGCGCACGTTGGCCGACTGGGTTGTCCGCCAGCGACTCCTGACAATCCCCGGTGTAGCCCAGGTCTTCACGATGGGAGGCGGTCGCAAACAGTTCCAAGTGCTTATCAACCCCGACCAACTCCTGAAGTACGGTGTCACCCTGCACGAAGTCAAGAAGGCAGTCGCTGAGAGTAACGAGAATGCGACGGGTGGCTATCTCGACGAGCAAGGGCCGAACGAATTCCTTGTGCGTTCCCTCGGACGTGTGCAAACGATCGAAGACCTGCGTAAGATCGTTGTGGCGATGCGCGATCGCCGGCCAGTTCTACTGAGCCAGGTTGCGGAAGTCATCGAAGGACCTCAAGTCAAGCGAGGTGACAGTTCGGCCTACGTGCGTCGACCTGACGGCACCTTCGACGGTGGTCCTGCCGTCGTACTTACCATCAACAAGCAGCCCTCGGCCGACACACGCGTTGTGACAGAGAAGATCCTTAAAGCACTCGAGGAATTGAAGCCCTCCCTCCCGCCGGACATTCGCATCGAACCGGAACTCTATTCGCAGAAGGCGTTCATCGATCGAGCTATCGAGAATGTCATCGAGGCTCTACGCGACGGCGGAATTCTGGTCGTGATCATCCTCTTTCTGTTCTTGATGAATCTGCGCACGACGTTCATCACGCTCACGGCCATTCCCCTTTCCATCGCCATTACCGCTATCATCTTCGCCGCCTTTGATCTGTCGATCAACACGATGACGCTGGGGGGACTCGCGGTCGCCATCGGTGAGCTGGTCGATGATGCTATCGTCGACGTGGAAAACATTTTCCGCAGGCTCAAGGAAAACCGGCATGCTCCGAACCCAAAGAATCCGCTGCTGGTGGTGTTTCAAGCGAGTTGCGAAATTCGCAACTCGATCGTCTTTGGGACGATGATTGTTGTTCTCGTCTTCCTGCCGCTTTTCTTCCTCTCCGGAATGGAAGGCCGCCTCTTCGCACCACTGGGCATCGCCTACAT
>WFWZ01000413.1 GCA_015490875.1 Planctomycetaceae bacterium
GTGTATAGTTGAGTGAAATAGGGGCGAGGTGTCGCTTGTTCCGAAGCGACCGACCGGTCGACGAAACGACGGGTGGCCGTAGGAATGGGCGAACCGCTGGCGTCGGGGGTAGTATCGTGAGATCGGCGACCGGTTCAGAGAAATCCAGAGATGGCAACGTTCTTGAAGAAGGGCTTTGAAAGCCGGAGGAACATGCGATGGCGATCATCTTGACGGAAGAAGCGGCCAAGCAGGTATTGCAGGTGAAGCAGGACCAGAAGCTGTCCGATGACATGTTCTTGCGTGTCGGCGTGACCGGCGGCGGCTGCAGCGGCTTTTCGTACCGGCTTGGTTTTGACAACCAGTTTGACGACTCGAAAGACAGCAAGTACCACTACCATGGAGTCGACGTGGTCGTGGACAAGAAGAGTGCACTCTTCTTGGACGGCACGGTGGTGGATTGGCAGAACGACTTGAACGGGCGAGGCTTCAAGTTTGACAATCCCAATGCCGTCAAGACGTGTGGCTGCGGCAGTTCGTTCCGCGCCTGATTCGAACGGCTGCTTGAACCACGCGACGAGGGGTAACTCCGGTCCTCGATGACTTCGCCCGTTTACATCATTGGTATCGGCGACGACGGAATGGCCGGAGTCGCTCCGGCCGCCATGGAGCGGATCCGGGAAGCCGACATCTTGATCGGCGCGGAGCGGACGTTGCGTCAGGTCGTCGATTCTTCGGCGCAGCAGTTGGTGGTTCACACCGACTTCGCCGAAATGGAATCGGTGATCGCCGAGAATCCGGACCGGAAGATCGTCGTTTTGGCATCGGGCGATCCGCTCTTTTACGGCATGGCTCGGTATCTTTGGGACCGGTTCGGCAAGGAGCGGTTCGAGGTTATTCCGCACGTCAGTACGATGCAACTGGCGTTTGCTCGCGTCAAAGAGAGCTGGGACGACGCGTATCTGGCCGATTTGGCGAGTCAGCCGTTGGAACGCGTGATCGAGCGAGTTCGCACGGCGACAAAGGCGGGGTTGTTCACGACCGAGACTCAGTCGCCGGATCGGATTGCGCAGGCGCTCCTAGACCGCGGTCTCGATTATTTTTCCTGTTACGTTTGCGAGAATCTGGGAGCTCCCGACGAACGAGTTACGGCGGCCGATTTGAAGGAGATTGCCCGCCAGAAGTTCTCGTCCTTAAATGTTCTGATCTTGGTTCGCAAGCCGGACGTGCCCGATCGGCCGGTGGAAATGCGTGGCCGGCGGCTCTTTGGGAATCCCGACGAGGCGTTTTTGCAGAGCCGGCCGAAGCGGGGTCTGCTGACGCCGGCCGAAATTCGCAGTTGGGCGCTGGCGGAACTCGATTTAGGCCCTTCGAGTCTCGTTTGGGACGTCGGTGCGGGAAGTGGATCGGTGGCCATCGAAGCGGCTCAGATCGCCTACCATGGCCGCGTCTTCGCGATCGAGATGGACCCGGAGGATGTCGAGTTGATTCAGGCGAACGCTCGGCGATTCGGCATCGACAATTTACGGCCCGTCTTGGGGCAGGCCCCTGAGGCTTGGGAGGATCTCCCCGATCCAGATGCCATTTTCGTTGGAGGAACGGGGCGGCAGGTTCGGCAGATCGTGGCGTTGGCGTGGGACCGCTTGCGGAGCGGTGGTCGGCTGGTCGTGCACATGGCCAGCCCGGAGAATTTGACGGAGCTTGTCCGTCTGTTGACCGACCGGCAAGCCGACGTCCGGACGTGGATGATGAATCTGGCTCGAGGCACGCAGCAATTCGAGCAGCTCCGTTTCGAGAGTCTCAATCCTTCCTTCCTAGTTTCCGCGGCCAAGCCCTGACGGCATCTTCCTTGGCTGATCGGCCACAGCGGCCCGCACGATATCCGCCATGTCGAGACTCATTCCCGCTTCGGCCCTTTTTCGGTTCCGCGTGCGTTGCCGGCCCATTGACGTGTCGTGGGAAAAGGTGGTGTCGGTCGAGCTGTCTGAAGTGCATCGGTTGCCGTTTTTCGGTGAGTTGCAGGGGGCAACGGCTTTCGCGGATGTGCGGATGGCGTGGACGGAGGAAGCGCTGATTTGGCAGGTGGAGGTGGCGGGCAAGCAGCAAGAATACTGGTCCCGGTCGACGCACCCGGACGCGAGTGACGGTTTGCAGGTGTTTCTCGACACGCGCGACGTGAAGCAGGTTCAGCGAGGGACACAGTTTTGTCATCGGCTGGTATTCCCTTTGCCGCCTCCCCGGCAGCGAGTCCGCAAGGGGATTTCGGGGAGTCGGGAGATCGAGCCGGTTCAGCTCGACCTGGAAGGTGCTCGCGGACAGCCGGCTCGCATCGCCCCCAGCGATATGCTGGGTATCGCCTCGTTGCGGCCGGACGGTTATCGGTTGACCGCAGCGGTGCGCGCGACTGCCTTGACGGGGCTCGACCAGACTGCGGGGGCGCGGCTTGGCTTTTTCTACATCGTTCGCGACAGGGAGTTCGGCGCGCAGTATTGGAGTTTGTCGGACGAGTACACACGTCTCGCGGACGACCCGAGTCTTTGGGGGACCGTGGATCTGGTACCCGAGACCGATGAGGGGGGGCACCCACGCCGGTAATGCGGGTCGTACGGTTTCCCCAATCGTTGCAGGCGGTCGGGTGGAGTGGGAGAAGCGGGAACATCTGGCGAGGCGCTTCGGTGGCGACGAGACAACTCGGCGTGGAAAAGCTACACTGAAGGGGACCGTTGGTGGAGGTTTCCAGAAGTGGCGGGTCGAGCGGCATTGGGATGCTCGTAGCCGTCTTTGAAAGGGCCCATCCGGTCTCAGCGGTTTGTGTGGACACCCATATGGCGAAGTGCGGGCGAAGGCCCGTGAGGAAGGATCACGATGACGGCTCGGTGGTTACGTTTTTCGGCGATCTGGCTTGGCCTGCTGGGAGCTTGGGGTGTTGAAGCTGCTCGAGGGCAGATCACCTCAATCCCACCGATTACGGATGTGCCCACGTATGGGACTCCGTCCCGAGGCCAGTTGCCTCCGTGGCGTCGCGGGGGCGGATTGTTCGGACGCCGCAGAGCGGCTGCCACTGCCGTACCCTCGACAGTAACGCCGACGACCGTACCGCCCAGTTGCAGCGGGCCGGTCGTCGTGAGTCCTGGCACGACGTGTGCGTGGCCATCGGGGACGGTAGTTCCGGGGACTGTGCCTTCGGCGCCGTCGGCTCCCCCTGCCAGTTCCTGGCAGCCTGTTCCATCGACCCCGGCTCCGACGAGTCCTTCTCCAAGCGCTCCGGCGGCACCACCGGCAACTCAGCCTGCTCCGGCTCCGGCCACGACGATACCCGGGGCTCCCACATCCGTCAGCGGCACACCGGTCGGTAGCGGTGTGAGTGCTCAGCGCGTGATTCAGTACTATGCGGGTCCGCCGGTCGTCTATCGCAGTTATTCGTCGGTCGGCTATGCCGTCCCGAGTTCCCCCGGATGGGCCGGGCGCTAGCCTGCCAGAGTTCGGTCAGGGTAGAATGCTATTGCCCTGGGAAGTGGTTGGGGGGAGCATTGGCAACAGAGTGGGGTTACATCGATCGTGCGCACAAGTGTACCGCTATTGGTTGTCCGTTTGGCGTTCATTGTCGTGGTGGGCGGCCTGGGCGGGTGGTTCATGCAGTTGGACTTGGATGACAAGTCCTTTGCGGCTCCCCAGTGGGTCCCGTGGCTGGTCTTTTTCGGCATCCTCCTTTCGGCGTTGCTGATCATCGGGATCGATATCTGGGTTCCTCGCAAGCGGATTGAGACGATCTCGGCGGTCTATTTCGGGCTGTTGGTCGGGCTGGTGCTGGGGTATGCGGTGAGTTTGGCATTGTTTCCTTTGCTGGAGGAGAATCCGTTTCGCAAGGGAATCCAGACCTTGATTACCGCGGCTCTGTGTTATGTCTGTATCAGTCTGCTACTCCAGACGCAGAACGATTTTCGTTTTCTGATTCCGTACGTGGAGTTTTCTCGCGAGGTGAAGGGACTGGTTCCTTACGTGCTTGATACGAGCGCCGTCATTGATGGACGCATTGTCGACCTGGTCCAGACGGGAGTGTTCGACAATCCTCTGATTCTTCCCAGGTTTGCGTTGGAAGAGCTGCACAGTATTGCGGACACGAGCGACAAACTGAAGCGAGCCAAGGGGCGGCGCGGGTTGGATATGCTCAGCAAGCTGCAGTCGCTGAAGAAGGAGGACTTCCAGATCATTGACCGGGAGACGCCCGAGATGGAGGGTCAGACGGTCGATATGAAACTGGTTTTGCTGGCCAAGCAACTCAACGGGAAGATCGTCACCGGCGACTTCAACTTGAACAAGATCGCCAAGTTGCACAGTGTTTCCGTGATCAATTTGAACGAGATCGCCAATGCGCTCAAACCCAGTTTTTTACCGGGGGAGCAGTTCGATGTCGACCTGGTGAAGCCGGGCGAGTCGGCGGACCAAGGGGTCGGTTACCTCGAAGACGGCACGATGGTGGTCGTCGAGGGTGGACGGAAATATGTGGGGAACAATGTCCGGGTCGCGGTGACGAAGGTCTGGCAGACTCAGGCGGGGCGGATGATTTTCGGGCGGTACGTCGGTCTGGTGAGTTCAGCGACGAGACCGGTGGCGAAGGCCGAATCGAGCGGAGCGTCGTAAAGGTCTATCAGGGCGGGGAATCTTCGTCGTGTCCTCCCATTTGCAGGCCTTCGATCATGTGCCTTGTGGCGCGAGCGTAGCAGTGGAGTGCGTGATCGTAGTTGCCTCCCTGTGCGGCTTCCGCGGCTTCGCCGACGAGTTTTTCGAAGGCCTTCAGATCGACGGGCCATCCGTTCTCGACGGCTGCCTCCTCGAGTTGCCGCACGATCGTATCGAACTTTTCGACGAGCGAGCGACTGGCCTGGCACCGGACACGTCGGTAGGGGCCTTTCCCGAGCCGGCCTTGCAAGTGTCTCGTTTCGGGAAGGCTGACTAGCCAGTAGACGGCGGCCCCCAAGAGGGCCAGCAGTGCGGCACTTCCCAGAACAGCGGCGACGACGGTCATGCCGAGGACGGCCAGGGCCACAGCCAGAAGGGCATCACTGGCCAGCGAGATCCAGAACCAGGCGGGGATCGAGCGTGGACGCTCACCGGTCGTCGTCCTTGCCAGCGGCGTCGACGCCAATTCAGCGGGAGGGGAGCGCAGAACACGGACCAGAATCACGGTGATATTATCGGGGCCGCCTCGGAGATTGGCCAGATCGCAGAGGACTTGGGCGGCTGTTGCCAGGGGGAGGCTGCACAGGATCGTTCCTATTTCTTCGTCGGCGACCTGACCGGTCAGGCCGTCCGAACAGAGCAGGAAGACGTCGCCTTCTTGCAGGCCATAGGGACCCTCCACGTCGACTTGGACGGTGGGGTTGGGTCCGAGCGACCGCGTGATGATGTTCTTGGGGATCGCCGAATCGGGAGCTCCCGCCGTTGGATGCCCGGCTGCCTGCAACTCCCATACAAGACTGTGGTCGAAGGTCAATTGTTCGAACTGGTTGCCGCGAAGGCGGTAGACGCGGCTATCCCCGACGTGACCGATGAGGGCGCCGGTGGGCATCAGCAACAGGACGCTTGCTGTAGTGCCCATGTTGTAAAAGTCGAGATTGGCTTGTCCTCGCGCGTGTACTTCAGCGTTGGCTTGTTGGATGGAAGCGCGCAATGCTTCCCACGGCTCCATCCCATCCCGCATTTTGAGGTAGTGCGTGGGGATCCCGTCTGCGGCCATCCGGCTCGCCAATTCGCCCGCCGCATGGGCCCCCATCCCATCGGCCACGACGAACAAGTGTCCCCGACGAGCCCATGCCGCTTCGTCGCTGGCCAGGACGATCGAGTGCGCGTCCTGGTTCGTCGTCCGTTGCATCCCGATGTCGGTGAGCGCGGCATACTCGATGCAGCCTTTCCACTGATCGTACTCGACAAGAGATGCACTCATGGTCCGCATTCCAGTTGGTGCGGCATTCCTGTCTCGCGCCCCTCACCCCTGATCCGGGAGGAAGGTCCGCGTTTTTACCTCTCGACGGTATCCCCGTCCGTCCCGTCCTGACGCCGGCCACACTTCTGATCATGATTCGAGCCGTCTCCGCTGTGGTGGACGGCGCTTCTTCCACTATACCATGGCAGCAAAAGGAGGGGATTCCGGTCGAAGTCTTCTGACCACAAACGATAGGGCCAGCCCGCTTCAGTGGCCAGGGTAGGGTGAGGATGGTAAGTTGAGTGTTTGCGCCCCCGCTCGATGTTCCGCCTTGCCGCGTAGCCGGCGAACGCGGGGGCCGACCCCGTTCGTTCCATGGCATGTCTGTGCTGGACCCTTCCACTCCTGCCGTCAATCGTTCGCCTCGCGAGTCCGAAGGCCGGATTCGCGTTCGAGGTGCTCGCGTGCACAACCTCCGCTCGGTGGATGTGGATGTCCCCCATGCGAGGTTCGTGGTGGTGACCGGCTGCAGTGGTTCAGGCAAGAGCAGTCTGGTGTTCGACACGATCTTCGCCGAGGGACGCCGGCAATACCTGGAAACACTGTCGCTGCGAGCTCGCCAACTCTTTCGGCAGGTGGAGCGGCCGGACGTCGATTTGATCGACGGTCTGCAACCGACTATCTGCATCGACCAATTCCCGACGGCTCGCAATCCCCGAGCCACCGTAGCCACCGCTTCGGAATTGCATGACTACTTCCGAGTTCTGTTTGCTCGCGCGGGAACGCCGTACTGTCCGAGCTGCCATCAGCCGATTGCCGGGAGCAGTCTTGAGGAGATCCAGGCGGACTTGATGAGGCTGGCAGAGGAGACACGAGTGATTCTGCTGGCGCCTCATCTACGCAACAGCGCAGAGGGCGCCGAGTCACTCCTGGAGGAGTTTCGCAGTCGCGGCTACTTGAGGGCTCGCGTCGATGGAACGCTGATCGACCTGGACGAACCGCGACACCCTTTGGAGCCAAACCAGCCTCACACGGTTGAACTCGTCGTCGATCGAATCATCCTGCGAGGCGGCATCGAAAAACGTTTGGCCGAGTCCATCCGTGCCGCGTTGGACAATCCGTATGGCCAGTTGGTCGCATTGATTCGAGGACGCAAAGATTCGGAATGGAGCGAGCGGCGTTATGCGTCACGACTGGCGTGTCCCGATTGCGGGTTTGCGCTGGAGGGGATCGAGCCGCGGCATTTCAATCCAGCCAGTCCGTATGGCGCATGTCCCGACTGCCAAGGACTGGGCGTGCAGCTCACGTTCACCCTTGACACGCTGTGGCCCGACCCGACATCTGCGTTTGCCACTCAGCCAATTGCCTCACTAGCGCCTCAGATCGTTGAGGCACTCGAGACCTTCCTGGAAAAGCTGAAGCTGCCGAAGGATGTGCCTCTTGCGGACCTCTCGGCCGCAGCGAGGAAGAAGATTTGGCAGGGCTGCGGTCGCCCCAAGTTTCGTGGCCTCCAAACCCTCGTGAACCAATACCATTCGACGCTCACCGATGCCGCGAAATTGGAACAACTCGAATCGCTTCTTGCTGAGGTTCCCTGTGGAACGTGTGCCGGGAGCGGTCTTTCCGAAGCTGGACGCTGCGTGCGTCTGAGCGACCAGTCTTTGCCTGAGCTGTTGAACCAAACGATAGGGGAGGCAGCATCCTGGTTCGAGAGACTCGAGCTGCCTTCCAAGTATTGTGAGTTGGAGTCGGCGCTGCTGGAGCCGATCCGCTCGCGACTCGTGTTTCTCTGCCAAGTCGGTGTCCATTACCTGGGCCTGGCGCGCCGCGCGGACACGCTCAGCGGCGGCGAGCTGCAACGCATCCGGTTGGCCAATGCCATCGGAACATCCCTTTCAGGAGTCTGCTACGTATTGGATGAGCCTTCGATCGGCTTGCATCCGCGCGACAATGAGCGGCTCATTGCATCGCTGAAACGACTGGCATCTCGAGGAAACACCGTGATCGTCGTGGAACACGATCCCGCGATTATCGCGGCGGCGGATTACATGATCGATTTGGGACCAGGTGCAGGACCGTCCGGAGGGCGTGTTATTGCGTGCGGCAGTGTGGAAGAGGTCATGGGCGTGCCCGAATCGCCGACGGGAGCGTTCTTGCGGGGAGAGCGATTGGTTTCGTCGAACAGACCGAGGCGGTCGGTCGAGGAGGTCAAGTGGCTCGAGTTGCGCGGTGCCGCCACGCACAACCTTCGTGAGATCGATGTCTCGATTCCGTTGGGGCGACTTGTCTGTGTCACTGGCGTGAGCGGGTCGGGGAAGAGTTCTCTGATTCATGGCACGCTGGAGCCGGCGGTTCGGCAGGCGCTGGGTGATCGCCGTGCGGTCGCCGGTCCGTTTACTTCACTGACGGGTGCCGAACAGATTGTGCAGTTGGTGGGCGTCGATCAGTCTCCCATCGGCCGAAGTTCTCGGAGCACGCCGGCGACCTATACCGGCATTTTCGATGAGATCCGAAAGCTGTTTGCTCAGACCAAGGGAGCGAGGCAGCGAGGTTTCACTGCGAGGCGATTCAGTTTCAACCACGCGGCCGGCCGGTGCGAGGCGTGTCGTGGCCATGGCGTTCGGCGCATCGAAATGGGAATGCTTGCCGACTTGCATGTCGCGTGCGACCGGTGCGGAGGACGTCGGTTCAATCGTCAGACACTCCAGGTCCGCTACCGCCACCAGACAATCGCCGACGTGTTGGAAATGTCGGTGGTCGAGGCTGTCGAGTTCTTTTCGGAGATTCCTCGGATCCGCCTTCCGCTGGAACGCCTTGAGGAGATCGGTTTGGGATATTTGAGACTCGGGCAGCCTGCGCATACGCTCTCGGGTGGCGAGGCGCAACGCGTCAAATTGGCGACCGAACTCGCCAAACCCGCTCGCGGTCACGTCCTGTATCTGCTGGACGAACCAACAACCGGCCTCCACCTGGCCGACATCCAGATGCTGCTACAAGCGCTGCAACAATTGGTCGACCAAGGTCATACGGTCGTCGTCATTGAGCACCAACTCGATTTGATTCAGGCAGCGGACTGGGTCATCGACTTGGGTCCGGAAGGCGGCGAACAAGGTGGGCGCGTCGTGGTAGCCGGGCCTCCCGAAACAGTGGCTCGTTGTAGCGAAAGCATCACGGGACGCTACTTACAATCGATGTTTGCCACGAAGGTGTCGTAACGAGACTCGCAAGAACCGTTGAGATTGGAGGAGCCACGTCATGTCTGATCGTCCGTGGCGCATCGCCGGTATCTGCTTCGAACATTTTCATATGGGAGACAATCTGGCGTTCGCCCGGGAACATCCTCGAGCCGAGATCGTGGGTTTGTGCGATCGCGATCCCGACCGTCTCGAGCCGATTCGGCGCCAACTCGAGTTGGACGATGTGCCGGTGTTTGTCGATCCTTCCGAGTGCATCGAGGCGACCCAGCCCGATCTCCTGATCGTCTGCCCGTCGACCGCGGGGCATCGGGAATGGGTTGAGCGTCTGGCTCCATATGAGATTCCCATCTTGATGGAAAAGCCGATGGCCGCCACGCTCGCCGACGCCGACGCGATGATCGCCGCCGTCGCGCATGATGAGCGCCGACTCATGATCAACTGGCCGCTGGCGTGGTATCCGTGCCACCGCACGGCGTATCGGCGGGTGCAAGAGGGAGCGATTGGCGAGGTGCTCGAAGTTCACTATTACGACGGGAACCGGGGACCGCTGTGGCATACCAGCGGCAAGGAAGAACGAACGGCGGAAGAGGTGGCACGGGAAAAGCCGCGAAGTTGGTTCTATCGACGCGCTGCCGGAGGCGGATCGCTGCTCGATTATCTGGGATACGGCACCACTTTGGGAACGTGGTTTTTGGGCGGCCGGGTGCCGATGGAGATTACCGCGGTTGTCGACGACCCGCCGGGATTGGAAGTCGACGAACACGCCGTCGTCATCGCCCGTTACGCTCAGGGGCTTTCCAAATTCGAGACTCGCTGGGGAACGTTTACCGATCCCTGGGTGCACCAGCCTCAGCCCAAGTGCGGATTCGTCCTGGTCGGCACGGAGGGAACGTTGAGCAGCTATGACTACGAGAGCACCGTACGTCTTCAGGACCACCGGCATCCCGCCGGCGTCGACTTGCCCGTCGATGAACTCCCGTTGGCACTACAAAACCCTATTGCCCACTGGATCGATTGCCGCGAGCAGGGGAGTCCGTTGGACGGTCCGATGACCCTTTCCATTTGTCGAATCGGCCAGCAGATGGTCGATGCGGCCGTGGTCAGTTCCGTGGAGAAACGGACGGTACGTTTGGAGGAGGTTGAGCCGTCAGGGAGGGAGAGGGCGGAGGGTTCTTGAGTCGGCGTGGAGCGGGCGGTAGGGTGAGACGGCGTCGAACGCATTTCGGAACGGAGAACCTCGATGGACGCCGTGGCGCCGATCCGCACTGAAGGTCTGACCAAACGCTACGGCTCGCTGTGCGCGCTAGACGCGTGTTCGCTCACCGTCGAACGTGGCGAAGCCTTCGGGTTGCTGGGGCCCAACGGAGCCGGGAAGACGACGCTCCTGCGTCTGCTGCTGGGGTTCTTGCAGCCGACGGAAGGACGAGCGTTCGTCGAGTCGTACGACTGCCAGCGGCAGTCGCTGGAAGTGCGACGCCACGTCTCGTACCTCCCCGGAGACCCGCGCCTGTTTCGGCACATGACCGGCCGTCAGGTGCTCCGTTTCTTCGCATCGGTTCGCCCAGGAGGCAACGTGGCCCGGCTACACCGGGTGGCCGAACGCCTCGAACTCGACCTCTCCCGACGCGTCGCTTCCATGTCGACGGGAATGCGCCAGAAACTGGCACTGGCTGCCACCTTGGGTGCCGATACGCCGATCGTGATCCTCGATGAGCCCACATCGAACCTCGATCCGACGGTGCGCCGCGAAGTGATGCGTCTGGTCGTGGAAGCTCGAGATGAGGGGCGAACGGTTCTGTTTTCTTCGCACGTGTTGGCGGAGGTGGAACAGACGTGCGATCGAGTGGGCATCTTGCGTCAAGGTCGCCTCGAGCGACTTCAAGTCCTTTCGGAACTCAAACGACTCCACCGCATCCAATTGCGGCTCGAGTCTCCCGCCGGCGCTTCGGGAGAGCTAAAGATCCCGCCTGAGCTCGCGGAACATATCAGCGTCAAGGCGGATCCAGACGGACGGTTTCAGTTGGAAACGCACACGGAACTGGCTCGCGTACTCCGCTGGTTGGCTTCCATGCCGCTGGCCGAGATCCAGATCGAACCGGTCGGTCTGCAGGCCATTTATGACAAACTCCATCCTCCGGAACAAAGAGACGCGTGACGTGAATCGGGCACTCTGGAGCAAGGCGATCAGCGAATCCCGCCTCATGCTGGCGGGAATGGGGCTCATTCTGTTCGCCTTTTGCTGGCTGCGCGTCTGGATCGTGGGCATTGTTCCCATGCCCAACTTCGAAACGATTCTCAAGCAGGTGCCGCAGATTGAACAGTTTCTTCCGGTCGACATCAGCCAACTCGTTACGTACAACGGGCGCATCACGTTGACGTTCGAAGAGTTGATCGTGGTAATGAGTTTTGCGATCTGGTCGATCGGTCGTGGCTCGGATGTGGTCAGTGGCGAGTTGAGCCGAGGCACGATGGAGATGGTGTTGGGGCAGCCGGTGAGCCGCAGCGCGTTTTTCTGGTCCAAGGCGATCGTAGCGCTCGTGGGACTCTTGATTCTCTCCACGCTGGTGTGGCTGGGCATCTACGTCGGTATCCGGTTTACCACGATCCCCAAGCCGATTCCCCTACCGGGCATCGGACCGGCCACGTCGCTGGTAGCCGACGTTCCCACGGTGCGCGTGCCTCTGTCGACCGAGGTTCATCCTCGGACGTTCGTACTACCGACCGTCAATCTTTTCTCGCTCGGCGTCTTCCTGTTCGGTCTATCGACGCTTTTTTCATCACTAGACCGCTACCGGTGGCGGACGATCGGCTGGTCTTCCGGCTGCTTCGCGGTCGCCATCATTTTCAAGATCGTAGCGTTGGCCGATCCGCGATTGTCATGGCTTCGCGCGTTCACGTTTTTGACGGCCTACGAACCTCAGCGCGTCGTTCAAATCGCCACCGAAGATCCCGACCGGCTCTGGTCGCTTTGGATCACCGACGTTCCAGCTCACGCGACCCACTTGGGACCTGCCGGGATGAACTTGTTCCTTGCCGGCTCGGGAATGCTCTCTCTGGTACTGGCCAGTCGCATCTTCAAGGCTCGCGACCTGCCGGCACCGTGCTGACCTCCCAGGCAATCCGAGGTTCCCGCTCGATCTCTTCCTCGAGGGCTCGGACAAGTCGCTCCAGGTCGGCCGAGCTGTTGTAGAGGTGACAAGAGACTCGGATCCACCGAGCCGAATCGAACTCGATGATGGGCACTTCGATTCCATGGTGTTCCCATAGGCGTTGCTGGAGCGGTCGGGCGGGGCCGGGCGGAAGCGGGATGGTGACCATCGATCCGTACCAACGGGCTTCGTCGGGCGTCCAACTTGTACCGAACCACCGATCGAGGAGTCTGGTGCGGGCCTCTTGGGCGAGTGCGTGGGTCGTCCGGCGAAAGTTCGACAGGCCGACGCAGTCCCGCAGGTACTCGATGGCTGCCGGGATCGCCAGCAGAGCTGTGCTGTCGCGTGTCCCTCGCCACAGGAATCGTTCCCACCACTGCCGAGGCTCAGTCGGAGGCAGTCTCCCCCAACTGGTCACGAGCGGCTCGAGCCGGTCGTGCCATTGGGGCGAGGCGTAGAGGAAGCCCGATCCCAGAGGAGCCGCCAGCCACTTGTGACAACTGGCCGTGTAGAAGTCGCAGCCCAGATCACGAAGCGACAACGGAATCTGGGCCACTGCGTGCGGGCCATCGATACACACGGCGATGCCACGTCGCCGAGCTTCTTCGGTGATGAGGGCGGCCGGCAGGATCAGTGCCGAGGGACTCGTGATGTGGCTGAACACAATCAACCGTGTCCGGTCGGTCGCCTTAGAGAAAAGAGCTTCGACGATTTCGTGTTCGTCGTGAAGCGGCCAAGGGATGGCGGCGGTGACGAGGTGCGCATCGGCAGCCGAACAGGCTTGTTCCCACGTTCGGATGACCGCGCCGTATTCGTGATCGGTGACGAGAACTTCATCGCCGGGAGCGAGCGGGAATGCGGCTGCCACGGCGTTCATCGCCACCGTCGCGTTTTCCAGGAGGGCCACGCAGTCCGGCTCCGCGCCGATGAACTGAGCCAGCGTTGCTCGAGCCTTAAGCCACGCCGGTTCATACTGCCGCACGAAATAGTCCATCGGTTGCTCGGCCATCCGCTGCTGCCAGCGGCGTTGTTCGGCGAGCACCGGTTGAGGCGCTAGTCCGAAGGAGCCGTGGTTGAGATAGACGGTATCGGCACGAAGCCGCCAATCGCGTGCCCAGGGAAGTACCATACCGCCGCCCAATCACGCTCCGTCCAGAGATGCTCGGCACCGGCCAAGTGACCCCTACGGGACTCGAACCCGTGTTACCGGCGTGAAAGGCCGGTGTCCTAGACCGCTAGACGAAGGGGCCGCCGCTTGGGGCCTCGAAAGACCACAAGGCTATAGGGTATAGTCGGCGATCGGCATTTTCGTCAAGTGGCATGAAAAAAATCGAGAAAACCTACGCCATGGCTGTGCGTATCGCCATGTGGTCCGGTCCTCGCAACATCTCCACGGCCCTGATGCGCTCGTGGGGAAGCCGCTCCGATTGTCATGTCACCGACGAACCACTCTATGCTCATTATCTCCTGGCGACCGGGCTGGACCATCCAGGCCGCGAGGCCACGTTGGCCCGTCATGAAACCGACTGGCGCCGCGTCGTCTCGTGGCTCACCGGTCCCGTTCCCGACGGCAAGACGATCTGGTACCAAAAGCACATGGCCCATCATCTCCTGCCCGATGTCGGTCGCGACTGGTTGGACGAGCTCACCCACGCCTTTCTGATCCGCGACCCTCGGGAGATGCTGTTGTCACTGGCGGAGTTTCTTCCCGACATTCGCGTCGAGGACACGGGGCTCCCACAGCAAGTCGAGCTCTTCCGACGCCGTCGGGCTCGAGGAGACGAGCCGGCCGTCGTCGATAGCCGGGACGTGCTGCTGGCTCCCGAACCGACGTTGCGCGCTCTTTGCGCTCGACTGGGCGTTCCCTTCGACCGGGCCATGCTGCGTTGGGAGCCGGGGCTGCGCGAGACCGACGGGGCATGGGCACCCTATTGGTATGCCAAGGTGGAGCAAACGACGACATTCGGGCGATACGAGCCGAAGGAAGAGCCGCTTCCCGAGAGGCTTCGTCCGGTTTACGACGCTTGCCTCCCTCTGTATGAGGAACTCGCTCAAGCCAAGATCTGTCCCGACGTATGAAGTGAACGCCGTCTTGTTGCGCCACGTGTCGATCGGGCGGCCGACTGATCTAACCTTCGAGGTCCACCATGCTGCAGCAGTTCGATCCTCGCAATCGCGACATTCTCGTATACGTCAACGGCAAGTTGGCGCACCGTGACGAGGCCGGTGTCAGTCCGTTCGATTCGGTCGTGCAAGGCGGTGATGCCGTGTGGGAAGGGTTGCGGCTTTACGACGGCCGCATCTTTCGGCTTCGCGAACACCTGGCTCGCCTTCGTGCCTCGGCTCAGGCACTCGCATTTTCCGAGATCCCGTCGGACGAGGAGATGATCGAGGCGATCCGAAGGACACTCGAAGCGAACCAGATGCGCGACGAAGTGCACATTCGGTTGACGTTGACTCGAGGCGTGAAGATCACCAGCGGCATGGATCCGCGACTCAATCAGTCCGGACCAACGCTGATCGTTCTCGCGGAGTACAAGAGGCCGGTCTACGATCCAAGCGGCATACGGCTGATCACGGCTTCGATTCGGCGGCCGACCGCGGATGTCCTCGATCCGAAGATTCATCACAACAACCTGCTCAATTCGATCTTGGCGAAGATCGAGGCGAATGTCGCCGGTGCCGATGATGCCGTGATGCTCGATGCGCGAGGTTTCATTGCCGAGACCAATGCCACGCATCTGTTCTTTGTTCAGAGTGGGGTTGTTCGGACCAGTCGCCCAGTCGCGTGTCCCGAAGGCATCACGCGCCAAGTGGTGCTCGAGTTATGCGAGGAAGCCGGCATCCCGAGCGAGGTCGGCGACTTGACATTGGCAGAGGCTTATAAAGCGGACGAAGCGTTCTGCACGGGAACGATGGGCGAGTTGGCACCGGTCGTCGAGATCGACGGTCGGACGATCGGAACGGGAGAGCGCCCCGTGCTTCGCGAGTTGACGAGCCGCTTTCGGGAAAAGACGCAGCGGGAAGGAGAACTCGTCATCTCCCGATAGCTCACGCTTTCCTGCCTGACGAAAACCGGTGTCTTTTTTCTCGCAGAGCCGCGGAGAGTGCGTTTCTCGCAGAGCCGCAAAGAGCGCAGAGGGCTTTTTTTGTAGCAAGCAGATGGAAAGCGGGTTAGTCGTTCGTCTGGCGTTCGATTTCATCCTCAGCTCCCTCTCCGCCGCGCCGCGGCGCCGTCCTATAGGTCGCATACGTCCCATAGGTCTTATGGCAACCCGCGTTCCCTCTGAACTGCATTGCCTTTCAGCCGCGTTGCTTCGAATGCTTGGTTGCGGCCGGGCCGCCGGCCCCTATAATGACCGCGCGGTGCCATGTTTGGCTGGCCTTCCCCCGTTGTGGGGCGGATCGCTGGCCGGCAGCCATGTAGAATAGAGATAGGAAGCCATGCCGACCGGTTTGAAGCACTTTGCGACTTGGTTTCGTAATATACTCGTCACCGTCACGAC